>JANOBP010000115.1:0-12328 GCA_031411715.1 Verrucomicrobiaceae bacterium | reverse complement strand
CACTGATTGTGCCGCACTTTGGGCCCCTTGGGCTGTTTGCCCTGTGGCTTGTACCATTTGCTGTCGATGGGCAGCTTCACCTTTTCATCGAGACCGGTCTTGGTGAAGTTTAAATACTCAGCGCCGGGAGTCATCACGCGCATTTGGCCATTGGCATAGCTCGGCATGACATACGGCGCCGTCTTGCTGATGAACTTGCCCGGTTTGAACACCGGCATCGGGTTCTTCGCGGTGTCACCTGAGGTGTTCTCGAAGAGATAAATGCCGTTGTGCGGCTTGTCGGGGCAGGAGACGATCAAATCGAAGTCGCCATCGCCATCCGCATCGCAGGGCACGGGCCAAGCCCACAAGCCGACCTCGAGATCGACGACGAGCCCTGGATGGTTGTACTTGATCGGATGCAGACCCTCAGCGGCGATGAGTTGGGAGCAGAGAAAAAGGAATAAAGAAAAGATAAAATACTTCATGGAATGGATATCCAAATTAACGCCCACTTCCTGCCTGATACTGCAATTCATCGCTGCTCATTATTTCCGCGCCGATGACGATTCATGACCTGAAAATCCAAAGCCATCTGAATCTAAACATCCGAGAAACGGCGAGACAGCGCAGCAGTTGACTATTTCTCCTTCAAATCGACCACTCCGGCCAATGTCGTCTCGCCTTTGGAGAGGACTTCGAGGAAGAATTGAGAGGGGCCGTCGCCGCGCATGCGGCTTTGATTCACTTGATTGAAGAGACGGCGGGCTTTGCTGTTGTCGCTGGACTCAAAGGCTGCCAGCGCAGCATGGTACTGCTCGGCCCAAGCAGGTAGATCAGTCTGCGTGGCGGGACCGAGCAGTTCATACACCGTAGTGACGTCTTGGCGGCCTTTGACGCGGAACTGTCCAACGCGTCGAGTGATGAATTCCTCACTGAGGTGTTGCTGCACGGCCTCGCTGAGCAGGATGCCTGTGCCGAGCATCTTGTTCATACCCTCAAGTCGCGCAGCGAGGTTCACGGCATCGCCGATGAGCGTGTAATCGACGTGCCTCTTACTGCCGATGTTGCCAGCAACGACTTCGCCATAATGCAATCCTACGCGTGTGAGCAAGTCTTCGCCGTCCATTTTGAGTTTGGCATGCTCCGAGAGATTCCAGGCTGCCCTCACGCACTTAACTGCAGCATGTTCATCTTCAAACGGCACCCCCCAGGCGGCGAAGATGGCGTCGCCGATAAATTTGATCACCATACCGTCGTGATCAAAGACGTGGCTGGTGGTGCGCTCAAAGTAGCCATTCAGATTCTCCACGATGAGTTCGGGATCACGCACACGCTGACAGGCATCCGTAAAGGCGGCGATATCAGTGAACATCATGGCGGCCAGCACCTTGTCTCCACCGGTTTTGAGATGAAAATCCTCTGTGGTGACGCGCTCTAGCATCCCGGGAGAGAGATAGCGCTCAAAGGCCTCACGCAGTTTCTTTTGCTCCTCCGTTAATTTCATGCGGAAGAAGCGCTCAACATAAAAATGAGCTGCTGTCCCCCAAACAAGTGCCACCGGTAGCTGTGCCAGCGCGGCAACGCTCCACGGGAACCATACGTTGCCAAAATGAACACTGATGATGCCGGAGAGAACAAGAGCGACCACTGCCAGTATGCCGAATAGCAGTCCGAAAAGAGGCCGCATACGGGTCAGTCCAAATCCGAACACCAAGGCCATGGCACTGATCATCCATAGATCTGCATGGTGACTGCTACGCGTGAGCCAGTTTCCTTGACTAAGATTGCTCAGCACATTTGCCTGCACTTCAACTCCGCTCATAAGGGCTAGGTTTCCGCGACTATCAAAGCTATGATAGGGAGTCGAAAAAGTATCTTCACCCAACTTTGGACTCACAATACCGGGCTTACCTCCGACGACGATGACTTTGTCCCGCAGCAACTCTGGCTCGACACTGCTGATGACATCACGCGCCATCAGGGAGGGGATGGTCGAGGGCGGACCCGCAAAATTGATCCAGCGTGGTTGAAGGCGGCTCTCGTCACTGAGCTTGGCTTTGCTCACCAAGGATTGAGCCAGTTTCCAGGTGATCGTTGCCTCATCGGGAGTACCCGTCGCCAGCTCTCGAACCGTGAAGGTATCATCATGAAGCAGCGTCACGAGGCCGAAATCCGTTGCCGCATCCATGAGTGTATCGGTGGGCTGGATAAGTTGCTCACCGATGACGCCGGCCTGCTCCAGGTTTTTCCGACCGCATGCCAGAAGCACGACTCGCTGTCTAGCCCCCGGTATCGCTGCGCCAGTGGCATCCACGCCGCGGAATCGCCGAATCGCCGCAGCAAATGCCGTATCAACGGCCGGATCAGCGGAAGGTCGATCAAAGACCACGTCGTACATGACCGCTCTCGCGCCAGCCTCACCCAGTTTATCCAATAACCGAGCCTGACCACTGCGATCTAAAAACTCACCATCAAACTCTTCTAAATAGACGGCGCGCACCTCATTCACTGCGCGTGCAGGCTGCACAAAAAACGGCACATCATAGCTTAGCATGGCCAGTCCGCCTCCAACCCTCTTGAGCGCTAAATAGCCCATGCTAAAGGTCAGTAGCACACCTATGAGCGCCGTCACCAAGCGGGTTCGTCGTTCGGTGCTCCAGGCTTGGTTGCCTTTGAGGGGCACTTTTTTGACCATGCCTGACGTCCGGGCAGTTGTGGTCGATTTTTGACGGCGCACGGTGGGTGGTTCACTTACTGTCGGCACGACTAGGGTTGGTTCCTTTGCAACTGGCACCAGTACAGTGCTGGCATCGGCCTCTCGCAGCGTTGGAACTGCTGCGAGTGAAGTCATGAGTTTCAAATCACGCCGCAATTCCGTTGCACTCGCGTAACGATCAGCTGGCATCGCCTGCATGGCCTTTAAGATGATGTCGTCAAAACGCGGATGGAGTCCCGGCACATGCTCTGAGGCTGATTTGAATGCACCACGTGGCAAATGACCTGTGAGCATTTGATAGAGCATCACCCCCAGCGCATAAACATCCGCACGAGCATCCACGATGCTTCCTGCTGTTAAAACTTCAGGCGCTAAAAAATCGGGTGTGCCCACGGCATAGCCTGTGCGTGTTAGCCCCTGCGCGACGGCTTCTGGCAATCTCGCAAGACCGAAGTCAGCCACTTTAACCTGATCTTTTGTGTTAATGAGCACGTTGGCTGGTTTGATGTCGCGGTGAACAATCCCCAAGCTATGGGCTGCCGCGAGTGCCTCACACACCTCAATGGTAATGCTGCGTGCTTGCTCCGGTGGCAGCTTTCCCTGTTGTCCAATCAGGCGTGACACATCCGTGCCATCCACAAACTCCATGACAAAATACAACTGCCCTCCCGCCGTCTCTCCGCACTCATAGATGCTGACGATGTTGGGATGATCCAACTTGGCCATGACCTTCGCTTCATTTTTGAAGCGCTCGACAAATGTGGGGTCCAACTCCTCCAAACCGGGAGGAAGAATCTTGATCGCCACCACGCGATCGAGGCTTGTTTGCACGCCGCGATAAACAGCACCCATTCCACCGCGCCCGAGCAACTTCTGGATCACATAGCCCGGCATCAGTTCCTGAAGCTTCTCTACCGTGGGTGGCAGCCAATGCTTTGATTCCGGCTTCACGCCGAGATCCAAAGCGTGACACATTTCCTCATCGGACAGTTCTTCAGGCTCTGGGTTGAGTGTGCTCATGGGGTGATTAGAAACTAAAACGGCACCGCAAAACAAAGGTCTTATCTCGAGCAATGTCAGTGTATGGATTCAGGGGGCTCAGGCTGTAATCCTGTCCGGTGATATTTAAAATCCCCGCGCTCACTTCGCACATGTTGCGGCGGAAACGATAGCCCGCGAAGGCATTAAACTGCATAAAAGTGTCACCCGATCTCGCAGCAGTGCCAGCCGCAAGTCCACGCGGGTCATCCTTGAGGCTTTGCATGTAATAGTTTGCCTCCAATCGGGCAAAGAATCCAGAGGGCGAGTTCCAGTTCGCCGACAGGCCGATTTCATGCAGAGTCGCGCGATCCTGCACCACAGCATTCGGTGCACCAAACACCAGCAGGTCATTGAAAGTCGTACGCAACTCCGACTGAGTCACTCGATAAAGAGCTCCAAGCGCAAGCTGGCTTCCAACGAGCTGATTGACGGTGAACTGGAGAGACTCTTCGCGGTATGAAAGTGACTGCGAGGTGCTGCCCGGGAAATAGGCGGGATCAACCGGAAACAAACCGGAGCTGTAGCCGATCAAGGCTCCCACTGTGCGGTCAACATCCTGCTCAATCACATTCCCCGTGATGCCCCACCAGGTCCTTGTTGGCAGCATTCCTTCCAAACTCAGACCCATGCTCTGAAAGCGTGGCGTCTCCACCGATCCGGCAATGGATTCAGAAATGATCGTGCGATAGCTCTGATTGAAACCTGCGATCTGCACCGGCTCAAGCCGTACGCTTTCATCAAAGCTCACGCCGCCGATTCCCTGTGTAAATGCACCACGCATCTGAAACCAGCGGGATGGATTGACGATGAAGCCAGCCTTACCGGATAGACGCCGATCGCTACGTTGCCGGTCATTCACGGGCGGATTCCGGAAGTTATCCGGATGGTCAATGCTGTCCCACGAGATGCCTCCAATCAATGTCAGCCAAGGCTTCGGCTGCCAGTAATCATAGGCATAGAGGCTAACGCGTTGAAAATCGACGGAGCTTTGTTGATTGACCGCCGGTGAGGAGAATCCACCGATGAAATTGGGCTGGATCACCGTCATCCGCGTCCGCGTCTCAAACTCCCCACTTTGAAAACGAGCACCAGCTAGCAGCGTGTGCTGCTTCATTTGCTGGATGTGTTGGAGTTCGGCCGAATAAATCTCAAAGCGCCGCTGAGTTTCAAATGTAAACGGTGAGGTGAAAACACCCTGCACGGCTCCAGCGCCGATGAATGGAGCCATCGCGCTTAGCAATGCTGGCGAATAGACCAACGAGACTCCATCCGGGGCCAGCGTCACTGTCGATGCCGGGTTTGTGAACACATCGAAGAAGCCGACTGTTTTGATGACGCTCGGGTTCAGTGCCGCAGAATCACGCTGGATCAGCAATTGATTCGTGCGAGGGTCGGATATCCGCTGCTGCGCACTCAGGCGTCCGACAAGGAGTAACGTGTGTGATCCAGGCGCCCATTTGTGATTCCAGCCAGCCAGAAGCAGACCTGGACTCTGTTTCTCATCAAAAAACACATCCTGTGCCAGTGCCTGATTGTTGAAGGTATCGAAGTTGTCTCCACTTTCCTGCTTCGACCACTTGCCCAAAAAATACAGTGTATCATCCGGTGTCGCCTGCCACTTCACCTGCCCATAAAGCTCCTGGATCGACGCCTCATTGTTAGGCCGCGTGCCATGGTCATCACGGTAGGAATAGTCCAACCCCCAGCTTACGTTTCCATGGGTGCCAAAAACTGACGCAGCTGTGCGCAGCTCACCAGTCTCACGATATTCATTCAGGATACTGCCGCCTATGCCATCTGCCTCCAGCAGCTTGGAGTATTCCTGTTGGGAGACATATTGTGACAGTGGTCCGCCGCCGACCGGAGAGAATAAATTCGCCAGCAGCAATTCATTGAACCATGGCGTCTCATAGCGCAGCGAGATGCGCTTGGGGTCGCGCAGTGAATGGAAAGCATTCGAAAGGAACAAGTGCGCACTGGCATTGGTGTAATCACTATCCACCGCACGCGCTGCTTCCCGCAGTGCGACGGCACTCATGCCATTGTTGTTGTAGATACTCGCCAGGTTTGCACTGCGTACCGCGCGGTCTTGATCCAGTAAAAACTCACTGCGGTAAACGCGACGGTTGTCATTGAGTTCGATGGACTTCTGCAGCTCTCCAATGGCTTTATTGGTGCGGTTGTGGAGTTGATTCTCAATCGCTGAATAAAGCCAGGGCGTCGGGTCACGTGGGTCGAGATGCTTGGCCAGGTCGAGATCCTTGCGTGCATCATCCGCACGTCCTTCGACGCTCAATGCCTTGCCAAGGTAGCTATGAAACACCCCCATCAGCGGCTCAACCGTCGCCGCAGTCTGAATGTCCGCACGCCCAGCAGCCACGTCACCCTGTTTGATCTTGGTAAGCCCCAGTCCCAGCCAACCATTTCCAAGTGCACCATCCAGTTTCACAGCCCTATTGAACGCATACTGCGCCTCTCTGATCCGACTTTGAGAACTCAATACAAAGCCATGCAGTGCATGTGCCTGAGCGTTCCTAGGCGTCAGCTTCAAACCTTGTTCCAGTGCCTCAAGCGCACGCGACGAGCGACCAAATGAAAACTCCAATTCCCCCAGCCGCGTCCACGCATACCCATTCTGTGGCGAAAGCGCTACCGCCCGCCTGGCCGCATCACGCGCCGCCTCCAAGTTGGATCGTGATTGCTGGTAATAACTCTCCGCCATCGCCTCAGAAGCCGTTTGGATCGATTCCAATGGCCAACTCGGCTGCACTTCAAATTTGACTGCGGCGATGACTTTTTCCAAAGCACGCCGCATGGGGCTTGAAGCTGGAATTTTCTTCAAAATAGCCTGCACCTCATCCACACGACCCACCGCCAGCAAAATAGCCGCATCCAGGTCCAAATGACTTCCGCGTGGCCACTTGAGCGCGGCGAGCAGGTCCCCCTCCTCATACGCCTGCATGGCTGTTGATGCAGTCGATGCTGTTGAATCCCCCTGACCGCTCATCCCAGCCTGCAACTCACCCGGATCAAGCACCGCCGGATAATACAGCGCCCATTGCAGGATGTTTTTCGCTTCCAAGACCGCCGTGCGCCTCGGTATGGATCCGGGAGATGCCTCAGCCGCCTCACCGGCGTTGATCAGCACACGCCCATGGGCATTGCTCACTTCCACACTGCCCTCCAGCACTTGATAGAAGGTCTTACCTCCGGCCCCCACATTCACAAACAACTGCGTCCCCCGTAGCGCACCATTCGCCGCAGGTGTTTTGATGTCGATCTCGCCCTGTTCCTCGCGACTAAAGATGAACAACGCACCACTCATCAAATCAAGCTTCGGCTTGCTGTCATCGATCAGTTGCGGAGAAATCTCGATCGTCGTCAGTTGCTCCATTCGCATGGTATAGAGGCCCGTGAGCCGCACCGTGGCTCGACTGCGCTGCCGCGTGCGGATGCGGTCCTTCACTGCCAGCGCTTGCTCCTGCTGTGCCGGCAACCAAGCTCCGGCTCCTCCTGTCGCTGTTTGCACGTCATTCTCGATCGTCAGCACCCGCGCAGTCTGCGCCTGTGAAAATCCGCCAAGCGCCAAGTAGAGCATTGCCAATAAACAGCGGATGCCAGGGATTGAATTGGAGCGGGATTCTTGCATGAGCGGGGAGGTTATGTGAATCGGATACCCATGATCTACGTGCTTGTTACACAACGGAAGTATTTTCACCGCTCCACGAAGCCTTTTAGGCGCTGATAGCTTTGCCTCAGTGTGTCGTGCACGCGCTCAAAGCGTGGGTCTGCCAGCCATTTAGCCACGGTTTCCAGTGAAGCTCGGTCTTTGGCCGCCAATTCGCTTCCATCAATCGTTGCTGAGTGGGTCAGAAGGTTTTCAGAGACCGCCATATTGGCATTTGGGAAAACACTGGCAAAGCCCTGCAACTCCGCAGCGGTGCGCTGCTGATCCAGCAGGTAGGTTTCCAGGGCCTGACGTTGTACCGCATCCCGCACGTCAGCCCGTGCGATCATATTGGACAGCATTAACCCGCTTTCTGGATGCTTTGCGGCCGTTTGAGCCAACTCCGGTAGCACCACCTCTGGTTTGGCTACGATCAGGCGGTCCAGTGTCAAAAAGGCTGCATGCCGCACCGCTTTTTGATCCTTCACATCACAGAGCGTCAGTAATTCCGGCGCCATTGCCGTGTGTTTCGTATGGACGATGACATCAAAGGCTTCCAAGTAGCCCGCACTGGGCTTGGCACGCCATTCCTTCTGCCGCACCAGTTCCGCCACCTTTGTTTTCAGCAACTCCACATCACCAGCACGTCCCACGTTCCTCATGGCGATAGCGCACTCATCCGCCGAGCGCGGTGACTGCAAAATCTCTCGGGACAGGCGCGCTGCAGCCTCCGCATCCACCAGATAGAGCAAGTCCAGCAAGAACACGCGGTAACTCGGCCAAGCGGTGAGGTTCTGCCCGCTACCTATGGTGAAATCCATGCCGGTCTCAAAGTCCTCTCCCGTCTTCAGTTGCTCTAAAATCCACGCCAGCGCCTCCGCATGGTCCATTTGCCGCAGTTTCTGACGCATATCAGTCAGCGTGACTTTAGGGTCCGCCTTGGCATGAAGAGCCTTTAAACCCTCCTCGACTCGCTGCTGCAATGAAAGCGCTGGCTTGGTCTGCTCACGCCGACTCCAGACCCATACCAGCAAAAGGAGGGTCATCAGCGTTATCCATACATATCGTTTCGTTTTCATGTGGCGTCTTGCGGTTGGGATACCCAATTCTCGACCAGATGTTACAGAATGAGATCAAATCCCCACTTATCGTGCCATGCACAGACTTCAATCAAGTAGAGGCTCCGCGATATCGTCCCAAATTGGACTCAGACTGAAAGCCCAACGCCAGGTCAGCATCTCCTGACCCGCAGCTTGGGTATGAAGACACGTCGGATGCAGGAACTGCGCCAGCATGCACTTGACCGGAAAGTGAAGGCAATCGCAAATGATGCCCGTGAATTCGCGGCAGGATCAGTTCATCGCTGTGTCCGTTCCTTCTCCAAGATAGCGAGGCTGGTCTTGAGAACGGTGTCGGGATTGAGTGAAATGCTGTCAATGCCTTGCTCGACGAGGAATTGCGCAAACTCGGGGTAGTCGCTCGGGGCCTGGCCGCAGATGCCGATCTTGCGGTGCTTCTCGCGGCAGACCTTGATGACTTGCGCGATCATGGACTTCACGGCGGCGTTTCGTTCGTTAAAGATGGGCGCAACGATTTCGCTGTCGCGATCGACGCCGAGGATTAGCTGGGTGAGGTCGTTCGAGCCGATGCTGAAGCCGTCGAAGATCTCGGCGAATTCGGCGGCGAGGATGACGTTGCTCGGGATCTCGCACATGACGTAGATCTCCAGGCCGTTCGCGCCGCGCTTGAGGCCGTGCTTCTCCATCTCCGCCTGCACGCGCTGGCCTTCTTCGATGGTGCGGCAGAAGGGGATCATCACTTTGAGATTCGTCAGGCCCATGTCCTCGCGCACCCGGCGCACGGCTGCGCATTCGAGCGCGAAACCGGCCTGATAGCGCGGGTGGTAGTAGCGTGACGCACCGCGGAAGCCGATCATGGGATTCTCTTCTACGGGCTCATAGGCTTTGCCGCCGATAAGGTTGGCATACTCGTTGGATTTGAAATCGCTGAGGCGCAAAATGACATCCTTCGGATAGAAGGCAGCGGCCAGCATGGCGACGCCTTGCGCGAGTCTATCCACAAAGAACTGCGGCTTGTCGGTGTAGCCAGCGGTCAGCTTCTCGATCTCGGTTTTCGCGGTTTGATCCGCGAGCTTGTCGAAGTCGAGCAACGCGAGCGGATGCACCTTGATGTAGGTGTTGATGATGAACTCCATGCGTGCGAGCCCCACGCCGTCATTGGGCAAGAAGGAGAGAGCGAAGGCTTGCTCGGGATTGGCGAGGTTGAGCATGACCTTGGTGCGCGGGCGTTGCAGGTCTTTGATGTTGGTCTGCTCCACATCAAAGGCGAGACGGCCATCATAGACGATGCCGGTGTCGCCCTCAGCGCAAGAGATCGTGACGAGCTGGCCTTCCTTGAGCACTTCAGTGCCGTGCTCGGTGCCGACGATGGCGGGCACGCCGAGTTCGCGGCTGACAATGGCCGCATGGCAGGTGCGACCACCGCGATTGGTGACGATGGCAGCAGCTTTCTTCATCACCGGCTCCCAGTCGGGATCGGTCTTGTCGGCCACGAGGATGTCGCCCTCACGAAACTCGCGGAGGAACTCCACGCTCTTCACCACGCGCACCGGTCCGCTGGCGATCTTCTCGCCGACGCTGCGGCCGGTGATGAGCACCTGGCTGCGTTCCTTGAGTTTGAAGGTCTGGATGACGTCGCGGTCCTTCTGGGCCTGCACGGTTTCGGGCCGAGCTTGAACAATGAACAGTTCGCCAGTGCGACCGTCCTTGGCCCACTCAATGTCCATCGGCATCGGGTGCCCTCGCTTGGCCGTGTAGTGATCCTCAATGATGCAGGCCCAGCGTGCGAGCTGCAGGATGTCGTCATCGCTAAGGGCAAAGCGTGCGCGGTCACCGAGTGATACCGGCACGTTCTTCACCATACGGCTGCCACCCGTGTCATAGATGAGTTTGAATTCCTTGGAGCCGACCCGTTTTTGAAGAATGGGCCTGAAGCCCTGCTTCAAGGTGGGTTTGAAGACATAATACTCATCCGGGTTCACCGATCCCAGCACGACGTTCTCGCCCAGGCCATACGCGGCATTGATCAGCACCGCATCGCGGAAGCCGGTCTCGGTGTCGATGGTGAACATGACACCCGCCGAGCCGAGATCCGACCGCACCATGCGCTGCACGCCGATGGAAAGCGCGATGGCGGTGTGCTCGAAGCCTTGGTCCACGCGATACGAGATGGCGCGGTCGGTGAACAGCGAAGCAAAGGAACGGCGGCAGTGCTCCAGCAGCGAGGCATTGCCCTGCACGTTGAGATAGGTCTCCTGCTGGCCCGCGAAGCTCGCATCAGGCAGATCCTCCGCCGTGGCGCTACTGCGCACCGCGACATCCAGCGGCAGAGCCCCGCTGCCGCCCAGCTTCGCATAGGCTTCGATCATCTCGTCTTCCAAATCCTTCGGCATGGCAGTAGCCAGGATGGCCTGACGCACCTCACTGCCGCGCTGCTGGAGGTTGTCCATGTCGGCGGTGTTCAGACCGTCGAGGATCTGTTTGATGCGCGCATCAAGACCCGTGCTGGTCAGGAAATGACGATAACCCTCTGCCGTGACGGCAAAGCCATCGGGCACCTTCACGCCTTGGGAGCTCAGTTCATGAAACATCTCGCCGAGTGAGGCATTCTTGCCGCCGACGAGGGGAATGTCGCCAATGGAAATCTCAGCGAACCAACGGATGAAACGAGGGGATGTGGTCATAGCTCAGTATCCCACGCCAGGGTGGGCAGGCTAAGCCTGCATTGGCGAAAGTAGGGCTCATCGTGCCGCCAGCAGACACGGTCAGACCCGCGCACCTTTTTTGCAGCCCCCCTCAAAACGGGAGCGCGGACGCCCTCGCCCGCTTCTTCTCGATCGTATTATGCATAGAGCACCAATTCCCCCTTCTCGGACATGCCCTGGCATCTCTGCGGTGTGATTCTTACGGTGATGGGCCGGCGAGTGCTCAGCGCCCATCATCACGGTGCAGACGGACAATGTTCTTTGACAGGCACCATGCGGATGCCGTCTTTAACGGTGACAAACGGGCTTGGAATCATGCAGACTCAGCCTTCCTCTGTGCAGTTGAGGTCAGGAATCTCCGAGGGAAGACTCATTCCACCGGGAGAAGTGACGAATACGGAGCTGAGCAATGCCATCAGTGGCACCAGTAACAACACCAATGCCGTGAGCACGCTGGACCCCCCTTTGCCGACCCGAATTCCGCGCCGTCATCGAAAGCTACTACAAAGCCATCGTCACCAAGGTGCGGAAGTAACTCGCAAGAGCACACCGCGCCTCAAAGCATTTTCGTTTCATCATCCGCAGGACGCTGCCGAACTGCTCGAGAACCTAGATCCATCGTTTCGGCTCAAAGAGATTTTTATTCCATTTGAGAGGATTTCAATCAGCCAGCGCGCTTGCGCGATGCTGGATAGAAATTTATGCAGCGCGGTTATTCCGAGGAATCATTTCGAGCGAGTTCCTGTCGCACATTGGCAGCTTCAAAGGGGGATAATAGTGGGTTCAGTTGAAGGGCTTGGCTGAGGTATTGGCACGAGGATTGTTTGTCTCCTAGATGAGAGTCGATCATGCCGGCGTGATAGAGGATGCTGGCATCTGGGGTGTGCCACTTCAGGGCTTCTTGGATGACGGATTTGGCTTGGGCATGCTGGCCATTTTTGTGAAGGCACCACGCGAGGGTGTCGAGGACGTAGATGCCTTTGCTCTCACAGTGAGCGGCTTCTGCGGCGGCGAGTGCTTCTGGTAACTTGCGGTCGTGGTCGGCGTAGAAGCGTGCGAGTTGTGCGGCATGTGTTGGGTCCATGGTGTGCAACTGGATGAGCCTTTGGAAGGTCTTTTCGGCCTCAGTGCGGCGGCT
>JANOBP010000114.1:0-8423 GCA_031411715.1 Verrucomicrobiaceae bacterium | reverse complement strand
TTCACCGAACGCGGCAGCCACACCACGCTCGCCGTGCATCCCGGCAAGCGCCTCGAAAACAACTACTCGCTCAACACCGTCGATATTTGCCCCGTCGGCGCTCTCACCAGCAACGACTTCCGCTTCCAGCAGCGCGTCTGGTTCCTCAGCGAAACGAACAGCATCTGCACCGGCTGCGGTCGTGGCTGCAACATGGAAATCGGTGCACGCGGCGAAACCGTTTATCGCCAGACTCCACGCGACAACAACGACGTGAATTCCTCGTGGATGTGCGACCAAGGCCGTCTCGACTTCCATTTCGTGAACAGCGAGTTCCGCCTCACCGATCCGATGATCAAGAACGGCGGTAAACACAACATCGCCACCTGGAAAGCCGCGCTGAGCAACATCGCCACCGCTTTGGCTGGCAAGAAAGGCGAAGAAATCGCCATCATCGCCAGCGCGCGCATGACGAACGAAGAATTGTTCTTCGTGAAGCACCTCGCCGCGCAACTTGGCACCACCAACGTTGATGTCATCCCCCGCACCGGCGGTTCCGACAATTATCTTCGCGCCGACGATCTCAATCCGAACACCAACGGTGCCAAGCTCATCCTCGGCATCGAACCCGGTGCCAAGCTGGCCGAAATCACCGAAATGATGAGCCGTGGCCGCCTCCGCGCTGTCTTGGCTCTTGGCGAAAATCTGCTCAAAGTCGGTTTCGCTCAGCGCGATCTCGAAAAAGTGCCGTTCATCGCCTCCCTGCACATCCTCGCCAACGCCAGCGCTGAACTCAGCGACGTCGTCCTCCCCGGCACCGCCTACGCTGAAAAACGTGGCAGCATGATTAACGTCACCGGCCGCCTCCAGCGCCTCAACAAGGCCGTCAAAGCCCCCGGCAACGCCAAGGACACTTGGGAAATCCTTCGAGACCTCATCGTCGCTCTCGGCGGCAGCAACGGCATTCACTCTGTTGAAGACGTCTTCAATCGCCTATCGACCGAAGTCCCCGCCCTCAACGGCATTACCTTCTCCAAGATTGGAGACCAAGGACATCAGGTCCTTGAAACCACCGAGACAATCCCACTGCTCGAGCGCGAGAAAGAGCGCAAGACCAAGGGCATCATTGTTGGCTAACGCTCCACACGCACTGCCGAGTGCTTGTAGCTCGGCTGTCGGCTGTGAGGATCAAAGGACGCGTGTGTGAGCTGGTTCACGCGTGGGTCATGCATGGGCAAAAAAACTTCTCCAAGTGACACGCAACTCGTCACGCGCGCTTTGGCGGTCAGTTCGGCGCGTTTTGAAATGACACGCACAGTCATGCCATCATGAATTTGAAGGCGATTTGCGTCCTGCGGATGGAGATCGAGCATCAGTTCATTCGGGATCATCTTCGCCAGCACCGCCGACTTGCTGGTGCGCGTCTCCGTATGCCATTGAGCACTGGTGCCGCGTCCCGTGAGCAAGATCAGCGGAAACGCATCACTGCGCTGTTCAGGGGCCACACGCGGCTCATCAAACACAAACCGTGCTCGCTTGTCCGGCGTGTAGAACTTCCCATCCTCAAACAGTCTCCTTTCAGCACGGAGCACGGAGCCCTGAGCACTTCTGACCAACGGCCACTGCACGCCACCTTTTTTCCGAATCATCTCATAGCCATTGATCCCCGTGATATCACACGGCTGCCCCTCGGAGCAGCGCTGGAGCACGCGGAATACGGCTTCCGAGCTACTCCAGCCTCGGAAGAGATCTTCACAGCCCCAGTAGTGAGCGATGAGGCGAAAGATGTGAAAATCGGCCAGCGCCTGGCCCGGTGCGCGTCGGACTTTCGGGCTGTAGCCGATGCGGCGCTCACTGTTGATGAAGCAACCTTCCTTTTCACTCCAACCCGCCGCTGGTAGCACGAGGTGCGCACGCTTCGCGGTCTCGGTGGTGCAGTACATGTCCTGCACCACGAGGAAGTCGAGTTTGTCGAGAATGCGGTTCAAACGGCTTTGGTCGATCCACGAATGGCTCGGGTTCGTGGCGATGAACCACAAAGCTTTCATCGTGCCCGCGTCGGCTGCGTCGATGATTTGATCATAGGCGAGGCTCGGTCGATCCGGGATGCGTTCCACGGGAATCCCCATGGCCGTGGCGATTTTCTCGCGCTGCAGTGGATTGCGGAAATCGTGACCGCCAAGGAGATTCGTGGTGTTGGAGAAGAGTCGTGAGCCCATCGCATTGCACTGGCCGGTGATGGAATTGGCGCCCGTGCCAGGCTTGCCGATGTTTCCCGTCATCAACGCGAGATTAATGATCGCTTGAGCCGTGCGCGTGGCCTCATGACCTTGATTCACACCCATCGTCCACCAGAAGGAAACACGTGGTGTGCCAGTCATGATGCTTTTGGCAAAGAGAGCCAGCTGCGTCGTTCTCAGCCCGGTTTCGGTGGCAACTCGGCCAGGCGTGAAGTCTTGAACGAATGCGGCGAACTCATCGAAGCCGTTGGTGTGCTCACGGATGAAGGCCTCGTCGATTCCACAGTCCCGTATGATCAAATGCGCGAGACCATAGAGCAGCGTGAGGTCACTTTTGGGTTTGATGGCGTAATGCTGAGTGGCCGCCATGGCCGTCTCAGTCGCACGCGGATCGACGACGATGATTTGCGGGTTGCGTTTATTCCGCAAGACACGCTGCCACATGATGGGATGCGCGATGCATGGGTTCGCACCGATGAAAACGATCACGTCACTCTCCTCGAAGTCGGCATACGTGAAGGGCGGTGCGTCGAAACCAAAACTCTCCTTGTAGGCGGCGACGGCGGTGGCCATGCACTGACGCGTGTTGCCATCACCATGAATCATGCCCATGCCGAATTTGGCGAGAGCGCCGAGGTAGGCCATCTCCTCAAACATGATTTGGCCGGTGCTGATGAAGGCCGCGGCTTCAGGTCCGTGCTTGTCGAGAATCGATCGCATTTGATCGCAGAAGTACTTGAGCGCTGTGTCCCAATCGACCTCCTTACCATGCAGCAGCGGCATAGTGGCGCGATCAGGTGCATCGAGCACGCTGAGCGCCTCCCAGCCTTTGGGACATGCCGTGCCGAGATTGACGGGATAGTCAGGATCGGGTGTGAGATTGATCGCCTCGCCATCTTTGAGATGCAGCGTGAGCCCGCAGCCCGTGGAGCAGAAACCGCAGATGGCCTTCGTGGTCGAATCCGGCATTAAGCGAGAGGGCACTTGCCCCAGGCCAAACTTCGCAGGCTCACGCACCAGATCTGAAGTCAGCGGCCCCGTCCATTCGCGGAAAGTGAGTGCGGGTGCGGCGATCATGTTAGTTTCCTGGCATTTTGCTGCCAGCAGCAGCGGTGAAGAAATAGCGACGCTCAATGAGTTGGCTCCAAAAAGTAAGCAGCATGGCCAAAAGAAGCATCCACGCCTGCGGAGCACCAGCAGTGATCAAAGTCGGAATGAGCAAGCCTGTGGCGATGAGCAAGAAGGCGCGCAGTTCAAGCTGTCCACGCAGTTTGATGTGCAGAAGACGCGCCGATTTGTGCCATGGGCTAGTTTCATCCGCCAAAGCCGCGCGATGGCCTGAAAGCTCCCAAATCGACAACAGCCAGCGGAAGGCAATGACCAGCGGCATGGCCCATGTCATGCCGAAAACGGCGCAGAGGCTCGCGCCGAGCAACAATGTCGTGCCAAAGAATTTTCCGGACGTATTCGCCAGCGACCAAAAAGGCCGACGTGTATCGACATAAACCATCACCGAGCACGCAACGGCCGCCAACGCAGCCAAGGCCGTGCCGAGGATGGCCTGCTGCCTCCAAGGCGAATCCCAGAGCAAGAAAATAGCCGAACCACCCGCAGGCAACGCACCAAAGGCAATGATCTCACGCGACAACCATGACTTACGCCAGCCTAGAAAGGCACGCCATGCCTTCAAAGGCTGACCGAGATGCAAAACACTCAATGCGATGCCTGCCAGACCAATGGCAAGGGTCACAGCTACCTGCAGCATCGTCGGCGTGCCCAAAGCGCAGCCCAGAAAGCCACCGGCACTCATCTGCGTGAGCACCAGCATCCAAGCGAGAGGTTCATGGCCGTGATCAAGCTCGAGCCGCCCTGCGTCTGCCGCTTTAGCCGTGGTGGGAATCGGCTTTGAGGAAACGTAAGTGGTCGTCGGCTTGGTGTAACTGGAATCAAACGCCCCTGTGATGATGCTGCCACGATCTGGCACGGCATCGAGCTTCACGACTCGTATTTTGATCGCTTCATTCGGACATGCTTGCACGCAAGCCGGAGCTTCACCTTCCGCGAGCCTGCCCTGGCACATGTCGCACTTGCGCACGACGCCGCGCTTCAGATTGAACTTAGGCACTTCATACGGGCACTTTAAAATGCAGTAACTGCAGCCGATGCATTGATCATCCAGATGCCGCACGATGCCAGTGACAGCGTCCTTATCATAGGCCAGCACAGGGCAGCCATCCGCACAGGCGGGCTCCGCACAGTGATGACAGGCGGTAGTGACGGTTTGAAGATACGGCTGCTTCCGCGTGCCGACGAGAAGGCCCATGTCACGCCAGCTTTCGTCGTCATCGAGTCCATTGAGCGAATGACAAGCCGCGACGCAGGCTTTGCAGCCGGTGCAGGCGTCCAGATTGACTTCAAAGCCATACTGCTCGCCAGGATTGGGCTTTGAGAGTGGAATGAGATGCGTGAAACGATCACGCACCGACTTGGAATCGTATTCGTCAGCGAACAGAGCCACCGGAGTGCGCAGCGTCTGCTGCTCACGAAGGGCTTCATTTATGATTCTTGATTGATGATTTACGATTTCAGCAGAAGAGCTTCCGCTCGCTACTGGATCGTTTGCCAAATCATAAATCATAAATCGTAAATCATAAATTAGGCCGCTGCATCGAACGCCACTTGGAGTTCACCCACGTTGTGCCGATTGCAAAAGCTATGAAAGCTCTCGTCTCCCTGGCGGCCTTTGAGATAGCCCTTCAACATCGACTCGAGTGTGCCGCCGAGTGATTCAATGGCCACGCCGCTGAAGATCTGGCGGCCAATCTTGCGGTTCTCGCCAAAGCCACCGCCGACCGTGATGTGGTAGCCTTCGCCGCTCTCTGATTTCACTTTGGTGCCGAGCAGGCCGATGTCTCCCATGAAGTGCTGGGCACAGGAGTGGGCGCAGCCGGTGAAGTGAACATTGACGGGTTGGTCGAGCTTCACGCGCTTGTCGAGGTAGTCCATCATCGCGATGGCGTGACCCTTCGTGTCGGTGGCGGCGAATTTGCAGTATTTGTTCCCCGTGCAGGCGATGAAGCCGTTGCGAAGAGGCGAGGTCTCGCAGGGGAAGCCGAGTTTCTTCAGAGACTTCGCCAAAGTGGCGGAGTAGGCCGTTTTGACGTTCGGGATGATGAAGTTCTGCCAAACCGTGAGTCGCACCTCGCCGCTGCCGTAGCTTTCCGCGAGATCGGCAATGCGTTCGAGCTGCTTGGCGGTCATTTGACCGACAGGGACCGTGGCACCGACATAGACGAGGCCGGGTTGTTTCTGCGGGTAAGTGCCGACATGCGAGTGACCTTGCTGAGAGAATTGACGCTTCTCCTGAACCGGTGAATCAGGTGCGAGACGCGTGAGCTTGAACTTGAGATGCTTTTCGGTCTCAGCGAGCACGCCATCGAGTCCTTTGTCTTCCACGACATATTTGAAGCGTGCTTTCTTGCGGTTTGTGCGATCACCGAACTCGATGAAGACACGCAGCAGGGCTACCATGACATCGTTGAGCTGTTCCGGCTTCACAATGACGCCCCAATCGCTTGCGAAGGTTTGATGACCGGTGACGCCGCCGAGTGCGATGCGAAAATAGACGCCGGGTTCGATGCCTTCGCTGTTCTCGCCGATTTTGACGGCGCTGGCACCGATGTCGTTGGTGTCTTCGACCGATGAGATGAGTCCGCCGCCATCATAGGCGATGTTGAACTTGCGTGGGAGGTCGTAGAACTCTTTGGAACCAATGATGAGCGTAGCGAGCTCGTTCACGAGTGGCCGCACGTCGATGAGCTCATGCGGGTCGTAACCGGCGCAGGGATTCATCGTGATGTTGCGGATGTTGTCCGCACCCGCGCCTTTGGAGTGCAAACCGCAGCCTTGAATGCGGCGGAGCACCTCGGGGCAGTTTTTGGGCTCGATGAGGCGAATCTGAAAATTGTTCCGCGTGGTGATCTGGATGTAACCCGTGGTGAGTTCGCGTGCGATGGCAGCGATCTCGCGGAGTTGGTAGCTTTTCACCACGCCGCCGGGAATGCGCAGGCGGCACATGTAGCCGTCTTTGACGGGGTTGAGCCAAAAGAGGCCGTTCCATTTGAAACGAAAGACGGATTCAGGCTCCGGTTTGGAGTTCCAACGCGCATCCATGACGAGCTGCTCGATGGCATCGAAAGGATACAACTCACGCTTGATACGCTCCTCCTTGGTGAGGTCATCCAGAGCAGGACCTGCGGGGGCAGCAGGCGCAGGAGCCAGATCACCAAAGCTCACGCCACCAGCGGCAACGCCTGCAAAGAATCCTTCCAGATAGCGCTTTTGCTCTCCGGTGAAGTCTGCGCCGGCCTCGGCCAGCATCGCTGGGCTTGATTTGAGAGGTTCGGAGGTGATAGTCATGACATGAACGATCTTGAATTAGTTTTCCGAGTGCGTCCGGCAGAGGAAGGTGGCTTCACCGCAAACTGTCGGCTGCCGGATGGGCTTATCGCCACACAGGGTGACTCTTGGGAGGAGTTGGAGGCGATGGTGCGAGATGCGGTGACTTGCCATTTCGTGAATGCAGCTTTGAAGCCTGGGCGAATTCGGCTGCATCTGGAGGAAGATCGCGTGCTGGAGGCTGCGGCATGAAGTTGCCGCGTGATGTGAGTGGTTCGGAGTTGGCGCGGGGCCTGAAACGGTTGGGATACGTAGTGGACCGTCAGGTGGGCTCTCACATGATGTTGAGGTGTGAGGCTCCGCGTTCCCATTTGATCACCGTGCCGAATCACAAGCCGATCAAGATTGGAACGCTTTCGTCCATCCTGCATGAGCTTGCCTTGCAACGAAGCACGAGCGTGGAGCGCATTTTGGAAGCGCTGAAGCTGTAATGGCTCAATAGACATCGCGGGCATAACGTTTCTCCTTTTTCATTTGGGTGACGTAAGCAGCGGCTTCGTCGGCGGATTTGCCTCCTGCGGTTTGAATGATGCTGTGCAGAGCTTCATCGACGTCTTTGGCCATGCGTTTGGCGTCGCCGCAGACGTAGAAATGCGCGCCTTCTTCGAGCCACTGCCAGAGCTCGCTGGCGGCTTGGAGCATGCGTGTTTGGACATAGATCTTTTCTTCCTGATCGCGGCTGAAGGCGGTGTCGAGGCGTGTGAGGAAGCCTTTCCGCGTCCATTCGATGATTTGATCGTAATAGAGGAAGTCGCAGGCGCGCTTTTGGTCGCCGAAGAAGAGCCAGTTTTTTCCGGGAGCGGCGGTGGCTTCACGTTCTTCGAGAAAGGCGCGGAAGGGAGCGATGCCGGTGCCTGGGCCGACCATGATGACTGGCTTGGTGAGATCGGAGGGAAGGCGAAAGTGATTCGCGGCGTGGAAGTAGATGCCGGTGGCATCACCGAGTGCGAGACGATCCGAAAGGAAGGTGGAGGCGACACCTTTATGAGGCACACCATCCGTGCTGTAGCGCACGGCGGCGATGCAGAGATGCACTTCATCGGGATGCGCTTTGGGGCTGGAGGCGATGGAGTAGAGGCGGGGTTGCAGCTTGCGGAGATTTTCGAGGAAGGCGGTGACGGTGACACTGGACTCGGGTGTCTTACCGAGAAGATGGCGCACTTCATATTGAGTCAGAAGTGCTTCGCGAAGGCTGATGTTTCCCGCAGGTGCTGCTGGATCAAAGCCATGCGCGGTGATGACCGAATCGACGATTTCGGGGCAGTTTTGGACATAGACACCGAGTGCGTCGCCGACTTCATAGCTGAGGCCGGAGTCTTTGAGTGAAAGGGCGATGTGGTGCGTGTCTTTGGCGCTGCCACGGGCATTGAGGTTGAGGTTGGCAACGAGTTTTGCCTGGAACGGATTTTTCTTAGTGTAGCCGGTTTCTTCCGGCTCGGCGGCGGCGGTTGTCTCGCTAGTGGTGCCAGTCAATGCGGTGAAGGCAGCACTGGACCACTTCTTGGCGAGGTCGTCGAAGTCCACGTCGCAATCGACCCGATCAACGATGCGTTCGGCACCGAGTTCGGCGAGACGCTCGTCGAGTTTTTTACCGGCGAGGCAAAAGGTGTCCGCGTAGTTTTTGTCGCCGAGGGCGAGGACACTGTATTTGACGGCTTCGAGCTTGGGGCTTGAGCCGTTTTGATTGATGCTGTCCCAGAATGAAACGGCGTTATCGGGCATATCACCCTCACCCCAGGTGCTGGT
>JANOBP010000113.1:0-3210 GCA_031411715.1 Verrucomicrobiaceae bacterium | reverse complement strand
GCCGACGCCGTCGGCACCCGTTTTGACCCCGTCGGCGAGCCTCTCCAGGCCGTCCGCCCCAGCATCCGATCCATAGGACCATCTCTCCATGCCGTCGGCGTGCCTCTCCCAGGCCGTCCGCCCCAGCATCCGACCCATAGGACCATCTCTCCATGCCGTCGGCACGCCTCTCCATTCCACCGACACGTCTCTCCATGCCGTCGGGACACCTCTCCAGGCCATCGGCACGTCGTCCGCCTTGAGGACGGCCGTCCCGGCTGTCAGCGGCCCGAGGCGTCCCGCCTTCGGTGCATCGGCGGCCTGACACAGGTAGGGTCTGGAAGATGAAAACCGTCGAATTTCCCTCCCAAGCTCGTGCCAACTGACGTTTTGGTTGCCCAGAATCGCCATCGGAGTGTAAAACAATACCCATGAGCGCCACAGCCCGTGATCTTCCCGTCAGCCCGTCGGCAGCCAAGCTACTGACATACCTCGCGTTCTGTTAACCGTCTTTACTGCTCTGCTGGAAAATCATGACACGGCGCAAATCCAAATCAGAACGACGTGATAGCGAGAGGTTTCGTGATCAGCGGATTTGCAAGTTGATCGACCTTGGATGGATTCAAAGCGCCAGCGAGATCCCCCTAGACGCGGTGCCGGTCGACCCTGACTTGATCAATCTCGGCGGCTCATATCACCGCCCAACTTTCTTCACGAATCAGCCATTCACCTGCCAAGATTGTGGCAGCGATTGCGTCTGGAAGGCCGAAGATCAGCGGTGGTATTTCGAAACCTTCCACGCACCCTATTACGAGACGGCTAAACGCTGTCGCGTATGCAGGCGTAATGAGCGCCAGCGGAAGGCTCAAGCTCGACTCCAAGCTGGGCATGCAACCATAAACGAAGAAGCAGAACCCAAAACAGATGCAGGCAACAATTGGGACCAAGAAGCCGCTTCACGCCTATGATTCAAAATGACGTTTTCATTGAGGCGGTTCGAGGCAGTCCGACTTTGCCGCCTGAGGTTCACGCGCACGCTCATGAGGCACTAGCAGTGGGGCAGACCCAGTTCGACACGTCTTACATCGAGTTCCTCGATACTCAGATTCGCCTGGGTCCTCGTGGGCCTGAGTGGACGGCCAGGCTTCGGCAGCGGCGCGAGGCTCTGCGGCCATACTGCGGCGTCTCGTTGCTTAGCGGTGTCGTTCCAGTTGGCGACAGGCACTTTTCGCTTTATGTGTTGCCAGAGCAGAGAGAGGTTGTGCATTGGGAGGAGTATGATTTCCCATATCCGACAGCGACCTAGCTCTAAGGCAGGCTTTGTTTCGTGGCGAACCCGCAACTCCACGCCGCAGTGTTTTCAGGCATCCCAGTTTTGATAAAGGCGGATTTGGAGGCGGAGATTCCCGATGATGATCACAAGTAACAGGGTGGTAAAGCTGAGGCCGACGAAGGAATCGATGAATTCCATCCAAAGCGGAATGCTTGTGCTCTGCGAGTGCCCATAGGATTCAGGAAGCGTATGTGGTCGGAAGAGAAAACGCGCAATGACGTTCCATACGATGAGAATCTCCAAGGCCCAGAGCACAGGTCCAAAGGGAATGCCATACTGTGGGTTATCCCGACGTCTTCGGGAGAGGTAGCGCAGCTCGCGCAGGCAAAAAAACGGCATCACGAGATTGGCAAAGGGTGTGATCCACCAAAGCCCGGAAGCAGGGCCATGATGCATCATCGCATCACCATACAGATGCCGTAGTGACGCGAAGGCGGCCCCTTGCCATGCAAGTAGCGCAAAGAGCAAGATGAAGATGAGCGCTGGATCAATCACGCTGATCCAATGATAGCCAATGGCCAGCCAAACGATGGTCTCAGGCATTGATTCCGTTTGGATTCCGGCAAGTTGGCATATGAGGATGAGTACTTCGGTGAGGCGAAGGTATGCGCTCGTCCCTATTACGATGGCCGCGATGATGACCGCGAGCCACAGTGAGCGCGGTACTTTCTCAGCGTTGCAGGCTAGGAGGTCGGCTGCGGGTGGCGCATAGACAGGGGATGCCGCTGGTGAGTCATAGGACAGATCGGTGCGCTGGCTCGCTGGTGGTGGCGAAGCAACTTGCGGTGGAATCACCAAATGTGCCTGCTGAAGTGGAATCCAGGTTTGACTGCTCGCATGTCGCACGGGTGTGTCGGCTTTGAGCGTGCCTCGCTTCTGCATGGCTTGCAAATGTGCAGCGCCAATGGGGCCATACTCGGTGTCATTGCGTTTGTAGTACCATTCTTCCATGATGGGACTCAGGCGTTGATTGCCTCAGCAGGCTGGTTCACCCGCAGCTCCACGCCGCCGCAGTCGGAGCAGGGTTTTTCGGGGGTGAGGAAGGGGGCGTGGCAGCGGGGGCACCAGGCGGTGGCGCCGTGGGCGAGCTCGGGGGCGGGATCGTAGTCGGTGGCGGGGATGTTTTGGGCGTGGAAGTAGGTTTCGAGGGCTTCGACTTCGGGTGTGAGATCGGGGCAGGTCTGCCAGCCGGGATGGTAGCGTGCGGTGCGCCAGAAACTGCGCGCGGCGGTGAGGAAGGCGGTGTTGGAGATGAGGGCGCGGAAGGCGAGGGGATGCGGATGATGCGTGTGGGCGAGCGAGATGAAGTCGGCAGCGCGCATGGCCTGATGGGGCAGGAAGACCATGCCGAGGGCGCGCCAGCGGCGGTGCGGGATGGTGAGCGCGTGCCGGCGCGTGATGCGGAGGAAGAGGATGGCCTGGGTGATGGTGAGCACGGGCAATGCGGCGAGGACGGCGAGGGTGGCGGTGCTTTCTCCAAGCCGCTGATAGACGATGGTGATGGTGGCGAAGCACCAGAAGAAGAGCACGCTGCCGAGGATGCGTGTGGCGCGGGTGTGCTGCGTGGCGGTGGCGGCGAGTTTCTCCGCCTGGGCGGGATCGAGCGATTGGCGCGCGTGCTTGAGGAAGGCGCGGCGGCGTTTTTCAGGTGTGAGGGCCTGCCACTCGGTCAAGGTCTGCTGCCAGGTGGTGGCGGCGGCTGCGGTGGGCAGGCGCGCGCTGCTGACGGCATCGAGATGGAGTGTGGTGGCCTCGACGCGGGGATGGAGCTTTTCCCAAGCGATGAGCGTGTGGGTGCCGTCGGTCTGTGCGATGGCGAGGCCTTCGCCACGCGGAATGAAGAGCCACTCGAGGCTGTAGAGATGTGCGACGAAGGGCGGCAGCGGGGTGAGCAGCGT
>JANOBP010000112.1:0-7192 GCA_031411715.1 Verrucomicrobiaceae bacterium | reverse complement strand
CGATTTATGTCCCGAGCACCTCGACCCGAGTCTGGAAGGGCGACTACTGGTCTGCAAAAGCTTGGACACGCATTGAACCACGAATGGAGCTGGGTCACGACCCTCTGCTGACGCGAGGCACCGAGAAAGAGAAGGCCACTGCCAAAAACATCCTGCAAGCTGGCACCGCAGAAGCCTCGCGCGTGGCGAAGGCCACGATTACCTCAACAGCGGTGCCAACGATGCTTAATCTGAGTGACGTACCCGTCGGTGCCAAAGAGTGGACGACTTCCCGCACGGCACCGCATGATTGAAGTGAGAAATGGTACGCAGGGAGGGGTTCGAACCCTCGACCAATTGGTTAAAAGCCAACTGCTCTACCGCTGAGCTACCTGCGCGTCTCGGAAAGGGGGCCGGTATGTATTCATAAGCGGGTGCTACGCAAGCCAGAATATGCATCGGAAGGGACTTTCTCGACATATTTCAAGATTCAAGCCGGTTGTCCGTATTGCTCTCATGAAATGCCACTTCATCACTCTTCTGGTGATGCTTACTCTCGCCGCCTCGGGGGCTGAGCCGCTTTGGTCGTTACGGCTTTTTGCGCTTCAGCCGTTGCCCGTGGTTCGGCAGCTTGAGTGGCCGCGATCACGTGTGGATTTTTTCCTTCTGGCGCGCATGGAAAAAGAAAATCTCGCTCCGAGTGCGGACGCAGATGCGGCGGCGCTGCTAAGGCGGGTGTATTTTGATCTGATCGGCCTGCCGCCGCCGCTGGAAGTGATGGAGCACTTTGTGGCGGCCGACTTTGCCGCTACGGTGGACAAGCTACTCGCGTCGCC
Organism: Verrucomicrobiaceae bacterium; assembly: GCA_031411715.1. Classification (GTDB taxonomy): domain Bacteria; phylum Verrucomicrobiota; class Verrucomicrobiia; order Verrucomicrobiales; family Verrucomicrobiaceae; genus Prosthecobacter. The sequence goes on along the minus strand of JANOBP010000112.1, from coordinate 6,377 downwards.
GGAATTCGGTGTGCGTTGGGGGCGGCATTGGTTGGATGTGGCACGCTTTGCCGAAACGAGCGGCAATACGCGCAATATGGCCTACGTGCTGGCTTGGCGTTACCGAAACTATGTGGTGCGTGCTCTGAATCGGGACACGCCGTTTGATGAGTTCATCCGCGAGCAGATTGCGGGTGATTTGTTGCCACCATCGAGTGATCCGACTCGGCGGGACGATCAATTGCTTGCCACAGGCTTTCTCAATGTCGGCGTCAAGTCACTCGGGGAGCAGGATAAGGACCTCTACGACATGAACGTGGCCGATGACCAGATTGACGCCACTTGTCATGCCTTTTTGGCCTTGAGCGCGAACTGCGCGCGCTGCCACGATCACAAATTTGATCCCATACCGACAGCAGACTACCACGCTCTCGCTGGCATTTTCCGCAGCACTCAAAATCTCTCCGGCGTGCAGACAAATAATGTGCTCAAAGAGGGCGATGCGATGCCGCTGGGGCAGAATGGTATGCAGCGGATGGTGGCTGTGAAACAGCATGAAAAGGACATCGCTGACATGCAGAAAGATTACATCGCAGTGGCGACGAAACGCAGTGCCATGCGCGATGAATTGATCAAAGCAGGCATCGATCCGACTAAAAAACCTGCGTCGATGCCGAAAGAGTTGGCTGAGAAGATGACCGCGCTCGGCGCTTTGGAGCAAGATGTTAGCGTCTGGCAGAAGAAGCTGGCCGAGAAACAAAAAAGTGCCCCAACACCACCGCCGCTCGGCATGTCCGTGCGCGATGGTGAGGCTCCCATCGACTGCCCGGTTTATGACAAGGGGGAGATCAAAAAACCTCTCGCAGCAGTGAAGCGTGGCGCTTTATCGGCCATTCCGGTGAAGATGGCATCCATTGGCCCTAAAGAGAGCGGGCGCCGTCAACTCGCCGACTGGATTGCGAGTCCTCAGAATCCGCTCACGGCTCGTGTGATCGTCAACCGCGTGTGGTTACATGTTTTTGGACGTGGTTTGGTGGAGTCACCAGATGATTTTGGTAAGCTGGGCATGAAGCCTTCGCATCCTGAGTTGCTCGATGACTTGGCAGCGAGGTTCGTGCGGGATGGTTGGTCGATGAAGAGCCTGATTCGTGAACTGGTGCTGAGTCGGGCCTATCAGATGCAATCGGGATCAAGTGCTCAGTGCTCAGTGCTCAGTTCTCAGAAGACTGAGCACTTAAACCGTCGTCAGGTGATTGATCCGTCGAATACGCTGCTCTGGCGTGCGAATCGCAAACGCCTCGAAGCAGAGCCGTTGCGTGACGCCATTCTCTACCTCGGTGGCACGCTGGATCTCACGCCGCGAGAGGGCTCGCCGATTGCCGACAAGGCGAAGGACATCACACCACAGGGGCGTGAGGTCGGCCGGAAGCATTTTCTCAATGATCTCAAAGATGACACCACGCACCGCAGCATTTACCTGCCCATCGTGCGCGGCGCACAGTTGCCGATGATGCAATGCTTCAATTCTGCCGATCCAGGTCTCGTCATTGGCAATCGCTCCACCAGCATCACTCCAGTGCAGTCATTGCTACTCATGAATAGCGATCAAGTCATGTCACAGGCCCAAGGATTGGCCAAAAGGCTGGCCGGTCAGACGGGGGATGCAAAACTCGTGAAGGTCTGGAAGATGGCTTGTTGCCGTCAGCCGACAGATGAAGAAATGCAGGCAATGCGCAGCTTCATTTCGGCTGTTGGAGACAATCTGGAGGGATGGACACAACTCTGTCACGCGGTGATGCAAAGCGGGGAGTTTCAATTGTTGAAGTGACTTACTCCAGCACCCTCAGCGGGATAACGCTCTGACCAGGGCCGTCCCAAGTGACGCGGTCATAGATTTCAGCAAGGCTTAGTTCGATGTCGAGACATGGTATTCGTAACATGGCGTCCAAACCAGCGGCATCACTCATCTGCCAGCCTGGCCTGGAATGAGTTGCTGCAATTCGACAAAAGGCATGTTTTGTGAGACGAGGACGTACGCTTTGAGACTTTCAATACGGCGATAGTGCGCGGCTTTCGCGCCGCGATCATAGGCCTCGGTCGAGTCGGAAAGGACTTCAAAAACGACCGTGGGATTTGTGGCGGTCTCTGCCTGATTGTCTTCTGGGTCGTACTCCATCGGGCCGCAATAGACGGCGGCGTCGGGATAGGTGCGCAGGCCTGTTTCCTTCACACGCAGGCGCTGGTCACTGTCGTAGGGAGCGCAGGGGCGGCCTTTGAGGCGGTTGCGCAACTCTCCAGGGAGGTTTGTTTTGATCAGGCTGTGACGCGATGTGCCGCCGGCCATGGCAACGATTTCACCGTAAACGTATTCGCTCTTGCGCGGCGCGACGCGTTCCAGGCAGTAATACTCCTCGGCGGTGTGTTTACGGATGGCGAGTGCTTGTCGCATGTGGGAACTATGCCATAAGCTTGGACGATCTGCCAAGCGGCATTATTCTCGGTGTCTGGTAAAACCTGCTGCTTCAGCCCGTATGCTGACACTGAATATGAATCATTTCACCCGCCGCCACCTCCTCAGCGCTTCCAGCGCAGGATTTGGCATGCTGGCGATGAAGGGATTGTTCGGCAGCAATGCTCAGGCGGCGACGGTGAATCCGCTGGTGCCGACACGCACGCTGATTCCCGCACGGGCAAAGCGTGTGATCTTTTTGTTCATGCAGGGCGGTCCCTCGCAGGTGGACACCTTTGACTTCAAACCAGCGCTGACCAAGCAGCATGGTGTGCCGAATGCGAAGGGTAGCACCAATGTCTATTATCAGTCGCCATGGGCCTTTAAGCCGCGTGGGCAATGTGGGATGCTGGTTTCAGATCTCTTGCCGAACATCGCACGGCATGCGGATGACTTGTGCGTGATCAATTCGATGCACACGGACCACAATGCGCATCCTCAGGCGATCCTCCAGATGAATACCGGGAGTTTCGCCTTCACGCGGCCCAGCGTCGGCGCGTGGTGCGTCTATGGACTTGGCACCGAGAATCAAAATTTACCGGGCTTTGTGACGATCAATCCGGAGTTTGCCGGCGGTGGTCCATTGAAATATGGCAGCGCGTTTCTCCCTGCGGTGTGTGCAGGAACGCCGATCGGTCAGGATAGCGGTGCGAGCGCGAGTTCACCTGCGACACCGCTAAAGGACATCCAGCTGCCCTTCATGAAGAATGCCCGCATGGACGCGGCAGCCCAAAGGCGACAACTTGATCTAGTTCAATCATTGAATCGTCAAAAACTGAAGCAGGACGGTCAACATGAGGCGTTGGAGGGGCTGATCACCTCCGCTGAGCTTGCCTTCAATATGCAGCGTGAAATGCCCGGGGTGATGGACCTGAATCAGGAGACTCTGGCTACTCAGGAGATGTATGGCATTGGCGATGGTAAGGCGACTGACCAGATCGGACGTGCCTGCTTGATGGCGCGTCGTTTCGCAGAGGCTGGTGTGCGATTCATTCAGGTGAATCACTCCTTTTGGGATGATCACACCGATATCTTCACAGGACACCCGAAGCATGCGTTGGAAACGGACCAGCCCATCGGGGCGCTGCTCACCGACTTGAAACAGCGTGGACTGTTGGAAGACACACTGGTGCTTTGGGGTGGTGAATTTGGCCGACCTCCCATGCTGAATAAAAACAATGGCCGCGATCACGACAACGTGGGCTTCACCATGTGGATGGCTGGTGGCGGCGCGAAGCCGGGCATCCGCTACGGCAGCACCGATGAAACGGGCTTTAAAGCCGAGCACAATAAAGTCCATCTCCACGACCTGCACGCGACGATGCTGCATCTGCTTGGTCTTGATCACGAAAAGCTCACCTACCGCTACGCTGGCCGCGATTTCCGGCTCACGGATGTGTTTGGTGAGGTGAAGCGCGGCTTGATTGCCTGAGAAGGCCTGCATTTAAAAGAAAGTCGCGCAGCAGTGCGTATTGATGGCATGACTCGGCTTTGCACACCACGTGACCACGCATTCTCCCGCCGTGCCTTTCTTGGCGGTGGGCTGGGTATGCTGGCTTCGCCGTTGCTGGCGGAGGCGATGAAGCAGCGGGACAAGCAGGTGCTGTTTGTGTGGCTGGATGGCGGCATGTCGCAGCTCGAAACGTGGGATCCCAAGCCGAACACGGAGTTTGGTGGGCCATTTCGCAGCATCAAGACTTCGGTGCCAGGAGTGCACTTCTGTGAATTGATGCCGAAGCTAGCCAAGCAGATGCACAAGCTCTGCGTCGTGCGCAGCATGAGCACGAAGGACAATGCGCACTCTTCAGGCGTGGACCGCATCCAGCGCGGTGACCCGAAAAATCGCGGCGTGCCGTATCCGCACTTCGGCGCGGGTGTGGCGAAGCTGCTGGGGCCTGGATCGAGTGGGCTGCCGCCGTATGTGTGGATCAAACCGGGTAGTGGTGGATTCAAGGCCGAGGATGCGGGTTTCCTTGGCCCGAAATACGGCTCGCTGGCCTTTGGCGATGGTAAACCGCCAGAGAATCTGCTGCGCCATCCCGACATCAGCGCGGAGCAAGATACGGCGCGCAATGAGTTGCGGAAGATGCTGGATCAGCGCTTCGCCAAGCAGCACGAAAAGCGCGTGGTGGAGGCAAATGCGTCCGTTTTCGACATGGCGGAGAAGTTGATGGCGCGCGCGGACATCTTTGACACATCCAAACTGCCGGAGCGTGATCGTGAGCGCTACGGGCGTCATGATTTTGGCCAGCACATGCTCGTAGCTCGGCAGATGCTCGAAGCGGGTGTGCGTTTCGTCAAAGTGACGAGCTACGGCTGGGACACGCATGGAGACAACTTCAACGCTCACGCTGGCATGGTGCCAAAGTTTGATCAGGCATTCAGCGCCATGCTGGAGGACCTCGAAGCCAGCGGTCTGCTCAAAACGACGCTGGTCATCTGTCTGAGCGAATTTGGCCGCACACCGCGCATCAACGGCCACGTGGGACGCGATCACTGGCCGGAGGCCTGGAGCATTGCGATGGCAGGTCATGGTGTGAAGCACGGCTTGGTTGTCGGTGAAACGAATGAGCGCGGCACCGAGGTGAAATCGCAGCCGTTCGATATTGGCTCCGCGTTTCACACCTGGTATCGTGCTTTGGGCATTGATCCGCTAAGAACGGAGTTCGACAACGCAGGTCAGCCGTTGCCCATCGCGCATGATGACATGCTGCCTATCAAGGAGGCACTGGCATGACGAAACTGGTGCCCAAACAACTCACGGAGTTCAAAACTGAACGCCAGATCTCTGCGTCGCGGTTCAGTCATGATGGGAGCATGCTCGCGGCGGTTGGTTATGAGCCGACGGTGAGGCGCTGGCAATTTGATGGCAAGATTTTGACGCCGTTGCCTTCAATTGAGGGATTTCACGGCTACAGCACCGCTCTGGCGTTTCATCCGAAACGGGCGCTCTTGTTTGCTGCGGACTCTTGGGGGCAGTTGCGTGCGGTGGAGGGCGAAAAGACACTCTGGCAGCATGAATCGGCTCATGATGGCTGGGTGCGTCAGATCGCGGTCTCGGCAGATGGCAGTCGCATTGCGACATGCGGGAAGGATGGCTTTGTGCGCGTATGGGATACATCGACAGGGAAGAAAATGGCGGAGCATCAAGCAGGCGAGGATGTCTATGCTCTGACGATGGGCGACGGCATCGTCTTTGGTGATATGCGTGGGCGAATTGAGGTCTGGGATGTCGATTTGAAAAAGAAACAGCGTTCCTTTGATGCCGCCGCACTCTACAAGCTCGATCGCATTCAAGATCTCGGAGGATTGCGCGTGCTGCTATTCATCGACGGAGGCAAGACCTTGCTCGCTGCGGGCACGACGCCGCAGAATGGGGCCACGCCGCAGAGTGTTCCGACGATTCTGTTCTTTGATGTCGCGAGTGGTAAGCTCACGAAGACGGTGACGCACGGCACGAACAAGGAAGGCTATGTTCACGACCTCGTCCAGCACCCAACGGGCTGCCTGATGGCGGTCACTTCGGGGTCACCCGGCAGCGGTTTGCTTTTCCTGCTCGATCCAGCTGCGAACGAAGTCTTTCACGAGAACAATAAGATGGCCAACTGCCACTCGCTGGCGCTGCATCCTGACGGCAAACACTTCGTGGTGACCTCCACGAATCGGGACAGCAACGGCAACGGCAAATCTTTGGCCAAAGACGGAGCCTACAAGACCAACACCTCGCCGCTGCACTTGTTTGAAGTGTGAGGGTTGCTAGGACATCAGCGCCTTCACCGGTTTCGCGGGATTGATGCCGATGAGTTTGCCATCGAGGCCTTGGGTCTTGAAGCTGAAGCGGTCGGCGTGGAAGCCGAGGAGTTCGAGCACGGTGGCGTGGAAGTCGCTG
>JANOBP010000111.1:0-4501 GCA_031411715.1 Verrucomicrobiaceae bacterium | reverse complement strand
CGGATGTTGGCCTCTTCTAGAGCCCAGCACGCCTCCTAGTCCGTCGTCACAACTCCACGAAACAGAAAAACATCCACCCGCATGTACAGGTTCACCTCCAGCCGCTTAGCAGGCGTGATCGGCACCTCCGGCAGCGTCGTGCAGGACGCTAGCAGCAGCGCCAGACCCCAATGTCGAATGCCGAATGCCGAATGCCGAATGGCTTCACCACCCGGCACTTCATTCGTCATTCTACATTCGTCATTATTCATTGTACATTCCCTCCACGATCATAAACATTCACATCGAAACTCCGCTTCCCATACGGCCCGCCGAACCGCAGGTGCCCGCGGCCCTCACGTCCGTAAAAGCGCGCGTTGCCATCGACGCTGTCATACTCGAAGTCCCGCAGCGTTTCCAGCCCGATGCGGCGAATTTGCTCGCTGAGGTCGCCGCGCAGCGCCTTGGGCAGCTCGTCGATGACCTCGTTCAGCGCGGAAATCTCAAACCGCCCTCGTCCGTGGTTGCGGAAATCCAGGTCGCCCTGATAAAGCTCGTCCGCATCTCCCACGGCGATCACCTTGCCGCTCACCGTGCCCTCCAGCAGGAAGGAGCCCGGCAGCAGGGCCTTTGTCACCGGCCCGCTGCGGATCTTCGTCAGCGCCACCCAGCCATCCCAGGTGTACGAGTCGTCCAGATAGATGTCGAAGGCCCCGTTCACATCACCTTCATACGCCTTTGCATAAAAACTGCCGTAAATCCCCGCGCGGTCATAGGTGATGCTCAAATGCGCATTCTCCGCGTGCAGATTCTTCCACTGCACGCGCTCCACCTTGAAGGTCTCCACCAAATTGTTGTTCTTGTCCTTCATGGGCAGATTGAAGCGCACCTCACCGCTCATCCCGGTAAATTTCAGCTTCAAGTGTGCCAACTCACGGTCCTCATGCGGGATCTCAAACAGCGCCTCCAGTTGCCCGCTCTCCAGCTTCGACACAAAACTGAACGGAAACGGCTTCCCAAAGCCGCGCAGCGGGATGCCCTTCGGCGCCACGACCAGGCTGCCTTCACTCACCGCCAGCGTGTCCACGATCCAGCCCGGCGCTTTCGGCTTCGCTGGCTGCACCGGCCCGACGCTGGCATCCGGTTTCACCGTCTCACCATCCATGAACTTTCGATACTCCTCCACATACCAAAAGAGATCCTCACCCACAAACAACAGCGGTTTCACGATCTGCACGCGGTCAATGCGTCGGCGCAGCAGCCCGTCCAGCGTGTAGCTCACCTGGATCTCATTCATCTCCGCCACCGCGTTCAGCGGCCGGTGCGGGGACGGGATGCGCATGTTCCGCAGGATGACCTGCTGCGGCTCCACATTCTCCGCCAGTCCCTCAAGATCCAGCGGCGTCTCCTTTGCTTCAAAGTTCACGCCAAAATGCAGCGGTGGAAAATTTGGCGCGATCTCCTCCAGCGTCACACCGATGTCCTTCACGCTCACCGTCCCCGCCGTCCAGCGCTCCGCCACCGCCTGCGCCTTCTCCTCCACCACTGCCGCCGGACCTCGAAACAGCGTCATCAGCGGATCACCCACATCGACATGCGCGCCTTTCAGCGTCAGCGACTCGACCCGCCGCGTGCGCCACATCTCCGGCAGCTTCACCACCACCTCCAGCTCACGCACGGATGAAACCGGCGCACTCACCCGGCTCGGGATAGCCATGCGTGCTTGTTGAATCATTGCCCGCTGCATGCCCGCCGCATCCGTCGTCACACCCAGCGCCGCATGCAGCACCACCCGCTCCAGCAGCATCATTTCCAGGTCCAGCGTTGCCGCCGTCATCGTCAGTTTGCCAAACCCTATGCGTCTCCACAGCGGCAGCTCGCGATTCGGATCAAACGGAACCGGCGGCGTCGTGATCTTGTCAAACCACGGCCCGTTCTCAGGCTTCAGCACCACCTGCGGCTCCTCCAGCGTCAATTCATCCACCACCAGCGCGCCCGGCACCATGACCGTGGCCGCGCGCTTCATCGTCAGGAACGGCTCCTTCGTCCCCCAGCTCAGTTTCACGTCGGAAACCACCAGTTTCTGCTTCGCGCTCGACTTCACGCCTGCGTCCGTCACCTCCAGCTCCGCTCCTTCCCCCTGCCACTTCAAAGCACCGCTCAGCGGATTCAGCGTCGTCGGTTCCAGCTTCAGCTCACCGTCCAGCACACGCAGCTTCGTCAGCAGCAGTGAAAAAGCCGTCTTCTCCGGCTTCGCCTCGCTCTTCGGCATCAGCGCATCTTCCAGCGCCGCCGTCCAATGCACCACCGGCTTTGTCAGCGTCACGTCTTCCATTCGCCACATACCGTTTTTGCCATGCGTGGCCGTCACGGACAGCGCCTCCGCCTCGATCCCGCCCACAGCGCTCTCCGGTCGCAGCGCCAGCTCCGTCAGATTCAATTCATGCGTGCCCCACTGCGATTCTCCCGCGCGCAGCCACTCCAGACCGCGTCCGCGCCAGGAAAACCGCAGCGCGCCGCTTAAGCCACGCAGCTTCTCCGCCGACACACGCATGTTTTGCAGCTCCACATCACTCAGCAGCACCTTGGACGGCCACGCATCCGGCGCGGCGGGTTGACTGTTATCACTGGCAGGCAGTTCATTGAGCCAGGCCAGATCCACCGCGCCAGATCCCAGTCGCAGCTTTGAAACCACTAGCGCGCCATCTTCATCACGGGTCGCCGCCGCCACGTTCATCTCTGCCAGCACCGGCTTGCCACGCCACACCACATCATTCGCCCGCACATCCAGCAGCGCCATCTTCGGATGCTTGCCGCCCATGACCAGCCCTTCAACGCGCGGTGTGATCGTCGCGCCAAACAAAACGCCGCCAGTCTCATCCCGCAGCTTCACCGGCGTTTCATCCATCTCCAGCTCCTGCAACGACCAGCGCGTCGCCTCGCCCGACTCACCACCGCCCAACAGACCACTCAAGCGCTTCCAGTCCGTGTCGATCTCCACACCGCCGAGCTTCACGCGCCCCAGTGCGCCCTCCTTCACGCGCAGCCATTCAGGCTGCCACTCCGCCGTGCGCACCATGGCGATCTGGCTGGAATCCTCCCGCCACGCCACTCTCACATCCGTCAGGTGCAGCACATTCGCACGCCACTCTGCACCACCGATCTGCACCTGCAGATCACCGCCCAACCGCACCAGCAGCGTATTGGCCACCAGCACACGCTCAGTCCATGCCCAAAGCAGCACACCAGCGGCGACCAGCAGCATCGCTAGCGCGGAAAGCATCATCCAACGCCACCAACGGCGTCGCGGACGAGTTTGCTTGGTTTTCTTCATGGCCGCGACGCTATCACACCCCGCCCAGAACGGAACTACTTCCGCAGCGCCAGCCGCACGTGCTTCAGCTCCAGCACCTGCGCGCCCGGCATCGACAGCGCCTCCAGCGTCAGCCTGGTCACCCCGGTTGGTAAGGAGAGTGATCCAAGCTTCAAGAGCCCCCATTCACGATTGCGATATTTGGTTTTTCCATCGGCATCACGATGAGGCAGCGGGATTTCCAGGGCCGGCTCTGCCGTGATCGTGGCCTCGAGTGACCGATCACCGATGGAAACGCGGATTTTTGAGCCCGCGTCTGCCGGTGGGCAGGCGTAAGCCATTTCGAGGTCGTAGTCGCCCGCCGTGTTGACATCGATCTCGAACCAGATTTTGGCTTTCGCATCGGTCCAGTTCGTGAGCCAGTCATTGGCAAAACCGGGGCCGCTGGCAAAACGCATAGGCTTTTCTTGATAGGACTGCGGCGCGTGAAGTTCGACGGGATTTTGCTCGCTGTGCCCGACGGGCAGTGGAAAGCGCTGCAGGCCAGTGCTGGAGATGTCAGCGAACCACGCATCGTATTGCGCGCTGAGTTGACTCACGATGTCCTCATGATCGGCGGCGATGTCCTTCACCTCGCCGGGATCCGTTTCCATGTCGTAGAGTTGCCATGCCGTTGCACTGGCATCGTTTGCTTTGGCGCTCGAACCTCCCGCTGCGCCTTTGATCTCGCGCACCAGTCGATATCGCTGGGTGCGCACAGCTCCAGGGAACCTGTTGGTTTCGTTGATGGGATTATGCGTGAAAAGTGTGCGCTCGGGCCATGCGGATGAGTTTTCGCTCTCCAAAAGAGGCCGCAGGCTCACGCCGTCGATCTTGGGGCCGCTCGGAGCCGTCACGCCGCACAGGTCGAGCAGTGTGGGATGCAGATCAATATGCGCCACGATGGGCTTCACGACATGTGGCGTCCATTTCGCTGCAGGCCAGCGCATGAACAGCGGCACGCGCGTGCCACCCTCATGCACGCTGACTTTGCCGCCGCGCATGCCCGCATTGTAGGTCTTCACGCCAGCCGTGCCTCCATTGTCGGTGAGGAAGAGCACGATCGTGTTTTCGGCGAGTTGCAAGGCATCGAGCTGTGCTAGCAAGCGACCCACGTTATCGTCGATGTTCTCACACATGCCATAAAAGGCCGCCAAGTTGTCTTCGAAG
>JANOBP010000110.1:0-2087 GCA_031411715.1 Verrucomicrobiaceae bacterium | reverse complement strand
CACGCCGAAACTCAATCCCGGCTGGTCACAATACAACGACACCACGCCCGACAAAACCAAGAAGAAGGTCAAAGGAAAAAAGAAGTCCGCCAACGCCGCCGCCACGCTCCCCCGCGCCCGCAAAGACACAAAACTCACCGTCGAAGGCACCCAACTCATCCTCCACAGCACCGGCACCGATCCCGGCCTCGCCTTCGAGCACCTCGCCATTGAATCCCCTGGTCCCTACACCCTCGAATTCCGCCTCCAAAGCAAATCCAGCGGTCCCGGCGAACTCTACTGGACCACCGACGCCGAAACGACACTCCCCAAAGGCAAACACCTCGACTTCGACGTGAAGCACGACGGCGAATGGCACGAGATGAAGCTCCGCATCGACGAAACAAAGTCCCTGCACGGCCTGCGCCTCGATCCGTGCGCTGGCGAAGGCGAAGTGAAGATCGAAGGTCTCACTATCAAGTCAGCAGACGGGAAAGTGTTGGCGAAGTGGCCTTGAGCGATTATCTGGTTTTCTTCGATCGATTGCCTTCCAAGGTGCGCGCCCTATGAACTACTGGCTGCTCAAATCCGAACCCGACACGTTTTCTTTCGACGACTTGAAGAAGCGACCGAAGAAAACGGAGCCTTGGAATGGGGTGCGGAATTTTCAGGTGCGAAACATGATGAGAGACGGCATGCAGGAAGGTGATCTGGGCTTTTTTTATCACTCCAGTTGCCCGCAGCCGGGAATCGCAGGTGTGGTGCGCGTCGTCAGTGAAGCGAAGGCAGACCCGACGCAGTTTGAACCTTCGTCTCCGTATTTTGACTCAGGCAGCAAACATGAGGAGCCGCGTTGGCTGCTCATCGATGTGAAGTGGGAGGCTGATTTCCCCACGTTTGTCTCGCTCGACATGCTGCGCGCTGACCCGGCACTGGCGGATTTATTGATTTTGCGGCGTGGGAACCGACTCTCCATCACTCAGGTGGAGAAGAAGCATTTTGAGCGGATCTGCAAGCTCGGTGGGGCGAAATTGAAGGCTTAAAAGGTGGCGGGTTGCTTTCTGTGACGGACTCGCCTTACTCGCGGCCCCATGACTGAAACCTTGAAGATTCTCAGCGGCTCTGCGCACCCCACTTTATCCCGACTGATCTGCCAAAATCTCGGCATTGACCTTTGCGCGGCTGAATTGACGACTTTTCCAGACGGTGAGACCTTTGTGCAAATCCACGAGAACATTCGTGGCAGTGATATCTTCATCGTCCAGCCGACCTGCCCGCCCACGAATCAAAATTTGATGGAACTGCTCATCATGGTGGATGCCGTGCGTCGCGCCAGTGCCGCGCGCATCACGGCGGTGCTTCCGTTTTTTGGCTACGCGCGCCAGGATCGCAAAGATCGCCCGCGTGTGCCGATCACAGCCAAATTAGTGGCGAATCTGCTCGTGGCGGCTGGTGTGAACCGTGTGCTGACCATGGATCTGCACGCGGGTCAGATTCAGGGGTTCTTCGACATCCCTGTGGACCATTTGTATGCCGCGCCAGTTTTGATGAAGACCATACGCGAGCGTGGCATCGAGGATCTCGTCGTGGTGTCTCCCGATGTCGGTGGCATCAAAATGACCCATGCCTTTGCTAAGGCTTTGAAGGCTCCAATGGCCATCGTAGCCAAAAATCGCGTCAGTGCGGAAGAAGTGGAGGCGCACAGCGTCATCGGCGACGTGGCGGGCAAAAACGTGCTGCTGGTCGATGATTTGACCGAAACCGCCGGCACCCTGACCGCCGCCGCCGAGCTACTGCTCAAGCACGGTGCCAAAAAAATCTACGCAGGCGTCTCCCACGCCGTGCTGGGGGATAAAGGCCACGCCCGCATCTCCAAATCACCCATTGTTGAGCTTCTGGCCACGAACTCCGTGCCCCAGGCTACCGGCGATAAAGTCACCACTTTGGACATCGCTCCGCTGCTGGCACAGGCCATTGCCCGCATTCACGGGAACGAGTCTGTGACTTCGCTGTTTGACACCCGAGAGTAGGCGTGTATTCTCCGCGCCCTTTTTCTGAACCCCTAAACACCGGAGTCCCCTCGTTATGGCCAAAATTCTCGATCTCAT
>JANOBP010000109.1:0-5761 GCA_031411715.1 Verrucomicrobiaceae bacterium | reverse complement strand
GACTGATTTCACCCGCGACGGCCTTGGGGGCGGATGCGATGCAGGATCCGCTGACGCCGCGTGAGCCGCACTTTCCGGCGAAGGCGAAGAACTGCATCTTCATCTTCATGGAGGGCGGGCCGAGCCAGATGGACCTCTTTGATCCGAAGCCGAAGCTCAATGAACTCAACGGCCAGCCGCTGCCGGAGAGCATGACGAAAAACGTGCGCTTTGCCTTCATCCGCAAAGAAACGGCGAAGCTGATGGGCAGCCCGCGCACCTTTGCCAAATACGGCCAGTGCGGCATGGAATTCAGCGATCTACTGCCGCACATGGCCAAGCAGGCCGACGACTGGCTCATGATCCGCAGTCTGCACACGGATCAGTTCAATCATCACCCCGGCCAGCTCGTGCTGCATTGCGGACGCGCGCAGTTTGGCCTGCCCACAGTCGGCTCGTGGCTCAATTACGGCCTCGGCAGCATGTCAAAGAACCTGCCCGGCTACGTTGTGCTCAATTCAGGGCGCGGCACCAGCGGCGGTGCGTCTTTGTGGCAGAGCGGCTTTCTGCCGAGCAGTTACGCCGGTGTGCTCTTCCGCAATCAAGGCGAGCCCGTGCTCAATCTCAAGAATCCACCCGGCATTCCCGTCAGCATGCAGCGCAAGGGCCTGGACACGCTCATGGAGCTCAATCAGAGCCGCTACGACCAAGTGCGCGACCCGGAGATCGCCAGCCGCATCGCCGCTTACGAGTTGGCCTTCCGCATGCAGACCGCTGCGCCGGAACTCATCGACATCAAAGGCGAGGACGCCAAGACACTCGACATGTATGGCGTCAATCGTCCCGACGCCGACATCAAAGCCACCCGCGGTGGCGGTCCCGGCCAGTACAAAGCCTTTGCCACCAACTGCCTGCTCGCGCGCCGCATGGTCGAGCGCGGCGTGCGCTTCGTCAGCATCATGCACGCCAGTTGGGATCATCACAGCGGCCTCAACAACGAACTCGCCTTCAACGCGGGCATGGCGGACCAGCCCATCGCCGCGCTGCTCAAAGACCTCAAGCAACGTGGCATGCTGGAAGACACCATGGTCGTCTGGGGCAGCGAATTTGGCCGCACCCCGCTCGGTGAAAACCGCGCGGGCAATCCCAATGCCACGGGCCGAGATCACCATCCCTTTGCCTTCACCATGCTGGCAGCCGGTGGCGGCATCAAAGGTGGCCAAACCTATGGCGAGACCGACGAAATCGGCTGGAGCATCGCACGTGATCCCGTCGATCTGCACGACTTCCACGCCACCATGCTGAATCAATTCGGCTTCGACCACCTCCGCCTCACCCACCGCTTCCAAGGCCGCGACTTCCGCCTCACCGACGTGGCGGGCAAGGTGATCAAGCCATGGATTGCATAGAGTGTGAATTTGAAAACGTGATCGGCTGGCGATTGAAATTGCTCAGTGCTGAGTGCTCAGTTTTCAATCCGCACTTCCGCTGACTTGGAATGGGAACCGACCATAGCCATAGTCGATGAAGGAAGCGCGCGAGCGGAGTGGGCCGCACCTATTGCGATGGTCTATCGTCTATTCCAAGCCGATTCGAAGCCGATTCGAAACGGGAGGGACTCTGAACCACGCATCAACGATGCAGAAGTTGAACGAAAACCATTTTATGATTGTCAATCTCGCCTCGTCCTGATAAAATCTCAATTTGCATCTAATCATGCGCCACACCTGCCTCCTTCACCTCGCCGCCCTCACGTTCATCAGCACCGCTGCCTTGGGCCAGACCAATCACCGCGGGGAGAGCTTCCCGCAGAAGGCGTTTCCTAAGCCGCCGCGTGGAGCGGAAATCCCCGCCGCTCTAGGTGCGCGGATGCCGCAGATCGCGGCTTGGTATGACCGCTCGGAGTCGGAGCTGCGCGACCTCTGTGTGAAGGAACGAAACCTGCGCATGGACCGTCTGGGTCGCCTGCATTTCGTCTGTGAGGGCCTGCTGCCGCTGCAAAATGCGGTGGCACAGGCTGGCACTGCTACCGGTGGCACCGTGGCGGCTACGCTGTCGGTGACGGATACCTTTTTGCTGCATAGCAAGCCCGGTGCCAGCAAGGTGATCTACCTCGACTTCGACGGCCACACGACCTCGGGCACATCGTGGAATGCCGGTGCCACCTTTGTCACGCCGCCCTACAGCACCGATGCCACGCTGACCACCGCCTTCACCACCACGGAGCTGGATAACATCTACTCCATCTGGCAGCGCGTGACGGAGGACTACGCGCCGTTTGATGTCGATGTGACGACGCAGGACCCTGGCATCGAGGCGCTGCGCAAGACCACCACGGGCGACACGCAGTTCGGCATCCGTGTGTGCATCGGCGGCAGCAGCTACGACTGGTACGGCGCGGGCGCGGGTGGTGTGGCTTACCTGAACTCCTTCACCTGGAACTCCGACACGCCCTGCTTTGTCTTCCCCGCCCAACTCGGCAATGGCGCGGCCAAATACACCGCCGAGGCCGCCAGCCACGAGGCCGGTCACACTTTTAATCTCAGCCATGACGGGCAACTCGCGCATGATACCGTCGCTGCGATTGGTTATTATGAAGGGCATGCCAACTGGGCACCCATCATGGGCGTCGGTTATTACCGCGAGGTCGCGCAGTGGAGCAAAGGCGAATACCCGTATGCTAACAACTTGCAGGACGACACCGCCATCATCGCCGGCATCACCGGCTACCGTGTGGATGCGCATGGCGACAGCATCGTGAACGCCACCGCACTCACCGGCACCTCGTTGAGTGCCAGCGGCATCATCGAGCGCCGCGCGGATGCGGATCTCTTCGGCTTCACCACCGGCGCAGGCCCTGTGAGCTTCACCGCTGCTCCTGCCGCCGTCGCGCCGAACCTCGACATCCAACTCGCGCTCTACGACGGCCTCGGCGCCCTTGTCACCAGCGCCAATCCCAGCACTCTCGGTGCGACTTTGAGCACCTCGCTGGCGCAAGGCACTTACTACCTCGCGGTCGAAGGCGTCGGCACGGGAGATGCCCTCACGGCTTACAATGATTACGCTAGCCTCGGGCAGTTCAGCCTCAGTGGCAGCGTGTTGCCCGTCAGTGGCCAGCCCCCCGTGGCCGTGGTGGACAGCAGTGCGCCGCTCACCGGCCCCGCCACGTTGTCGGTGAATTTTTCCAGCACCGGCAGCTATGATCCTGATGGCAGCATCGCCGCCTATGACTGGGATTTCGGCGACGGCACCGGCTCCACCGCTGCCAATCCCGTGCATGCCTACGCCACCGCAGGCACTTACAATGCCTCCCTCGTCGTGGTGGACAACTCGGGCCTCTCCAGCAGCGCTGACAGCGTCACCATCGTGGTGCAGAGCAACAAGACCGTCTATGTCGCCAACATCGCTATGACTCGTAGTGGCACCAGCAGCCAAGGCTACCAAGCCACAGCCACCGTCACAGTGCGTGACCAAGCTGGTGCGCTGAAATCCGGCGCTACAGTCACCGGCCAGTGGAGCGGCCTGACGTCCAGCACGGTCTCCAAATCCACTGGCAGCAAAGGCACCGCCGCGCTCACCTCCGGCCGCACCAAGACTCGCGGAACCTTCACCTTCACCGTCACCGGCATCACGCTTTCCGGCTTCACTTATAAGCCAACGAGCAACGTCGAGACCAGCGACTCCATCGCAACGCCTTGATCAAGGCAACGATCTGAGCGTCGCGATGTGGGCCTCACCTATCGCTATCGTCTATCGTCTATTCCGAGCCAATTCGGAACATGAATAGACCCACTGAGCACTTGCCCCCTCATCACTTCTTCTCCACAGCCTCACTCAGCCGGTACTCCAGTTCAGCGATCTTATAGCCGTCCTCACGTGCTTTCTTCCGCGCTTCTGCCTCGATCTGGGCGATTTTGTCTTCCAGTTCACGCACACGCTTGTCCGAGGTGGCGGCTGATCCGGCGACCACGACGGTGCCCGGCGTTGGTGCGGAGGAAACGCCCACCGCATTCATGAATTCCTTCTGAACCATGGCCGTGCGCGCTTCGGCGGCGGAAACACTCTTTTGAAGCAGCGCAACCTTCGCCTCTGCCAATTGCTGAAGATCCTTGGCCTTTTTCAATTCAGCCTCAAAGCCGCCACTGGCCGCCAGGGCCTCGTGCTCAGCTTTCAATCGACTTAAATCGGCTTTAAGCACCTCCGCATCCTCCTTGGCCTTGAGGGCAAAGGACTGGGCTTCACCCAAACGCTTCTCCAAGTCCGCCGCACGCGCATTGCTCGCCTCAGTCGCCACCTCATGCGCCTTGGCACGGCCTTGTTCTGCAGCCAGGGCAACCTCCAAATCCTTGATGCGCGCCTGCGTCGCCGGCAGTTGCGCTGCAATCTCACGCGTCGCGCCCAACTCGCTCTCCAGAAACGCGATCTGCTGCGACGCATCATTCGAGCGCCGATCTGAAACCTCACGGTGCGTCGCATAACGCTGCTCCACATCTGCTAGCTTGGCCGCCGTCACATCCAGCCGCCCCTGCATCTCCGCAGCGGCTGCCTTCGCACGCGCTTGTTCTTCCAGTTGCTTAGCCTCCGCCTCAAGGAGCACTTTCGTCAACTCAGCAGCCGCAGAAGCACTCTGCGCGCTCAATTGGCGGGAAAAAAGATACCACGCCAGGCCTCCCGTCAGTAGCGCTGCTGCCAGCGAATACGATGCAGGGTCCCCCAAGGCAGGAATAAAAGCCAAAATCATGCGGCCATTCAATCCTCCCGCCCGCCGTCTGTCCAGCACGCATTGCTTCTTGAGCGAGGAAGAAAGGAGGCTAGTCTGCGCGCCCTTTCCCCAAAAAATATCCTCTATGTCCAAGTTCAACATCCTCATCGCCGGCAACAACGACCCCATTTCGAGCAAAGGCATCGACCTGCTCAAAGCGGAGCCGTCTTTCTCCGTCGTGGTGAACATGGACCTGAAAGCCGAGGATGCCATGATCGAGGCCTCCCGCACCGCGCATGCCATCATCGTGCGCAGTGGTGCCAAGGTGACAGCCAAAGTGCTCGACGCCGCACCGAACCTCAAAGTCATCGGCCGTGCTGGTGTCGGCGTCGATAACATCGACGTGCCAGTCGCCAGCAAGCGCGGCGTCGTCGTCATGAACACCCCAGGCGGCAATACGATCTCCACCGCCGAGCAGGCCTTCACCTTGATGATGGCCCTCTCCCGCAAGACCCCGCAGGCGCACGCCACCATCGTCAGCGGTAAATGGGACCGCAAAAGCTTCCAAGGCACCGAAGTCTATGGCAAAACGCTCGTCGTGCTCGGCATGGGCCGCATCGGTGCTGAGTTCGCGAAGCGCGCGAAGGCCTTTGGCATGAGCGTGGTTGCTTACGACCCGTATCTGTCCAAGAACCGCGCCGAAAGCCTCGGCGTCACGCTTTGCGAGGATCTCGACGCCGCCATCGTGCAGGCCGATTACATCACCATGCACATGCCGCTGACGCCTGAGACGAAGCACATGATCAACGCGAAGCGCCTCGTGCTCCCCATGGCTTTCGCGGCATCCGCAAGCTCGACATTGCTAGCCACCAAGATCGGTCGCGGGTTGGATGTTCCGAACGGCGCGAGCTTTTCGATAGTCGAAACCGTGTTGAGGTTCATTTGTTTGAAGGTCGCTTCCGCATCGATGTTTAGCGTGGCGATCGGTTTTTGTCCCTTGAGCTGAGTCGAAACCTCTTCGCAAAAAGCGTGGCGAAAGGAGGCGATGTTGCGCTCGTCGATTCGCAATCCCGCCGCCGC
>JANOBP010000108.1:0-3300 GCA_031411715.1 Verrucomicrobiaceae bacterium | reverse complement strand
AAAGGCAACCCAACGTCGAAGGACATGCTCGTCGGGCCGCCGTCACGCATGCAGTGGGTGGGAAATCCGCGCTGGAGTCGGCATCATGACCGCATGTCGTCGGTCAGTGCGAAGGTCAGCGCGGGTGGTCGCATCTATTACATCATCGACGAGGGCAGCCGCATCTCGATTTTGATGCCTGCGAAGTTCATGCTGATCGCTCGTGATGCCTTCAATGGCACGGTGCTTTGGAAAAAGCCGATCCCAGAGTGGAGCACGCACCTCTGGCCACTGAAGTCCGGCCCCACGCAGCTCACGCGTCGCATCGTGGCGATTGGCGACAAAGTATATGTCACCATGGGCATCACGAACCCGATTTCCTGCCTCGACGGAGCCACGGGCAATCTGATCCGTGAGTATCCGCAGACGAAAGGCGCGGAGGAGCTCATCATGCGCAATGGTACCATCTATGCACTGGTGAACAAGGAGTCGTGGGTGTTGAACAAGGACTTCGCGGTGAAGGCGCAGAGTGATCAGCAGCGCGTGACCACCGAGTTCAACTGGGACGGCAAGCCGAGGCATCTGCTGGCCATCGACGCTGAGAGCGGCAAGACATTGTGGGAGCAGGAAGACCGCATTGCGCCCGTCACGTTGACGCTCGATGACAAACGCGTCGTGTATTACAACGGCGATGGCATCGCCGCCCGCGATGTGAAGTCGGGCAAGGTGCTTTTCACCACCGATCCAACGAAGCGCCGTGCGCTTTATGAGTTCAATTTTGCCCCGCGCATCCTGCTCCATAACGATGTGATCATCTACGCGGGTGGTGATGGCGCGATGAAGGGCATGAATGCTGACACAGGCAAAGACATCTGGACCGCGCCGCACGAGAAGAGCGGCTACCGCAGTCTGGAGGACGTCATCGTTGCGCAGGGTCTCGTTTGGAACTCCGGCAACATGTCTGGCAACCAAAGTGGCGAGTACCGCGGCTTTGACCCGCTCACCGGCGAGAAAAAGAAGAGCTTCTTCCCCGACGTGCCGGAGGGCACTTACTGGTTCCATCACCGCTGCTACATGGGCAAGGCGACCGAGAAATACATCATCCCGAGCCGCACCGGCATCGAGTACGTCGATATGGAGAAGCAGCATTGGGATCTGAATCACTGGGTGCGAGGAGCCTGCCTTTATGGCGTGATGCCCGCCAACGGACTCACCTATGCCGGACCGCACAACTGCGCCTGCTATCCCGAAGCGAAGCTTGATGGCATGGCCGTCATGGCTTCCGCGCCGCGTTATCCGATTCCAGCGAACACACCGGATGATCAGCGCCTCATCAAAGGTCAGGCCTACGCCGATGCCATCGACGAAGTCGAAGCCGACGCTGGCGACTGGCCAACTTATCGCAGTGACAATGCGCGCAGCGGTTCAGGGAAATCGGATCTAAAAAAGGATCTCGGCATGGCTTGGGAAGTCAAACTCACGCCACCGCTCAGCACCACGACGACCGCCGCCGGACTCACTTTTGTCTCCGAGGTCGATAAGCACACGCTGCATGCCTTTGACGCCGCCACCGGCAAACCCGCGTGGCATTTCATCGCTGGTGGCCGCATTGATTCACCGCCGACGTATTGGAAAGGCCGGGTGTACTTTGGTGGCAAGGACGGACAGGTCTATTGTCTGCGTGCGAAGGACGGCGCGCTCGTCTGGCGCTTTCAGGCGGCACCGGTGATGCTCAGCCACGGCGCGTGGGAAATGATGGAAAGCGTGTGGCCTGTGCACGGCAGCGTCTTGGTCGAAAACGGCCTCGTGAGCTGCATCGCCGGTCATTCCTGCTTCCTCGATGGCGGCCTGTGGTTCTATCGTCTCGACGCGAAAACCGGCGAAATGCGCGTGAAGCAAAATTACGACGACAAAGACCCCGATACCGGCGGCGACCTCAATGACCGCCACAAGTCCCTGCAAATGCCCGTTGCGCTTAATGACATCCTCAGCAGCGACGGCAAATGGACCTACCTCCGCACGCAAAAAATCATCGCCGATGGCAAGCGCGTCGAAGTCGGCCCCATCAGCGCCGATTTCGCCAAGCAAGCCGGAGCGCATGAAGGCGAAGGCGCGCATCTCTTTGCGCCGATGGGCTTCCTCGACGACTCGAACTTCCACCGCAGCTACTGGGTCTATGGCAAAAGTTTTGCCGGAGGCCACGGCGGTTATTTCCAAGCTGGCAAGTATGCACCCGCAGGTCGCATCCTCGTCCACGACGACAAGAACGTGTACTCGTATGGTCGCGAGGCCCAGTACTACAAGTGGACCACCACCATGGAGTACACCCTCTTCTCCACGCCCAAAACGCCGCCGGAAGAAGCCTACACACTCGAAGAAGCCACCACGCCACGCACCGGCAATAGCGTCGTTTTAGGCCCCGATGGCCAACCACTCGCGAATCAGCCGAAAGGCCTCGAAAAAGAAGGCAAGGCTGCGAAGAAGGGCGAAGACAAAAAGAAGGGCAAGGGCGACGCTAAGAAAGCCGTGGCTGCTGCCAACGCACCTGTTGCAGGCAGCGTGCTCTTCCCAGACGCTCCAGCGACCGATCCCACCAAAACACCGATCAGCGTCGAAGCATGGGTGTTGCCAGATTCACCCAATGGCACCGTCATTCATCACGGCGGACCACGTCAGGGCATCGCGCTCGATATTCGTGACAAGAAGCCGCAGTTCCATGTTCGCAGCGACAGTAAAGTCAGCGCCATCGTTTCTGCTGAAGCTCTAGCGGATGGCTGGCATCATCTCGTCGGCACCTTGGCGGCGGATAAGAAGATGTGTCTTTATCTGGATGGCAAACTCGTCGCCGAAGGCAGCGCTAGCGACCTCCTGACCAGCAAGCCAGCCAATCCGCTCTATCTCGGCAATGGCAATGGGGCCGCCGAAGGCAGCGCCGGAGCCTACAACGGCCTGCTGGATCAATTCGCCCTCTATCACAAAGCCCTCACGCCTGCCGAGGTGCAGCAACGTTTTGAAGCCCCCGATTCCAAACCTGCCGATGCCATCCTCGTCTGCAACTTCGACAACGGCGACTCACGCGACAGTTCCGGCAACACACTCCACGGTATCGGCGCAGGAGTGGAAACCGGCAAAGGCAAAGTCGGAGCCGCCCTGTGGTTTAAACCCGCTGCTGGTGGCAAGGTTGGCAAAGCTGGCGACAAAGCAGGCAGCTTCGTGAAACACACCTGGGATCGCTTCGTCCCCATCGTCGCCCGCAGCATGGCTTTGGCCGGAAAAACCGTCCTCGTCAGCGGTGCACCCGATACCATTGATGAAGAATAC
>JANOBP010000107.1:0-11836 GCA_031411715.1 Verrucomicrobiaceae bacterium | reverse complement strand
GGCGGGCAGTTCACATAGCTGGCCTTGCTGATGATCTCGACCTGCTCTTTGCGATTGCCGAGGTCATCGAGCCAGACGCTGGCCTCATGCAGGGCCTTGAGCACGGCTTTGACGGTCTTTGGGTTGGCCTCGGCGAATTCTTTGGTGAAGGCGCAGACTTTTTCAGGATGGTTCTTCCAAATTTCCTGCGTGGCGACGCTGGTATAGCCGATGTCTTCGGCGATGGCACGTGCGTTCCAGGGTTCACCGACGCAGTAGCCGTCCATCTTGCCGACCTTCATGTTCGCGACCATCTGGGGTGGTGGAATGGTGGTGAGGGTGATGTCGCTGTCGGGATTGATGCCGCCAGCCGCAAGGTAGTAACGCATCCACATGGCATGAGTGCCGGGCGGGAAGGTCATGGCAAAGGTGAGCGGGGTGCCAGCGGCCTTGGCTTCATCGACGAGCGGTTTCAGCGCCTTCGGATCACCAGCAACCTTGCCTTTGAACTTATTGGCGAGCGTGATGGCCTGGCCGTTGCGATTCAGGATCCACGGGAAGATCATTTCCTTTGCCACCGAGCCGCCGAGGCCCATGGAGGCGGCAATGGGCATGCCGAGCAGCATGTGCGTGGCCTGATTTTCTCCGGTGGTCAGTTTGTCGCGAATAACGGCCCATGAGGCTTCCTTGCTGACCGTGGAGTTGATGCCGAACTTTTTGAAGATGCCTTTTTCATGCGCGATAACGATCGGCGAGCAGTCGGTGAGGGCGATGATGCCAAGTTTGATGTCGGCGGTCTCTGGAGAGTCATCGGCGTAGGCGGAGCCGACCCAGCCTTGCGGCAGGCCGGAGAAAAGCGCGCCGAGACCGGCGGTGCGGAGGATGGAACGACGGGTGATGGGGGTGGTAGGTTTCATGCGAGGGCGAGTTGAGGGCGTTTGTTGGCTTTGGCGGGTTTGATGGCAGCGGCGGCTGTTTTGGGAAGGGTGAAGGCGCTGGAGGTCCAGCATTCGCGCAGGGCTTCGATAGCTTCGGCGCGTTGTGTCGGCATGAGTAGGCCATGGGCGATGAATTCATCGAGAAGCCAGCGTCCGCGCTCGCTGGTGGGCTCATTGGCCTCACGACGGTGGAAGATGTGAAAATGGGTGGCTTCAGCGGTCTTCTCAGTGCCGAGATCGAGCGGACCCACGAGCGAGCGCTTGAGGATGTCCTCGTTGCCGGTGAAGTAACCGCTCGCGGCCAGCACATGAGCCACTTCCGCGCGGTTTTCCTTCGCATCGCAAAACTCGCAGGATTCCTTCAAGGCAGCGATGATGGCGTGCGCCTCTTCGGTGTGGCGTTCAATGAAAGTCTCAGTCGTGAGCAGCACCTTTTCAGGATGGCCGGGCGCAAGCTGCTCACTGGTGGCGACTATCCAGCCGGTGCCGCGCTCCACGGCGACCGAGTTCCACGGCTCACAAACGCAGTAACCGTCAATGAGGCCGGCAGCGAGGTTGGCGGCCATCTGCGTGGGCGGCAGCGCGACGATGCGCGCCTCTTTTTCGACATCGATGCCCGCCGCGCTCAACCACTGACGCAACAGGAAGTAGTGGGATGAGTAGCGTGACACCATGCCGAAGGTGAAGCGGCGGCTGGTGCTGCTGCGGATGAGTTTTTTCAGGCTGTTGGCATCCCGCACGCCACGGTTCCAGAGATCACGGCTGAGCGTGATGGCGTTACCATGCAGATTGAAGACGAATGGGGCCACCACCCGGCAAGGTGGAGTGCTCAGACCCATGCGCATGGCCAGCGCGAGGCCGGCAATCGCATGTGCAGCATCCACCTGACCGTAGAGTAGCTTTTCCCGAATGGTGGCCCATCCGACCTCACAACTTAACTCGACTTTGACTCCATGTTTACGGAACAACTCACGACTCCGCGCAACGATCAGCGGAGCACAGTCCGATAGCGGTATAAAACCGATGCGGACTGGTTGAACAACCCCGCTGAGAGTCGTCTTGGATGTGTGATCTGCTTTGAACATGACATCCATCCGTAAAGCAGGCGCAGTGCCAGCATGCCAAAACGGATCAGAAACCAGGCGCAATGTTTTTCACTTGATGTATGAATGGCATTCATGGACCACGCCATCGACACCCGCCAGCTCCGCGCCTTCATCTGCCTCGCCCGCAGCGGCAGCTTCACACAGGCCGGACGCGAGCTTCACCTCACGCAGAGCGCCATCAGCCACGCTATCAAGTCGCTGGAGATCGACCTGGGCAGCCAGCTCTTCCATCGTCAGGGCAAGAGCGTGCATCTCACGCATGCCGGACGCGAGTTGCTGCCGCATGCGGAGACCATCCTGCAATCCATGAGCCATGCACGCGCCGTGCTGGGCACGCTGGATCAAACTCCGCGCGGCAAGCTGCGCATCGGCTGCACCACGGCGGCGGCGCAGTTCATCCTGCCGACGGTGTTTCGCGAATTCAAAGAGAGCTTCCCACTCTACGAGATCAAAGTCGTGACTGGAGAGACCCCTGACACGATCGAGAAGCTGCTCAAGAACCAGGTCGATATCACCGTGAGCTTGAAGCCGCCGGAAGTGTCACGACTCAACTGCCACGCCATCTTTGACGACGAACTCGAGTTTCTCGTCTCCCCGCTGCATCCGTGGGCGCAAAAAGCTCCCAAGCTCAAAGATGCTGCCGGAGAGACCTTCATCGTCGCCAGCCGCAACAGCCTGAACTTTGCGATGATTCAGGAGTTCTTCATGAAGCAGGGTGTGCGCTTGAGCTCGTTCATCGAACTGGGCAGTTCGGAAGCCACCAAGGAACTCGCCAAGCTCGGCATCGGCGTGGCCATCGCAGCGCGGTGGATCGCACGCGCGGAGATCGAAGCAGGCCAGTTGATCGCGCTGCCGCTGCCTAAAGCGAGGCTGAAACGGCGCTGGATCGTTTCCACACTGAAAGACCGCCCGCTGAACCTGCCGGAGCGCACGTTCATCGGTCTGTGTGAGGAAGTGGGACGGCGGATGATCGCGGTGAAAGCGTAAGACTGGAAAATGGGCCTGTTTTGCCGCCTGCCATCGTCGCCGTCATCTGCCGACGAAGCGGCGGGATGCGTTGGACGATGGGGAAGGCAATGTCACGCAACCAGCCAAGTGGAAGCAGGTCCGACTGGAAAAACGGCGTGGTCCAACGCGTGGCGAACTGGTAGAAGCGGAGATGAG
This sequence comes from Verrucomicrobiaceae bacterium, assembly GCA_031411715.1. Lineage (GTDB taxonomy): Bacteria > Verrucomicrobiota > Verrucomicrobiia > Verrucomicrobiales > Verrucomicrobiaceae > Prosthecobacter. The sequence continues at coordinate 8,649 of JANOBP010000107.1, read as the reverse complement.
CACGGCGCGCGTTGGAGTATTGAGCCAGCGCTAATGGCAGAGGATGCTCCGCAAGAGCTGCGGCTAGCGCGGAGGCATCCATGAGCGCGAGATTGACGCCTTGGCCGAGCTGCGGACTCAGCGCGTGTGCCGCATCACCGAGGATGGTCACGCGGTCGCCGTGCCAGTGCTGCATGCGCACGTCGTGATAGACCGCCGTGGCGATCTGCGCGTGAGATTCGATCTGCGTGAGAAAACTCTCCGCTTGCGGCGCGAGGGTGAGGACTTGGCTCTTCCAGCCGTCGAGTGAGGATGCACGCCATGAATCGATTTGATCGAGTTTGATGCTCCAAAAAAGGCTGAGCAGATCTTCACGAGTGCCTGTGGGCAAAAAGCCCGTCAGCTCGCGCGTGGAGCCAACGCATTGCCACAAGACACTCGGATCAAACTCGGGTGTGCGCTGACCAATGAACCACAGCGCGCCCCAAGGATAGCGACTGACCCGTGAGGGGATGCCGCTTCGCTCACGCAACGTGGAGTGGGCACCGTCGCAGATGAGCAGGAGATCAAACGGGCCATGCGTGACGCCGTGAATGTCGTGCAACGAGGGGCGCTGCGTAGCATCGCGCGTGAGGCGCTCGATGTGGGTGTCCCAGGTGATTTGGGCTCCTGCCTGAGTTGCAGCGTCGAGTAACAAGTCGAGCAAGGTGGCGCGGTGAGTGCCTGCGCCGTAGAGATCGGCCCCAAGCTCGGCATACGGCAAATGGAGCAACACGCGGCCGGCGCGCGTGCGGCAGTAGAGCTTGGAGATGCGCGCGACATGAGGTGTGAGTTCATCCGCTAGGCCAAGTTGATGCAACACTGACAAACCGGTGGGTTGCAGCAGGAATCCCGCGCCGACAGGCAGTTTTTGCGGTGCGCGTTCAAAGAGGACGACTTCATGGCCTGCACGCGCGAGAAAAATCGCGGCCGCAGGCCCCGCTGTGCCGGAGCCGACGATGGCGATGCGCATTGAAGGCTGCATGTTTGTTTTAGCGCCGAATCGCCGTCATGAAGCCGCGTGCAACGGCGGTGTCGTGATACTCACCTGGTGTGAAACCCGCTTCATCCAGCAGCGCGGCATACTCGCTCGTGCTGTAGCATTTCCCCTGTGTGGAATGCATCAGCAGGCATGAATACTCCGCGACATGCAGCGGGCCGGTCTTCGTCGCATTGATGAACGCATCATGAACGATCATCAAGCCACCCACAGGCAGCGCGGCATGTGACACGGCGAGTAGTTTCTTCACCTCGGCCACACCCCAGTCATGCAACACGTTTGAGTAGATGTGGGCGTCGCATCCCGTCGGCAAGCCTTCGAACATGTTGCCGGTGGCGACACTCACGCGATCCGCACAGCCGCGTTCAGCGATCAATTTGGCTGCGATGCGATCCACGGGTGCTTGATCGAATGCAATGGCCTTCAAGTGCGTGTGCTGCGCGGCGATGGCGCACGCGTAGATGCCGGAACCAGCGCCGATGTCGAGCAAGCAAGTGCGTCCACTCAGATCGAGCTTCATCGCGAGTGCCTGCGAGAGATAAAGCCCACGACAATCCATCGCTGCGGTGAATTTCCGAGCGAAGTCTTCCTGCTCCATCGCCTTGTGCCAGTCGAATGAGGCCTTGTCGCCGCTCCAGCCTGCTGGCTTGTCGGATTTGAGCACCTCCAGATAATCTCGCGCGATGGGGCGGTCATGCAGCGAGGCATAATACGGCCTCACATCCCACACTGAGCCCGCCCGCAGATGCTCCTTGGCCGAGGCCGAAGCGTGATAGGTGCCGCTGTGATCTTCCACCCAGCCGTTGGATGCAAAGAGCGTCAGCATCACATCCACCGGCCGCTCTTTGAAACCAAAGTGGCTGCAGATCCCGCTCAAGGGAGATGGATTCGACGACAGCCAGGTGAAGAAGTCGATGCTCAGTGCCGCGGAGATCAAATCGACCGCGTAGAGACTGTCGCGGTAGCGGTAGATGTTGAGCGGATCAGTTTGCGGAGCGGAGGTGAGGTCGTGCGGCATGGGACCGCATGATGAAGGCTCCCATTCAAAGCGGCAAAACCTGATTTCATTTTTTGTCGTTCTCTTCCAGTGTCTGCACGTCAGGGGAATGCTTTCTTCCTCAGTTCCTCTGCCGAGCTGCGGATCATGCCGAAGGGATCACGACTGGCACGATCTAGGATGGCCCGGGCCTTGGCGCGATCCTTCATCACCGCGTCTTCGATCCAGGCATAATAAAAAGTTTGGTCGGGATTCTCACCTGGGTTTGTTTTGCGATTCCGCTCCTGATTGAGAAAGTGTTTCGAGGCCTCTTCACGTCCGCCGCCGATGGCCAGGGCGGTGGCTCCTTGCAGGCTGAGCACGCGATAGCCCTTCTCCTCACGCACCAGCACTGGCCCAATGAAGGACAGATTCTTCGCCGGCGGCTGCTTCGTGGAGGTTTCGAGTTGCTTAAGGCAGTGCTGGCAAAACTTCTTTTGCGTCACCGGATCACGACCTGTCAGCAACCGAAACATGTGAACTGCCACCTTGGGCTGCATCAGGCACTCTTTCTCGGTGCAGTGTCCCGCCTTCGCGTTCTCCTCCCGCATTGCCAGACCCAGCACATGCCCTGCCTCATGCTGGATGACAGACGTCGTCATCCAGCGACCCAGCGAGGGCTTATAGCCACGATTGAAAAAGATCGCGGATGGATACGGCAGCAGCTCCGTGTGCGGATTCGCCCTGGCCTCCACCTTTCTGCCGCCGAGACGACCATCATAATAGAGCACATACAGATAAGCCGGGGATCGCTCGCTGGCGGGTGGGCCGTTCATCCACGAGCGGGCCAACTCCCGCCTTGATAGCCCCTTGGCCTCCGCTTTCGGAATCACACTGCTCTGGTGGATCTCGATGCCGCGAGGTTTTTCGCAGTGTGCCTGCAACACGCCGCCAAGGGCCTCCAGCTCCTCCTTTGAAGGCTGGCACCCTTCCACCGCATCCACCTCCACATAAAGCCGGTCATGTGGTTTTGGGTTCAAATAAAGCAGGTGCGGCTTCCAGAACGACGTGGGCCTCTCATCTACGGCCTTCGGCGATTCTTTCCGAGAGGCGCAGCCGGTACTGATGAGTAGAAGCAATAGAAGGTGGACGAAACGCGAGGTCATGGAAGGGGCAGTGGCGATCTCATCGTAACAGATTACCAACCAGGCAAGCCAAGCACAAAATCAGCGGCTTTTCACTTTTTGCCCGATCTCTTGGATGAGGGAACCCGTGATGAAGAGGAACCTCGAAACGCCTTCGGAAGGCTGGGAGCCCAAAACGACCGTCTGACCGTCCCAAATGGTGACGGCGGTGGAAATGCCGCTGGCGGGGTTTTGATCCTGCGAGGGCGTGCGAATGATCAGCTCGATGGTGTTACCATCGGGGCCTATTATGGGCTCGATTTTCATCTCCTGACCGCCCATGGCGGCGGGGAGGACATACATCTGTGGATTCGGATTGGGCTTCAGCAATTCCAGCTTGGCACCGGAGTCGGCGATGCTCTTCACTACCCTTTCGAATTGAGGCTGGCCGAAGGCGCCGCTCAGGATGAACTGTCGCAGAACTGCGGGAGGTGGCGGCTCGGTGGCTACAGGCGTTTGGATGGGTTCCACTTTTCCGGGCAGTGGCGGAAGCCAGTCATTCACTTGCTTCAAAAAGTCACCCTTCATCTCGGCGGCATGCACTGTGAGGCGTACTCGCTTTTTCACCTCGACCCGGATCAGGGTATCGATCCACGCCTCAATGAGCTCCAGATTGGCCTTGGTGTTCCGCACGGTGAGCTTTCCATCCTTGAGCATCAAGTCTGCGGGCTTCGGGAAGGTGATGCCTGCGGCCTTGAGCACTTCGAGAGGTGATCTGTCTTTTGCGAAGCCAGCAGGGAACTTGTAAACACGTACCGCCCACTCGCTAGCGGCCTTGTCCGGCACGTCGATGCCGGTGCTGCTGGAAGGCGGCATGGTGGCGGTCGATTCAAAGCTGATCGCCTTCTGGCCGGTGGGATTCAGCGCCTCGGTAGTGATAAGCACGGTGACGGGCTTTTTGGAGGTTGGCAGATGTAGCACGAGCGCTTCACTAGTTGAAATAATAGCTTTGGTCGAGGTGGTGTGGATCTGCACGCGGTCCCAGTCGGGCTTGGTGTCCTTTTGGGGCAACCATGTATGTTCTCCATCGGGATCGATACCGAGACTCACTTTCGCTTCGATGGCTACTCTGCCATCTGAAGCTGGGGTAGCGATGAGTTCGATCATCAGGCCGATGAACTTTGCTTTGCTGCGACGATTTTCTTCCCATGACCTCTCTGGGAACTGCTCGCGCAGGACCTCGACAGTCGCTCCTTGTCCGAGCTTCGTGGTGACACTCGGGGCGCTCATCATGTCGATGTCTTTTCGCTGCGAAACCTGGCTCAGCAGTTCGTTGAGCTCATCGGGCTTCAAGATGCCTTCATGGATGCCAAAGTGACCATCGGCCTGGAACAGCCTGCATTGGAAGTACACTTGCGGCAGCCGCTTGTGAAGACGGTCAATGATGGCTTCGATTTGATCGAGAGCGGCACGCGTGTGGCGTACAATGAGCTGCGAGGTAGCAGCTTGAAACAACGCACTTGCTCCGTGCGGGAAGGTGATGCCGTTCTTTTCGAGCACCTGCTGCGCTGTCATTCTCGCCAGTGGAGGCTCACCGGCAAAGGGGTCTCTCTGATCTTTTCTGGCAAAGGGATCTCTCTGCTCGTGCCCGAGGGTTAGGAAATCCGGCCCAACTCGGTAGATGCGCGTGAACATCGTCTTGTCCTTGGGATCCGCTTTTGTTGCCTCTTGCGCAGCCACGGTAGCGATGCCGAACGAAGCCGCGAAGAAGGGCGCGAGAACGGCGAAGGCGGCGCAGCCGAGCACGAACAACGCACCGAGCTTCTTCCGCACGCCACGGGCTTCCATGAGAGCCACGAGGCGGGCTTTGAGCCGCCTTGCCGGACGCGAATGGGCGATGGGCATCACGCAACTCGGCTGCGGCGCGGCCTTGGTAGCCCAGGCGAGCAGGAAGTCGGCGTAGTCGCTCTGATCGCGATTTTCGCCGACGGCGGCGGCATCGCAGGCCTCCTCGCGAGCACGCGCATATTCCTCGATAAGGCCGTGGATGAAGGGATTCCACCACAGGAAGGCGCGGACGATATTTTGAAGCAACACGGCCACCGTGTCGTGGCAGCGCAGGTGCTCGGATTCATGCCGAAGCAGCCAACGCCATTGCCGAGGCGTGAGTTTTTCAAACGCGGACGCGGGAACGGCGATCACGGGAAAGAACCAGCCTGCGACACAGGGCGTGCCTTCGCCTTCGAATAACCGAATGCGCGACAGCGTCCTGGAGTGCTCCAGACCTCTGGAGCTTTTCGCAGGCCAATAGGCACTCGAAAGCGCCGGAGGCCCGGCGCACTCCAGGACGCTGTCGCGAATCAACACTGCCTCATCATGGGTGAGTTCTCTGAGGCTCCACGCCCAGCGCTGCACGCGGATGCTTTGGATCAACAAGCGCAGCAGCAAGGCGGCGGTGACGAGCCATGCCAGCCAGCGAAGGCTTTTCACCACGTCATTCACATCCCAAGTCGGTGCTGGAGCAGCTGTCACCACAACTGGCGAGGCGGCAGGCGCGACGGTGACACGCCAGTCGGCCTCAAAAGTCTCGCGCAGCGGTGTCCAGACCGGCACGGGCTGTTGCGGCGGGAAGAGATCGCGCATCGAGATGTCGAAGGGGCTGTAGAGACACATCAGCACGGCCAGATTCGCCAGGATGCAGCGGCGCAGGGCATCGCGGATGACGAAGCGCACGAGGAGCCACGCTGCCGCGCCGATGATGAGGCTGTGCACGATGAAATTAAGCAGAGTGATGGTTTCCGTGCTCATGACTCGGCTCCTTTCTTTGTGCGAACGAGTTTGCGCAGCTCGGCGAGTTCTTCCTCGGTGATGTCACCGCTTTCGACGAGGCAGCGGACGAGGGCGAGATTGCTGCCGCCAAAGAAGCGCTGTTTCAGCTCGGCGAGCACGCTGGTGCGGCCGCGCTGCTCAGGCACCGCCGGTTCGTAGGCGTGGCTGCGGCTGGAGTCATCGCGCACGATCCAGCCTTTGGCTTCGAGGCGGGTGAGTTGGGTTTGCAGCGTGTTGCGCGTGACGGGTTCGCTGCGGCCCTGATTCACGGCTTCGAGAAGCTCCAGCACGGAGGCGGGATGTTTTTTCCAGAGGATGTCCATCATCGCCTGCTCGGCGGCGGAAAGCGGTGGGAGTGATTTTTTCGCCATATTTCGCGAGTTTGCCGACAAGTGTCGGATTTGTCGAGAGAAAAGTCCGACAGGTGTCGGATGTGGAGCGCGAGTTTTCAACTCGCCTAACTTTCTTGCGGCGTGGAAGGGTGGAATCCTCACGAATCGGCAACTGGCTGCCGCAAACTCAAGTGGCGAGTAGGCTTCGCCATACTCGCGCTCCTTTTATGCCTTGATGATGGATTCTGCGCATGCTGCACGTTGACTTGCCTCCCAACTCCTGACAGCATCGCGCCCACTATGTCCTCCCCAGCACCCACGCTCACCACCAAGCACTGGCTCATCATCGTCATCGCCAGCATTGGCTTCCTGTTTGACACGTACGAGCTGCTCATGACGCCGCTGGTGGCGGCGCCGGCAATCGCGGAACTGTTGAAGCTGCCACCGAGCAATCCGATCGTCACTACCTGGGTGGGGAACCTGCTGACCATCGCGGCGGTGTGCGGGGGTGTCTTCGGCCTGCTGGGCGGCTGGTTGATCGACAAATTCGGCCGCAAGACCATCATGGCGGCGAGCATTTTCCTGTATTCGGCTGCGCCGTTTTGCGCCGCTTATTCGACCACGTTAGGCTGGTTTGTATTCTTCCGCAGTGCCACGTTCATTGGTGTGTGCGTGGAGTTCATCGCTGCGGTGACGTGGCTGGCGGAGGTGTTTCAGGACAAGAAGCAGAAGGAGAAATGGCTCGGCATCACGCAGGCGTTTGCCTCCGTCGGCGGTGTGGCGGTGACGCTGATGAGCATCTGGATCAATGCGAAGCTCAAGGAAGGCGGCCTCGCCTCCTTCGGTCTGCCTGCCGGACTCGATGGCGCGGTCGGCTCATGGCGCTACCTGCTCATGACGGGCATCCTGCCCGCGATCCCCATCGCGCTGCTGCTGCCATTTGTGCCGGAAAGTCAGGTGTGGAAGGAGAAAAAGGCCTCTGGAGCACTCAAGCGGCCGAGCTTCAGCGGCTTGTTTTCGCCCGAGTTGCGTCGTGTGACGCTGGTGACGACGATTCTGTCCGCGTGCGCCTACGGCATCGCGTTTGGCGCGTTGCAGGTCACGGTGGCGCGTGTGACACCCGGCCTGCCGGAACTCGCGCCGCAGGCGAAGATCATGTCACCGATGATTGCCGAGGCGAAGTCGCTCAACCTCGCGCTGAACGACGCCATCAAAGCTGACGACAAGCCCAAGCAGGGCGAACTGCGAGGCAAGATCAAAGAAAACGCCGTCGCGCAAGCACCGCACAAGAAGGTGGTCGATGAAATGAGCAGCAAGGTGCAGTTCCGCCAGGAAATGGGCGGACTGCTCGGACGCGTGCTGCTGGCCGTGCTGCTCATCGTGGGCATCACCCGCGTGGCCTTGCTGAAAGTCTTCCAGGTGCCCGCGCTTATCATCCTGCCCGTGACCTACTTCATGCTGTTTGAAAATGGAGGCGAGGCATTCCTGTGGGGCTATTTCCTGTGCGGACTCGTCACCGTGGCGCAGTTCAGCTACTTCGGTGAGTACCTGCCGAAAATCTTCCCGCTCCATCTACGCGGCACTGGCGGCAGCTTTGCCACGAACGTCGGCGGACGCATGATCGGCACCTGCATGGCCGTCGTGAACACGAGCTGGCTCGCGCCGCTGCTCGCAGGCGGCATCCAGAACGTGCGCCCCTCGCACGTCGCCATGGCCGCCGGTTACATCGCCACCACGATGGCCGTGATCGCCCTCATCGTCGGTTTCTTCCTGCCGGAGCCGAAGGCGGAGGAGTAATTCGCGAGAGCCTGCGTTGTGGCGGCGTTATTCACGCCGCCATGATTCGCTCCTTACTCATTCTCGCTGTTTACCTCATCAGTCTCACCCTTTACGCCGAAGACAAAGGTGATGGGAAGCTGCGCATCATCGTTTTCGGTGCGCATCCGGATGATGCGGAATACAAAACGGCCGGCACGGCGGTGAAGTGGGCAAGGTTGGGGCATCATGTGAAGCTGGTGTCGGTCACGAACGGTGACGTGGGCCACTGGAAGGAGGCGGGCGGACCGCTGGCGATGCGTCGCACGGCTGAAGCCGCCGCTTGCGCCAAAAAGCTCGGTGTGACCTCCCAGGTGCTCGACATTCACGATGGGGAGTTGGTGCCGTCCTTGGAGAACCGCAAACTCATCACGCGTGTGATTCGTGAGTGGAAGGCGGACATCGTCATCGCGCATCGGCCGTGGGATTATCATCCTGATCATCGCTATGTCGGTGTGCTGATCCAGGACGCGGCGTTCATGGTCACGGTGCCGTTCATCTGCCCGGATGTGCCGCATTTGAAGAAGAACCCGGTGTTCTTGTATTCGAGCGACG
>JANOBP010000106.1:0-1425 GCA_031411715.1 Verrucomicrobiaceae bacterium | reverse complement strand
TCATCAGAACCCCCAAAGAAATTGGCCACCTTGTCCGTGATCGCCGCAAAGCGCGTGGCTGGACACAGGATGCTCTGGCTCAGCGTCTAGGTGTTAGTCGTCTGTGGGTCGTGCAGCTGGAACAAGGCAAGAGCACGGCTCAAATTGGTCTCGTCATGCGAGCACTGAACGAACTCGATGTTCCGATACAGGTGGACATCACTCCAAATAGTACCGCTACACGTGCTACGGCATCAGGTGGCATCGATCTTGATAGCATCATTCGTGAAACCTCCACACCCTATCGAGCATGATCGAGGAACTTCACGCGATCTGCCAAGGACGCCGCATGGGCGTGGTGCAGTGGGATCGACGGCGCGATCGCTTGAGCTTTCGCTATGAAGTGGCTTGGCGCGGAGATGCTGAGGCGTTTCCGCTCTCGCTCTCGATGCCCTTTGCGGCCACCGATCATCAGCATGAGACGATCGACGCCTTTCTCTGGGGCCTGCTGCCAGACAACGACGGCGTGCTCAAACGCTGGGGCGAGCGCTTTCACGTCTCCTCGCGCAATGCCTTCCGACTGCTCATGCATGTCGGTGAGGAGTGCGCTGGCGCCGTGCAGTTGGTGCAGGCGGACAAAGCAGATGAATGGCTCGGCACATCTCCCACAGGCCGTGTCAAATGGCTCGATGATGCTGAAATCGCCGAGCGGATGAGCCTGTTGCTCAAAGATCACAGCGCCACGCGCATCAGCACTGACCAGGGTCACTTTAGCCTTGCAGGAGCACAGCCCAAAACGGCGCTGCATCACGATCCAAAGACGAATCGCTGGGGCGTGCCCTCTGGCAGCACACCGACGACGCACATCTTCAAGCCCTCGACAGGTGACTTCGACGGCTACGTGGAGAATGAGCACTTTTGCATGACCTTGGCGCGTAAAGTCGGCCTTTCAGCGGCGTCTTCGATCATTCGCCATTTCGGTGATGTGCCCGTGATCATTGTCGAGCGCTACGACCGCATGCGCAGTGGCACAAAGGTGCTGCGTATTCACCAAGAGGACATGTGTCAGTCGCTAGGTCGTATGCCACACATGAAGTATCAAAATCAGGGTGGCCCCTCCGCTGTGGAGGTCATGGAACTCATCCGCCATCACTCGACTGCACGTGCAACAGACACACAGCGCTTCCTCGACGCTTTGATTCTCAATTGGCTCATGGCCGGAACAGATGCACATGCCAAAAACTATTCCTTTCTGCTCGCAGCTCGGGGTCAGGCACGACTTGCGCCGCTTTATGACATCGCCAGTTCGCTGCCCTACCCGCAGCAGGTCTATCCACGCAACGCCACCCTGGCGATGAAGATTGGCAATCAATACAAGATTTGCCAAATCGGCCTGCGGGAGTGGAAAAAAGCCGCCAGCGAACTGCGAATCGACCACGATGCCAT
>JANOBP010000105.1:0-2542 GCA_031411715.1 Verrucomicrobiaceae bacterium | reverse complement strand
CCTGCTCATCTCTGCCACTGCGGCCATGTCTGCCGACTTCGACGCCGCGCTCAGCTTTCCGAAGCGCACCGAAAACACCGTCTTCCGCGACCGCGTGAAGGCGAACTGGCTACCAGATGGCAAGTCATTCTGGTATCGCGTCCAAACAGGGCCAAAGGCGCATGAATATGTCCTCATCAACGCGGAAACCGGTAAGCGCCAAATCGCATCGGAACTCAAAGCGCTAGGCATCACCTCCTCGGAAGCGAAGACATCTGCATTGAAGATCGAACTACGTCGCACGAGACGCACGGGCGAGTCGTCCGGCTTCAAATTCATCAATCAACTCGGTGAGGATGTGGATCTCTTCTGGATCAATGAGCAAGGCGAGCATGTCCGCTTTGGTGGCGTGCGCGCAGGCGCAGAGCGGGAGCAGCACACCTATGAAGGGCACGTCTGGCTCATCACCAGTCGCACCGGCGAGCACCTCGCTATCGTCGAAGGCGAAGCGACGATCAAAACGCTCATCATCGACGGCAAAGGCCTTTCAAAGGCCAAGGAAGAGCCGAAGAAGCGTGGCACGCCCGGCAAATCACCTGACGGCACTTGCGTCGTTACGAGCGAAGCGGATGCCGTCACCAAACGCCAAATCACCATCGTTGATTCATCACCCAAAGAAGGTCTCCAACCCAAAACCAAAGTCATCGACTATACCAAGCCAGGTGATCCTTTGCCGAAGCCACAATTGGTCATCACACAATCCGATGGACAAAAAATTCGTCTGCCACGGGATTTGTATGAAAATCCATTCAATGAGTCTGGCAAAATCGACATCACCTGGTCGCCAGACAGCAGCGAGTTCTATTTCGACTACAACCAACGCGGCCATCAGCTTTACCGCATCCTAGCCGCAAACGCGAAGACCGGAGCGGTGCGTGTGGTTGTTGAAGAGACATCAAAGACCTTCATCGACTACACCAAGAAAACTTGGCGTCACTGGCTGCACAGCACGGGTGAACTCATCTGGATGAGCGAACGCGATGGCTGGTGCCATCTTTGGCTTTATGACGCCAAAACTGGCAAGCCGAAGCATCAAATCACCAAGGGCCAGTGGCCCGTGCGTGAGGTCTTGAATGTCGATGACGCCAAGCGAGAAGTCTGGTTTATGGCGAGTGGTTTGAAGGCTGGAGAAGACCCCTATCATGAGCACCTCTGCCGCGTGAAATTCGATGGCAGCGAGTTCAAGCAACTCTCCGCTGGTGACGGCAATCACCGCATCGATTTCTCACCGAAGCGCGACTTCTTCATCGACACTTGGTCACGCGCCGATCACCCACCCGTCAACGAACTGCGCCGCAGCAGCGATGGCAGCCTCGTGTGCGAATTGGAGAAAGCAGATGCCACCGCGCTACTCGCCGAAGGTTGGACAATGCCGGAGCGCTTCGTCGCAAAGGGTCGTGATGGAAAAACCGACATTCATGGTGTCATCATCAAGCCTTCGAACTTCGATCCGTCGAAAAAATACCCAGTCGTCGAAAACATTTATGCAGGACCGCATTCCGCCTTTGCACCCAAGGATTTCGGTCGGCTACTTGGTCATCACATGATCGCTGAATTGGGATTCATCGTGGTGCAAATGGACGGCATGGGCACGAATCATCGCGGCAAGGCCTTCCACGATGTGTGTTGGAAGAACATCAGGGATGCGGGCTTTCCAGATCGCAAACTGTGGATCAAAGAGGCCGCCAAAACTCGCCCATGGATGGATTTGAGCCGCGTCGGCATCTACGGCGGCAGCGCAGGCGGCCAGAATGCCATGCGTGCGCTGCTCGATCATCACGACTTCTACCAAGTCGCCGTCGCCGACTGCGGCTGTCACGACAACCGCATGGATAAAATCTGGTGGAACGAGCAGTGGATGGGCTGGCCCGTCGATGAAAGTTACAAGCGCAGCTCCAACGTCGAAGACGCAGCAAAACTCGGCGGCCATCTCCTCCTCATCGTCGGTGAACTCGACACCAACGTCGATCCCGCCAGCACGATGCAAGTCGTCGCCGCACTGCAAAAAACCGGCAAGACCTTCGACTTCATGCCCATCGCCAGCACCGGCCACGGCGCGGCAGAGACGCCGTATGGGTCACGTTTGCGCATGGAGTTCCTTGTGCGGCATTTGAGGCCGTGAGCAACCGATTACCGCTGCTTGATCTCAAAAGCATCCAGCCATGGCAGCGTGATCTGCGGCGGCATGCCGCCGAAGGGCTGGTAGGCGGGGAGCTGGACGATGCTCATGCTGTGCGGCTGGCTGGCGATGAAGAACATGGCGTCGGCACAGTCGGCGCAGGTGATCATGGCTTCCTTGTGCTTGGCGGAGGGCTGAACGGGGCGCTTTTTGACGAGGGGAGTATCGGCTTCGCCGGGGGCATATTCGGAGACGACGATGCCATGCGCGTTGAGTTGCATGCGGGCGGTGAAAAGCATGCCGTGAACGGCCCACTTGCTCGCGGTATAAGGCACACCGGCAAACGAATCGTAGCCATGCCCGGCGGTGGAAGAGACGACGACG
>JANOBP010000104.1:0-5362 GCA_031411715.1 Verrucomicrobiaceae bacterium | reverse complement strand
CAGCCACGCATCACGCGCCTCTTCAAAACTCAACCGATGCGGTTTCATCCGCCAAAGCAAGCGGTTGTCTGGATCGAGTTGCAGCGCGCGGGCATTCGGCGTCTCAGAGCTCTGCCGATACGTCTCCGACAGCATGATCAGCCGATGCATCGCCTTGATGCTCCAGCCAGAGTCGATGAAACGCTGCGCCAGCCAGTCGAGCAGCTCAGGATGGCTCGGAGCGCCGCCTTGCTTGCCGAAATCGCTCGGTGTGCTGACAAGCCCGCGGCCAAAGTGATGCTGCCAGATGCGGTTCACCATCACACGAGCGGTGAGCGGGTTGTGTGGATCAATGATGGCATGAGCGAGTTCCAAACGGCCACTGCCTTTCGTGAAAGGCGTCTGCTTGCCAAAGGCACTCAAGAACTGACGTGGCACTTCATCCCCCTTCGTCAGCGGATTGCCACGCGTGAACACACGCGGCGTGCTCGGCAGCGGGCGATCCACCAAAATGGTCGCATGAGCCGGTGCCGTGCTGTTTTTGATGATGAAGCGATCCACCTCAGCTTGTGACTTCCAGAGCTCGGTGATGACACCCGTCGGAAAAAACCGCTCGTTATTGGCGATGTGTTCATCGGGCACATGCGCGGGCGAATCGGGACTCTTGAGCACCTCATCGGTCAGTTGTGTGTCAGGATGCCTGACTAGCCACGCTTTCCATCCGTGCACGATGAAGGGATTGATGTCCTTCTCATCGATAATCTGGTCGAAGCCTTCTTCAGGATACTTTTCCAGCTCAGACAGCGCTTTGACGTAGTCGGCAGCACGCGCGCGAGTGCGGGCCATCTGCTCCTCACGGCGCTTGGTCATGAGATCTCGGTTCTTTTTCACCATCGCATCAAGTTCCGTGTTCTTGCCAGACACGCATGGCACCAAGGCCTCTGCGCTGCTTTGAAACACCCCATAGAGCGCGTAGTAGTCGCGCGTGGGGATGGGATCAAACTTGTGATCGTGGCAGCGCGCACATGCCACGGTGAGACCGAGAGTGCCGCGCGTGACGACGTCGATTCGGTCATCAATGATGTCATGAGTGACTCCGAGAAACCGCCGCCCAACTGTGAGAAAGCCCATCGCCGCGAGATCCGGTGAATGGGGTGCCACCACTTGATCCGCCGCGATTTGCAGCAGCAGGAAGCGATCATAAGGCATGTCCTCATTCAGTGCCCGCACCACCCAGTCACGGTAAGGCGTGGCATGCACCCACATCTTCTCTTCACGCGCATAGACGTAGCCCTTGGTGTCTGAGTAGCGCGCCACATCGAGCCAATGGCGCGCCCATTGCTCACCGTACTGCGGAGAGGCCAGCAATTGATCCACAAGCCTTTCGTATGGCACATCCATCCGCTCTGGCGGTAAGCCCGTGAGATCAAAGGTGGCACGGCGGATGAGCGTGCGCGCATCTGCACGTGGGGATGGCATCAAACCCTGCTCGCTGAGCTTCCGCTGAATGAATTCATCAATGCTGGAGCCTTTGCCCGGCTTCAACGGCTGAAACGACCAATGCTCCGCCGAGAACACACTCGTGGAGAAAAGGATGGCTGCCAGTTGAACGACGCGAAGGAACACAGTGGCGGTACTACGCCCACCAAAGGACTTCCTTTGCCAACACCTCAAACCATGAGTCAGTGATTCACGGCTTGAGCGGCGGCAGCGTTTTGATCTTCGCCGTGAGTTCACTCACGACATCAGCGTGCTTGGCGAAGACGTTATGCAGTTCTTCGGGATCAGCGACGTGATCGTAGAGTTCGGTCTGGCCGTCGCTCCAGAGATTGCAGCGCCAGCGTGAGGTGCGGATGCTTTGAGCGTAAAGTTTCGGTCCACGCGTGACGAGGGTGAAGGCGGCGTCCTTCAGGCTGGTGAAGGGTTTTTGTAAAATGGGCTTCAAACTGACACCGGCAGCCGCATGCGGCATCGAGAGGCCGCAGAACTCGGCGATGGTGGGATACAGATCGACGAACTCAACGAGTGCGCGAGCTGTTTGACCGCCTTTCATGCCCGGTGCGGCGATGATGAGAGGTGCGCGACAACTGCGCTCAAACAGCGTGTTCTTGTTCCACCAACTGCGCTCGCCGGTGTGGTAGCCGTGATCACCGACGAAGATGACGAGGGTCTTGTCCCAGAGCTTGTTTTTATCAAGCGCATCGAGCACGCGGCCAAGTTGCGCATCCATGAAGCTGGTGCCAGCGCAGTAAGCGCGGAATAGCTCGCGCCATTCCTTGTCGGTGAATTTTGCGAATGCCTCGCCGTAATCGCCAAAGCCAACGCTGTCTTTGCGGACAGCTTCCATCTCCACAGGATCTTGCCACGGCTTCACAGACTCCAGCGGATAGAGATCGAAGTATTTCTTTGGCGCGATGAAGGGATCATGCGGCTTCATGAAGCCGCAGCCGATCAACCACGGCGTCTCGCCTTGCTTCTCGATCATCGCCACGGTGGCAGCGGCGATTTGGCCATCGGGTTGATCCTCATCGGTGCCATCGGCGGCTCCCCATTGGCACCAGTTGAGTGCGCCACCGGTCACATTGCGGCCTTCGAGCATCTTCTTGCCTGTCTGCGTGGCTTCAAAGGCCTGCGCAGTGTGCCAGGACTTGCCCGCGTCCATCCACGCTTGCTTCGCTTCGACGTTTTTGCCGCCGCCGAGGTGGTAGAGCTTCCCAAACGCATGCGACTGCCATCCAGCCTCTTTGCAAAGTTGCGGCAGCGTGATGATGTCCGGCAGTTTTTCGCGGAACTTCGTGTCATTGCCGGTGATGCCGGTCTGCTCGGCACGCAGGCCAGTCATCATGCTGCTACGGCTCGGGTTGCACACGGGATACTGCACGTAGGCTCTAACAAAAGTGGTGCCGTGTGCTCGAAGGCGATCCAGGTTCGGTGTTTTGACCACATCCCTCGTGAAGGCACCACCGAAGTCGCGAAGGTCGTCGGCCATGATGAGCAAGACATTCGGTTTCGCGGCAAGAAGCGACGAACTGAAGAGCAGGAAAAGGATGATGCGCATGAGGCGCGTGGAAACTGCACGCAGCCTCATTTCTTGCGCACAAACTTCTGCACCCGCGCACCCGTGCCCTCCGCGACATACACGGCGCCATCAGGCCCCACCGCGATGTCATGACCGAGCTGGAACTGACCCGCACCGCTACCAAAGGAGCCAAAGGTGTCGATCACCTGCCCTTGCGCATCGAGTTCAACCGCCTTGCCACGTTCCGCAGGCTTCAGCGAAGGCGAACCACCGTCGATGACAAAGATGCGGCCCTTGGAGTCGATCTCGATGCCGTAGGGTTTGCCTATTTGAGGACCTTTCCATTCATGAACAAAGCCGCCTTTGGCATCAAAGGCCTGAAGCCGTTCGTTTTCGCGATCACAGACGATTACCCGGCCTAGCGCATCAATCGCGATGCCATGTGGCAGATTGAACTCGCCCGGCGCCTTACCCTTCGTTCCCCACTCGAATTCAAACTTCCCGTCCGTGCTGAACTTCATCACGCGAGTGTTCTTGTAACCATCGCTGACATAAAACGAGCCATCGCGCAGCACCGCGACGTCTGTGGGCAGATTGAAGTGCGCGTGATCATTCCCCGGCACACTCGCCTCACCGAGCGTGAGCAGCACCTTGCCCTCAGGCGTGCATTTGAAGACCTGATGCAATCCCACATCGGTGAGCCAGAGATTGCCCTCATGATCGACCGTGAGGCCATGCGGCATGATGAAGCGGTCAGCGCCCCATGAATTGAGCAGCTTGCCTGTCGCACCATCCAGCACACTCACCGTCAGCTGCGAAATCGCATCCTTCGGAAACGGGTTCGACCACTTCCGTCCACTGCGATGAAAAACAAACACGCGATTCTGCGCATCGACACCAACGCCAGCACAAAGGCCGAGCACATGGCCTTCCGGCAGTTTCGGCCAATCGGGCACAACTTCGTGATCCTGCGACATTCCCAAAGTCGGCAGCAACATAAAGCTAATCCAATGAGCGAAGAAACGATTCATCGGGATTGATTGGAACTACTAGTTGGCTCTTTGATCATCCATCTTATGAGCCAAAAGGTGATTCTGGAATAAGGGAAAAGCGCGACTAGCCAAAGCCACGCCATACTCCGACCTTCTTGTTGAAATTGTGCCGGAGCAACCGCCCACGCATCAATGATGAGCATACCCAAAAATAGCGGGACCAGAAGTTCTCCATACTGTTTCTGCCTCAATGCTCCGATGATTAGCATGGCAAACCAGCCAATCGTTCCAATCGAGGTCAGTGTCTCATTTTGCATAGCAGGACTCACTTCAGCTTCGACACCTTCACGTCGTCAACGTCTGCTGATTTGTTCACGGCGAGCGTGATCATGCGCTTGGTAGGATGGGCGATGCCTTCGCTGCTGAAGGAGCCGATCTCCTGACCGTCAATGCGGACGGACATTTTGTCTGCGACGATGGTAAAGTGCATCGTGTGCCAGTCTTCGGGCTTGAGGTCGAGTTTGAAGGATTTGGTCTTTGTTTTGAGTAGCGCAGCGAGTTCAGGTGATTTGTCGCCGGCTTTGCGACGCTCTTGAATCTTGAGATCCATGCCGCCTGTCTTCGAATCCATGATCGTGAGTGCCTTGTTCGTCACGCGGGCCATGCAGAGGTGCCCGGCATGCACGGTCTTCAACTCGCGATCGACAAAATCGACGCCGAGATCATCACCTTCACCGAGTTTGAACTTTAATTCGACGAGACCGTCTTGAAACTCAGCCGCGTGGAAGATGGCTACGCCGTGATCCGCCTCCGCGTGCTTCGTGACGTGCATCACACCGTCCTTGAGATCGACCTGCTGGTGACCTTTGGCCCGCCAGGCGCTGTTGCTGGTCCAACCATTGCCAATGTCTTCTTTGCCGGGGATGGCTTCATCGCGGGAGAAGTCATCAGAGAAAAGCGGCGTGATGAAGTCCGCATGGAGTACTGAGCAAAGCGATAAGGCAATAATGAGTCGTAGCATGATTGTGTGAACGCCTATGAGGAGCAACTCTCTCAATAGATCACAGGCTCTTCTTTGTTCCGATTTTCAAAGCGCAAAGAAACCCGTGCACCTCCCGTAGTTCCATCCATGAAATTCTTCGCGCTCTCTTTCGCCATGGTGGTGACTTCATCCATGCTCTTCGCTGCCGATGCGATCGACATTGGTTCACGGCGCGAGTTGTTCGTCGATGACTATTTGATCGAAAAGCTCACGGGTAAGGCCGAGCAGTTGCTGCACCACCCGCAGCCGCAGGAGATCGCCATCACGCATGATTTGCCGTGGGAAGGCAGTGGCAGCGGCTACCACAGCGTCTTCAAGGACGGAAATCTT
>JANOBP010000103.1:0-8345 GCA_031411715.1 Verrucomicrobiaceae bacterium | reverse complement strand
TCATCCGCCATCAGCCGTCCTTCCGCGATGTTCAGCGCCAGCGGCTTCTGGCCGTAGATGTGCTTGCCCTTGCGTGCCGCATAGACGGCCATGTAGGCGTGCCAATGATCCGGCGTGGAGATTTGCACCGCATCGAGATCTTCCTTGTCCATCATCTCGCGGAAGTCCGCATACGCCGTGCAGCCCTTCGTCGGCTTGTGCGCTGCTTTGGAGTAAGCCTCGTCGATGCTTCTCTTTCCGGCCTCACGTCCGCCGGCTTCCTTGCCGTCATAGCCGTAGTGGTTGTATTCCTTCATCGGATCCGCCACCGCGATGACCTGACACTTCGGGTTGCTCAAAAACGACGGCGTCCAGTCCCCCGCGATCGTGCCCCAGCCGATCGCACCCACCGTGATCCGCTCCGAGGGAGCCGGCCGCCCATCCTTGCCCAAAGCCGAGGCCGGAATGATGGTCGGGAATCCTAGCGCCGCAGCGCTGGTGGTGATGAAGTGACGGCGGGAAAACGTGTGTGACTGGGACATGGTGCGCCTCTTATAGACGGGCAACCTTGGCGGAGCAAGAGTCTTGGCGGTGCAACGTTGCACCGCAGTGGGTCCCCAAGTAGCCCAGTTGCTGTGCAACTGGAGTCCGAGAGACCTGTTCCACAGGAACAGGCCAACTCTACCGCCGCGCTGCCAGCACCAGCGCATTATACGCCTGCCTCAGCGTCTCAGCATCCGGATCGGCAAAGGGTGTGTCCAGCGTGCTCACGCCATTGGTGTTGTTGCTGGTGCCACTGATGGCATTGCTCAGGGCAGCATTCGTCACCTCTCCCGGTGGGCCTTGATCGCCTTGGGGTCCCGTGCCGCCATCGTTACCGCGGGGGATGCCAAAGGTGAAGCGCACGTTGGTGCCATCGAAGTTCACACTCACTGTGGCTGCCTGGCCGGGATCCAGGGTATTGACGGCATCGATCAAAGCCTGAGCAAAGGGCGGGCCGGGTGCCCCCACACCGCCACGTGGGATGTCGAAACTGAAGTGCAGTACGCTACCTGCCAGGTTGGCAGTGGCTGTAGCGGGCTCGTTGAAGTTGATCGTGTTCACGCTGTCCACCGTCGCCGCAGTCAGGCTGACGATGGCGTCGATGAAGTCCTTGAGGCCGTTGAACTGCCCGCGCATCTCTGCACTGGAGTTCGGCGAGTTGTTGGCGGGTTTGGTGGGGTCGAACATGGACGTTCTTGGTTCTCGGTTCTCGGTTCGCTGTTCTCGTCCTCGTCCTCCTACTCGAACTCGTCCTCGAAAGGGCGTTTGGAGTGTGGTGCGGAGCTTCTGAATCGAGGACGAGTAGGATTCGCGCTTTGCGCGGGGTCACGTCACGGTCACACTCGCCACAGGGCTGTCGGGTCCGTCGCCGCCGTCGTTGTAGGGGATGGCTTTGACTTCGACGATCACGCCGGGCGTGAAGCCGGTCAGGGTCTTCTCCAGACCTTCAGCGGTGCCGGCGTTGATGAAGTCGGGGTCGATGGTGGCTCCGGTGGTGCGTTTGGTCAGCAGGCGTGTGCCGGTCATGCGTGTGGCATAGAGCCATTGCAGGTGCAGGTCACCGCCGCCTGCGGCGGTGGCGGTCAGGCCGTTGATTCCGCCGGGCGCGGTGGGATTGGCCGGGACGTTGAGGCCAAAGAGTTCGTAGCGTGTGTCATCGTCGGCCAGCAGGGTGCCCAGCTCGGTGATGAAGCCGCGCACGCGCTTGCGCAGGGATTTGTAGGCATCCTTGTGCGCGGCCTTGGCGTTGGTCTGGTTGAAGATGGCAGTGTTCACGGCGGCACGTGCGTTGCTGATGGCGATGTGCGCTGCGGCGCAGATGGCGGCGGTGGCGTCCATGTCCACGCTCTCCGTTGCGGGATTGGAGGTGAAGTAGTTCTTCTGCGAGTTGAGCAGGCTGAAGCGCTTGTCCTGCGTGTCGGGGACGGCGGTGGAGTTGTTGGTCCAACCGGCGGCCTCCCAGTTGGAGTTGTGCTGGCCGCCGTAGAGTTTGACCATGCGTAGGCGGCAGTTTTTGAGCACGGTCTCTCCGGCCAGATCCGCCGTGTGCAGCAGGGCGTATTTTTCGTTCACCAGCACGTCTTTGGCGGCGTGCAGTTGCTTGGCTGCAACGGCAGCGTCCAGGGAGGCGCGCAGCACGGCTTCGGTGTTTTGTTTGATGCCGACGGAGACCTCGTGGTCGTGGGCTCCGTCCGCCAGGTCTTCGGTGAGTGCTTCGAGCACTTCGTCATCGTCAGGTGTCGGGTTCATGGATTTAGTGTGGTGGTTGATCTTGCGTTTCTTGGTGGGTAAAATGGGTGAAACAGGTGTGCTTGGGCTGTCCCAGGGCCCCTGGTCCCAGAGGCCCTCATCCCAGTTCGGAGGCATGGCGGGTGGGGGTGAAGATTGGGAGACTTGGAGAAGAGGAGACTGGGAGGCAGGCGTGGCAGCGCCAGCCAGCCAGCCTCCAACCCAGCGTGGATGCGGCCCAAGGGCGGCTCCTCATTCTCATATCCATAGTCGGCGCAGGCCGGGGGAAGCTCCGCATTCTCATATCCATAGTCGATGCGTGTCGGGGGAGACTCCCGCAGGTGGCGTCAAGAGTCGACGCGGGGTCGGAGGAGCCCCCCAAGGTGGCGTCAAGCGTTGACGCGGGGTCGGGGGAGCTCCCCAAGGTGGCGTCAAGAGTTGACGCGGGGTCGGGGGAGCCCCCCAAGGTGGCGTCAAGAGTTGACGCCACCCAGCCGAGCTTCCCGCAGGTCGCGTCAAGAGTTGACGTGGGGTCAGGGAGCGCCACCTCCTGAGCATCGGCAGGGCGCATGCTGCGTCCGAGTTTCCGGCTCAGGGTGTGGAGAATGGCGCTGCGGTTCATGGGCGCAGTGTCCCATGAAACGCGACTCTGAAAACGGGCATAGAGTTACGCCCCGGCGCAGCCGTCTCGGCGGGCTCGATCACCGGCAGCAGTTGCAGCAGCAGCTTGAGTTTGCGGCCCAGCCGCAGCCAGCGTTCTGTGAGGCGATGGAACACATGCGGGCGCACGCGCCGCGCGCTGGCCAGGCACACCTCTTTGTGGCTGCTGGGATGCGACCCGCCCCGCTCCACCTTGCTCCAGAACTGGTGGCACCGCCCGCTGCGTCGCTCCGCCTCCATGAGGGAGATTTTGCACACGTCATCCCGCAGGTAATGCCTCTTCGCCGACTGGGCCAAAGCCATCGGCACGCCTAAGTTCGGCATCAAGGCCAAGGACACCGGCATCGATCTCGTCGCCAAGACACGCGGCACGGAGAAGTTCCCCACCATCCAGTGCATCGCATCTGTATTCATCGGAAATCGTGTTCCGTGAATGATCGAGGCTTGAGCAAAAGTTTCTACTCTGTTAACAATTGGTGAATTGAACGCCGCTGACTACATCGCCTTCTGGCAAACAGGCCGCACGACTCTGCCGCTGGCAGAGTCCGGGTTGATTGCGGTTGCTGATTCGGCACGGGTTTCGAAACTACCTGCCGATGCTCGTGTCATTGTCGAAAAGGCGGCGAACCAGTTTGGAGCCACCCACGTCTTTTTCCGTTCGCGGCCTGGACGCCCCACGGTGCCTGAGGCCTTGGTGTTTGATGATGCTGGCAAAGACAGATCGAGATCGAACGAGCAGTTTGCCGAGTTGCATCGTCGGTTGTGGAGCTGGGGAGCCGTTCCCTTGGTTTATCGGCGTCTGCCAGGGCGCGTGGATGTATTTCGCTGTGCACACAAACCTGATTTCGATACCAAGAAAGAGCACCCTCAGTATGCCCCGCACGATTCGATTCAACTGATCGGCACGGCGGCTGACATCACAGCGGAACTGGAAGAAAAACCTTGGTGGGACATGCGGCGGCTGGCGAACGGCACTCTCTGGGATGACCGCAGTATCGCGAAGCAGTTTCTGTCTGACGCTTCCGCTCACAAGACGATCCTCGGGCATGTCGAAGCTCTGGACAAGCAGCTCGCCAAGGAAAGCCGTTTGGCGGCCAACTTGCGCCGCCGCCTGCTCATCATCTCGTTGCTGGTTGCCTACCTGGAAGACCGTGAAGTCTTCAAATTGGAGGCTGGCTTCTTTGCGCGATTCAAACCGGACGCGGAGAAGTTCTTCCATGTGCTCAGCGATGCTGAAGCGCTCATCAAACTGCTGCATTACCTCGAAACGGAGCGCTTCAATGGCAACGTCTTCTCTTTGGATGAGGACGAGAAGCAGCAGCTTCGACAGACACCTTATCTCAAGAAGTTCGCGGAGGTAATCGAGGGCGTGACCGAGCCCGGCGGCCAGCAGACCCTTTGGCGGCTCTACTCCTTCCACGATCTGCCAGTGGAACTGATCAGTCACATCTACCAGCTCTTCGTCGAGGACAAGACCACCTGTGTTTATACCCCGCCGTTCCTTGCTCGCCTGATGCTGGAGGAAGCGCTCTCGCTGGACCGCATGGATCGGCTGGAAGAGCGCAGTGAGATCGTGTTTGATCCCTCGTGCGGCTCTGGCGTCTTCCTGGTCGAGGCCTTCAAGCGTCTGGTCCTGCACTGGCGCAAAAACAACGGCTGGGAAAATCCCTCCGTGGAAGTGCTGCGGAAGCTCATGCAACGCGTCGGTGGCACGGATGTGGATCGCTACGCCGTCGAGTTGGCCGCATTCAGTCTCTGCCTCGCGATGTGTGAGGAACTGCCCAAAGAAGCCATCTTCAAGACAAAGAAACTCTTCCCCACGCTCAAAGGCAAGACACTCATCGAAACCTGCTTCTTCCAGCAGGCTCGCGAAAACAAGCTGCCGCGGAACATCGGAGTGGCGGTGGGAAATCCCCCGTTTGGTTCAGCCTCCAAGGTGGGCACCACCGAGCAGGCCTACGACGAGTATCTCGCGGCTCACGGCAAGCAAAGCCTGCCGGACCGTCAGTCGGCCTATCTCTTCATGCATCATTGCATGGCTGCCCTCGTGCCCGATGGCCTGATCTGCCTCATTCAGAAGGACAACTTTCTCTACAACCGCCGCAGCATCGGCTTTCGCCGGGCGATCTTCGAACGCTGGAACGTGCGTCAGATCCTCGATTTCACGCCCATCCGAGGGATGTTCCTCAAAGACCCCAAGGTCGTCGTCGTCATGGCCGAGGCACGCCAGCCGCAGCCCAAGCGCTCCATCCTTCACGCCATCTTCCGCCGCACGGTTCATACCCAGGCCGAGTTGAGTTTCGAACTCGACTACTACGACATGCACTGGCTGCCACGCCATGTCGTCATGACCCAGGACTTCGTCTGGCGCTGCAACCTCTTCGGTGGCGGCCGGACGGTAAGTCTCGTCGAGCGGCTGAAGAAGCTGCCAACGCTGAAGGAGTATGTGAAGGAGCAGGGATGGGACTATGGGGAAGGTTTCATGGCGGGGACTCCCGATGGCTATGAGCTTCAACTGACACGGGTCCCCGGTTTGGAATCACTGCCACGAACGGGCCAAGCTCTTGTGCTTGTCGCGAAAGTCGGAGAGAACCTGCACATCCGAATCTTCGATCCGTCTGGAAAGCAAGTGATCGATAAACCTCAGCAAAAGCTGGTGGCAGGTGCCGAGCTTGATTCGTTAAAGAATGTCTTATGTGATGGGGCTCCACTCGATACCAGCAAGCTCACGCAAGATGAGCGTCAGACTGTAATAGATTGTGCAGCACTCGTTTCAGGCAGTCAGCCTATCGAAGCGAAGAAAGTCATCGAGTATCTGTATGATCGTCCGGTTGTTCCTGCAAAGGCGATCCGTTCCGATGGTTCTGTTGATCCTTCGCTGATCACCAAACAAACTGAAAAGTATTTCCAATGGCCAAGGCCGGAATCGAGATACCAACCACCAGTGATACTGATTCGGCAAACGGACCTGCTTCAGATGGCACGATGGCATGACGGATGCATCACTTATGATTCCGAAGTTCTTGGCATAGCGTGCGCAGGAAGAGATGCACAAAAGCACGCTCGTTTTTTTGAACGGCTGACCCAAACGCGCGCTGTTTATAGCGGATGGCTGGCATTAACGAGTGGTAAGGCCGGGCTACAGAAGGCAACTGCGCTGAACAAATCGGACATTGATGAGTTCCCCTTTCCCGCCGACGAAGCCGACCTCGACCTCACCGAGAACGACAAGATCATCCTCAGCGATGCCTTTGACTACTACCGGGACTTCCAGCGCCTCGGTGATGACGCTGAGATGATGCGAGAGGCGAAGGCCAAAGATCATCAAGAGTTTGCGCGTGTCTTCACCCGGCAGATCAACGCCGTTCACAAGAAGCTGCGACCTCTACCGGTGAAGTCATGGGCCGGGGTGAGTTGCCAGCCCTTCGTCTTTGGCAAAGAAGAGCCGGATTGGACGGATGCGGAGAGCCTGAACGACAAGCTCACCAAGCTCCTGCGGGCCAAGAAGAGCACCTCGCTCACCACGGTGCGCATCCTGCGCATCTTCGACGGACCCTTCCTCTTCCTAATCAAGCCCGACCGCCTTCGTTATTGGCTGAAGTCCATCGCCCTCCGCGATGCGGACGAGGCATTGGCGGATCTCCGTGCCCTAGGCTTTTGAAACGACGTTATGATCGCCGACGAACAGCACTCACCTCCCTACGTCGGCAATCCCGATGCTGAGTTGCTGGATGCGGACGCCTTTCATCACGCCATCGTCGGTTTGATCGAACAAGAGCTACTCGTGTGGCGGGATAGGCCCCTGAGGCCGCCTTTCCAAGACGAGCCCAAGCTGAATCAAAGTCTCTGCCTTCATCTCGATGATGCAGCACGGCATCGAGGACTCGACTCCATCCGTTTTGTCCAAGAAGGCATTCAAGCTGGATCACGCCGAACTGACATCGGCGTCATGGTGCCCGGCACGATCACCGTCGAAGGCCGCGACTATGAGGACTTTGTTCAGCTTCTCCCCATCGAGTGCAAACGCCTCCCCACTCCGCCCGACAAACGTCGGAGCGACTGTGAATACGTCCATGGCCTGACAGGCCACCGCACCGGAGCCATCGAGCGTTTCAAGCATGGCCTCCACGGACCAAACAACGAAAACGCGTTGATCATCGCGTATGTCCAAGAAGAGGCCTTCCCGCATTGGCTGACTTTGATCAATAAGCGGCTTTTAGAACTCTCGGATGGCAGTGCTGATGACGGCCTTTGGTCTCCTCCGGAGGTTCTGTCCACTGATCGTGTGCCAGCGCAGCACAACCTCTGTCGGCTCCATTCGCGTCATCGGCGGCTCTGCCCTCCGGGTTCCTCGAATTGGGTGTCGGTAGGGCACTTCTGGTTGTTCATGAATTGAGGGGGACGGAAGTGCTACCGCGTCGATATCGTGTCGCAATGCATGATTCTCAGTCCGTCATCGGCCTGTTGCATCCCCCCAAACTACCGTAGCCACTACGCCAACGACCTTGGCAATAAAGAAAGGAGCTGGAGTCGATGCCTGAGAGCCGTGGGGCAAGGCTTTGGATGGGCCGCTGGTTGGACGAGGGGAGACGGCTGCGCCGGAGAAGGGGGGACTTTGAGACGGGAGACTTTGAGAGGAGGGGACGATGAAGATCGTGGACGCGTTGCGGGTGCTGGAGATCTGAGCGAGTTCTAGCCGAAAGATGATTCACCTGTCGAGACCAGAATGAAAGCCGACGAATTGTCGGCCTTTCCCCAATGCTATCGCGTCATTCGGGGAGGCATGTTATCCTCCCAAGTCGCCGGGTCCCCATCAGGTCCGGCTGAGAAGATGGCGATGCTTGTGGAGAGTTCTTTTTGGGTTGCTCCTGGCTTGGGAGGAACCGTCAGCAGTTCGGGGTTGGGGACTTTGCCGTCGTTGTTGAAGTCGCAGATGATGTAGAAGAGTGAACCCCAGCCATCTTTATTCGGTGTGGCTTTACTCCGCTTCATGTCGATGGCCTCGATCATCTTCTCGTCATACTGCCAGTCGGTGCGCAGGATGGTGGTTTCCTGTGGCGGCCCGGATTTACCCATTTTGGATGCTACATATTCTGGCGTGAGGTTTTCGGACAGCCTGCCGACCATGAACATGGTGTTATTCCAAAGAGGGTAGTCGATCGCTTTCTTGATGTTCGTCGAGACGACATACCAAGATGCTAGCGCTGCAATGACCAGCACGACCATCCATCGACGGAAACTCGACAAACGGTCGCTCATCGAAATCAGCTTGAGAGACCCGCCGCAGCAACTTTGCTCTCGGAGTTCACGATCTTACCGGCGAGGTCGGGTTTGCAGTCGCCTTTGAGTTCGTCGCGGAATTTCTTGATGAAGCTCTGGGTGGGCCAGGAGGCGGCTTCGCCGAAGGCGCAGATGGTTTTGCCTTCGATCTGATT
>JANOBP010000102.1:0-11597 GCA_031411715.1 Verrucomicrobiaceae bacterium | reverse complement strand
GTGCCGAATCCGGCGTTTGACCCATCGAAGTATCACCCCGAACTCGAAGGCAAACAGCAACCGAAGGGTAAAGCCAAAGCACCCGCGAAGTCCGCAGCCAAAGGCAAAGATGATAGCGATCCCGCTCTACAAGGCTGGAAGGCCCGTGATTGCAAAGCGTCCGTCAAAAAGGGAATCCTGCGCATCACCAACATCGGCGACACCTGCTTCCTCGGATTCTCTGCCAGTAAACACAGCGGCCCCAGCACGGTAAAATTTCGCATCAAGGCCAAAGTCGGCAGCAGTCACGTCGACTGGCTTGCGAACGGGACCGAAGGCAAAGCCAAACGAGCAGAGTTCACCTTTCAAAGCAGCGATTGGCAAGAAATCACCGCCGAACTCACCGCCGAAGGTCCCCTGGGCATCGTGCGACTCTATTTGCCAATGCAAGAGACACCGATTGAAATCGACTGGATCGAACTCACCTCCAAAAGTGGCGGCAAGCCGACTCGGACCGAGTTTTGATCAAAGGTTAAATGTTCTGTCAGATGAGGGGGCCTCCATCGTTTCATGGCGCATCCATGAAAAAGCTGATCCTCGCATTCTCCTCGTTGCTGCTCACGAACCTCCACGCAGTAGAGCAGGCAAAGCCGAATATCCTCATCTTCTATCTCGATGATATGGGTTGGGCACAGCCGGGGGCTTATGGCGGCAAGCTGGCACCAACGCCGAACATGGATGCACTCGCAGCCAATGGAGTGCGCTTCACGAATGGCTATTCCAGCGGTTGTGTTTGCTCGCCGGGACGTGTCGGCTTAATGACAGGACGCTATCAGGCGCGGACAGGACATGATGCCAATCCAACCAAGGAGGGGCGCGAGCTGCTGTTGAGTGAGATGACGATGGCGCAGCATCTGAAGCCCGCAGGCTACACCACAGGCATCGTCGGCAAATGGCACCTCGGGGACACGGATCCGAAGTTCATGCCACTCTCGCGCGGCTTCGATTTTGCCATGGGAACCGTCGGCAATCTTGGTGAAGGCAAAGGACCATCGTTTTATCGTGGCAATGAACTGATCAAGGAACTCGAAGGCGCGCCAGTGACCTCACCCATTTATGCTCGCGAAGCCTGCGGTTTCATCGACACCCATAAAGACAAGCCGTTCTTCCTCTACCTGTCCTTCAATGCCGTCCACTCGCCAATCGTCGCTTCACCAGCGTGGTTGGAAAAGTTCAAGAATCTCGACAAACGTGAACAAGCCTACGCGGCACTCATCAGTGAGGCAGATGAAGCCATCGGCACCGTGATGACAAAACTGCGCGAACTGAAGCTGGAAGAAAACACCCTCATCTTCTGCATTAGCGACAACGGCGGGGCCTCACCAATCTCAGAGCAAATGGGCCTACGAGGTCACAAGTGGTTCGTCTGGGAAGGCGGCATCCGCGTGACTTGGATGGCACAGTGGAAAGGCCGCGTGCCAGGAGGTCTTGTGATGAATGATCCTGTGATTCAGCTTGATGTGCTGCCGACAACGCTCGCCGCAGCCGATGCTGAAAAGCCCGGTGTCGAGCTCGATGGCGTGAACCTCCTCCCGCTGCTCGAAGGCAAGGCCGACAAGCTCGCGCCGCGTGAGCTTTACTTCCGCTTCGGCGTCCAGCACGCCGTCCGCCAGGGCGATTGGAAGCTCGTGAAGGCCTCCAAAGACATGGAACCGATGCTCGTGAACCTCCCCGCCGATCCCGGCGAGCAAAATGACCTCAGCGCTGAAAATCCGGCGAAGAAAACCGAACTCGTTGCTCTTTTCGACAAGTGGAATGCAAGCATGCAGCCACCGCGCTGGGAAGATCAGCGCTGGAATGGCGATCCGGATCGCAAGGTGGACAAAAAGAAGAAAAAGAGCAAAAAGGCGGCGAAGTGACCACGCCGTCGAACGGGTCACAGCAAAACTAAAAAGATGGACGGACCCTCGGAAGAAAGTGATAGATGAGCTGCTCATGCGAGATCAACCGGACATTAAAAACATCGAATCCATCCAAATAACACAGCCGCTTGGCAGGCGGCGTTTCCTGAGCCGGATGACCGGCGTGGGATTCATCACCAGCGCGATTTTTCAAGCCGCCATCCATGCCAAAGACACCACCGCCATGCAGACCTTCGTCAATCCACGACTCTTCACCTTCGTCGGTGGCAACTCAGGCGCGTGGCAGGTAACCGCGCGCCAAACCGTGATCGGCGAGCCGCTACCAACCGTGAAGCGGCTGGACATCGTCATCGGTGATGTGAAGGAGTTGCCGGATGGTGCGCTGTGGAAGCTCAGCGGCCTCACCAGCAACGAGCGCTACATCACGCGTGCGGAGAAAGACCAGCTCGCGGCCAAGCAGGTCACCATCGGCCGGCGGGAGGCCACTCATGCCGCGCTGATCCCGATTCGAAAGAGCGCCAAATGGTGGGCGCTCACGCAGGACGAGAGACGCGCCATTTTTGAGGAGAGTTCTCATCATGTGAAAATCGGCATGAAGTATCTGCCCGGGATCGCCCGCCGCCTGCATCACTGCCGTGATTTTGCCGAGCCGCAGCCCTTTGATTTCATCACGCTGTTCGATTACACCCGAGCAGACTCTTCCGCATTTGAAGACATGGTCGCCGAGCTGCGCACGACGGAAGAGTGGAAGTATGTCGAACGCGAAATCGACATTCGCATGGTGCGTGACGTGAAGTGAAACCCGGCACCCCCATATCTTTCTCATGAAACTCCTTGGCTTCCTGATCTTCACCGCATCCGCCTTCGCCGCCGGTTCGGCGCATGTCCTCATCGTTGTCGGCCCCAGCAATCATCCTCCGGGATCGCACGAGGTTGCTGCGGGCGGTCGCTTGATCCAGCATTGCCTCGAAAACATCACCAACTTACCCGGCGTGAAGGCCGACATCGTCTATGCATGGCCAGACAAGGCCTTGCGTGATGCCGCAGCCACCGTGGTCTTCACAGGGGACACCTTTCCCGCGAATCGGCTGCCCAACGCTGGGCAAAACCTAGCCGATCTCGAAGCGATGATGCAGCGAGGCTGTGGTATCGTTTGCGTGCATTACGCGACGGGTCTGCTCGGCGAGGATGTGAAGCCCGATGGCGATCATCCGCTGCTGCGCTGGATGGGCGGCTACTTTGCCAACCGCTCCTGCAAACATCATGAATCCTTCGCGAAGATCTTTCCAGCCGCCACTATCACGCCTGCCGCACCGCAGCATTCCGTCTGGCGCGGATGCCGGGAGTTCACCCTAAACGATGAACCCTACACCAATAACTACTTCAGACCACCAGCGGCCAGTGTTACCGTGCTCGCCACCTCCATGCTGCCACCCGATGCGCCGAAGGCGGAGGCAGTCTCATGGTGCGTGGAGCGTGCTGATTCCGGTCGGGGTTTCGCCGTGGTGATGCCACACTTCTTCAAGAACTGGAAAATCGAAGATCTCCGCCGCTACATCCTCAACGGCATTATCTGGACCGCCAAACTCGATGTTCCCGCCGATGGCGTGAAGACCACCCTGCCTGAGTTGACGACGTTCAAGCCGACCTCCATCGAGCCAAAGCCGCGAGAGACAAAGACAAAAACAGCCCCTGGAGCACAGGCTCCTGCATCAAAATAACATCGTAGGCATCGCACCGGGTGTCCTCACTTCCCGATTTTATACAGCGCCTTGTCCGTCCGCACAAACAGCGCACCTTCATCCGCGATAGGGCTGGCCATGATGGCGCCGTCGAGTGTGTTCTGAGCGCGGAGTTTAAACTCACGCGACGCATCGACGATGCTGACCACACCCTCTCGGCTCGCGATGACGAGCTTGCCGTCTGCAAGGATGGGGCTGGAGCTGAATTTGCCTCCAAGTCGCTCACGGTAGATGGCTTCGCCCGTTTTCGTATCCAGGCAGCTCAGGATGCCGCCATCATCCATACAGAAAAGCAGGCCGTTGTGTAAAATGGGCGAGCACATCTTGGGCGCGTTCTTGTTGTTCCGCCATGCGATCTCCGGTGACTTCACACCAGCGTATTTCAAGGCGATGACCTGAGCTTTGCCAAAGCTGGTGCTGATATAAATCTGCTGATCATCCGCTACCGGCACGGTGGACATGGGGAAGCCCAACTCACCATAAGGCACCATCCACAGTTCTTTGCCGCTCGCGGGATCATAACCATAGATGTTGTCGGCTGCCGAACTCACGACGGTCGCTTGATGGTTAATGGTGACGATCAGCGGTGTGACATAGGATTTTCGTAACTGGCCGCGCTCATTCATTTTCCCACTACGAGCCGTCTTCCACGCCACCTTGCCGTTTTCTGCATCGAATGCGGCGATGAACTGCACATCACTGCCATCAAAATGTACGATCAGCCGATCCTTCCACAGCACAGCAGTCGATCCAGGCCCGTTCTCGTGCATGACCTTCAGTTCTTCGTTTTTCCACAGCACCTGGAGCGTCTTCACATCGAGACAAACCGTTCCAAACGCACCGAAATGCGCATACAGCCTCCCATTCGCCAGCAGTGGCGTCGGTGAGGCGTAACTATTCAACTGATGCGCCCATTGAGGCTCCTTGACCTGAAGCAGTTCGAGGTCGTGCATGATTTTTCCGTTGCTTCGGTCAACACACACCGCATGCAGGCTCACGGAATCGAGCACGACCACGGGTTGATCACCCGTGTTGGTTTTCAGCCGTTTAGCAGCCTCTTCTGGCGTCGCTTCTTTCTCCACCGCCGTTGTCAGCCAAATCTGATCACCCACCATCACCGGCGTCGAGTGGCCACGGCCTGGTAGCACGGTTTTCCATGCCACGTTGCTCGTCTCACTAAATGTCTCCGGCAGATCCTTCGCCGTCGCATGGCCCTGCGCGCCAGGCCCGCGCCACTGAGGCCAATTACCAGCTTGTGAAAAGGAAACGATTAGTAGGAAGCAAAGTGAGCGTGAAATCATGAGCAGCACATAACGGCGGACAGCGCTTCATTTTGCGCTCAGTCGCATCCACTTTCGCGCTTCCATCCCACTGGCCAGTTCTCTCACTCGCACCTCCCAGGTTCCCACATCTTCGTTGGGGGCGATGTTGAGCTGCAATTCGATGATCCCATTCTCCGCCGCATAAAAGCCGCTGCCTTCCGCTGATTTCCCGCTCGCATCGCGGATGTCCACGCGCACGGGAACCACGGCCTTTGTCGGCGCATCCTGTGTCGTGGTGATGTGAGCACTGATTTTGGCCACATTGCCCACCGTGGCAGTTTCAGGCACCTCCAGCTTGATTCCGAGCAGCGGCTTCGGTGTGATCATGAAAATGCGGCCATCGCACGGTCCTAAATCCACCGGCCAGCTCATGCTGCCATCCTCACCGCGCTTTGGCATGATGAACTGTGTGCCCGTCAGCTCATACACATTGGCTTCCTCCGCCTTCACGCTCACCACGCCGCTGCTTGGCAGGCCGTTCTCCATCACCAGCCCATGCTGGCCGACGTAGCTGCCAAATTCACGCCGGTCATTCACCACGAAAACATACAGCGCATTGCCAAACCTGCGTGTGCGCACGATGATCTCGGGATTATTGCACGTAGCACGCTGCGGCAGGGCAGTGAGCGTTTTGGCGAGTTCCAGCACGCGTGCCTTATCCTCGTCGGCTTTTTTCACGCGCTTGAAGCTTGGCAGCACCACATCAGCCTTCAGCGCCGGGCAGAGAAACTCGTCCGCTACAATTTTGCCGCCTTTTTTCTGCCAATCGGCGATTCGCGTGACCACGGACTTCGTCAACACATCACAATACGGCATCACCAGCACCTTGCGGCCACTCAGGCCGGTTTTAAGCAGCGTTTCTTCATAAATGATGTCTGTCTGCACATGCGCATGCTGCAGCGCCAGCCACACATCAGCAGCCCAGTCCATGTTGCTGCCATAACCACCGCGCCGCGCGAACATCTGCGAGGTGAAGCTCTCCAGGAACGCCACTTCACTGCGCTCATCTGGAATCGCCATCAATGTCGGCCCCAGTGGCTCGATCACGTTATGAATCAAGTCTTTGAGCACATGCACCGTGCTTGGGTTCGTATAGCGATACGCGCTGGTGCCATCCGTGGGCACGAGCGACTGCCAACCGTGATACATGATGCCCTGGATCGGCCGCGCGATCTTCGTCCACAGTGCTTCCTTTATATGCATGGGTGCAATGGTGATGTAAGCCGCATCAGGATCATGGTCCTGCCACGCCACCACATCCCCCGGGGCCTTGCTTTCCATCGGAGCCGTCTGTGAGCGATACCAGATCAGCTGCGTCATCTTCATCACGCGCTGCTGCTTCCCGCTCGCCGCACTCATGGCAAACAACTGATCTGCGCACATACCGATGCGCAGTGGGTCTGGATACGTGTACGTCCAATGCGAGATCACATCCACACTGCCCCCAGCACCACTGATGCTCGGCTGTCGCACCGCAGGATCAAAGAACGTCCATAAATCCTTCCTGCCCGCTGCTTTCAGGCCCGTATGCAGTGCGCTGTGCAGTCCGTTCCATCCATCTCCCACCGTCCAGAACCAGCGGTAGTATTTCAAAATCGGATGATCATCGGCGATCACACGATCCGCTGGAAAATCCTTCAGCTTCGACCAATCCACTCCGCCACGCGTCACCACCTCCGCTGGAATGTCCGCGCTCGCGAACTTACGGTAGTTTGCCACATCCACAGGATTGAAACTCGGCGCGCTGGCATCTCGCACCTCCGAGTCGATCAACGCTGATGTGAACGCAGGGTGATCGCCATACGCCTTCGCCATGCTCTGGCCCACGTTTCTGAAGAAGGTTGCGAATTCAGGCCCTGCGGCGCTGATATCTTGTCGCGCATACGGCTTCCCGGCTCGATCCACGCGCAGGTTTTTCGCATCGCTTTCCAAAACACTCGCTGGAGACATGCTGGCCACCACTTCCAGCCCGTTTGACAATGCTTCATCAAGATAGCCACGATTTCGCGCGATGTATTCTGGTGCTCCCGGTGGCAAAACCTTCTTCTCCTTCCAGATATCAGCCGCCAGCGCACTCATGCCGACGAAATGCGTGAAACCGATGTCCTTGAGCCGCGCAATCTCATCACCACCCGCGCCCCACATCACCACCGGCATGCGTGGAGTCAGGCGCGGCACGATTTCAAACTCGGTCGTCTGCTCCGTTGTGTAATCGCCCACGGAGAAGCGAGCACGTAGCGTGTAGTGCTCGGGTTTCAGTGCGGTATTCACCGTAAACTTCGCCGTGAAGGATTTACCGGCCGCCAGATCTGGAACAATGAAGTTCTCGTCCTTGCCGCCAAAACTCACGGTCAAATTTGCCGCCTGCATCATCTCACGTCGCAGATTTGTCACCACGACATCGACTTGCTTCGACGGCTCCATGCGCCGCCACACTTGTCGGCTGCTGATGATCTGCATCATCACGCGCTCAAAGCTACGCACGCCATCACAGATGCGCACCTCGTCGATCAAGCCTGGGAAGCCACCGTAGTTGCTGCCTAGGCGATCACCGATGCTCAGCGGTTTCGTTCCCGAAACGATGGCTCCATAGCCACTGAGCTTCATCCCGCCAGCCGCCACGCCGTTGAGATAAAACTTACCCTCGCCCGCACCATCATACGTGAAGGCCACATGCTGCCACGCATCCGTCACCAGCTTCAGCGCGGGCGAAGTGATCGTCTTCGACTCCGCACCAAAGCCTAGAGTCACCCACATGCGCCGCAGGCCCGCTTTGTCCGCCTCACCGATCTGCCACTGATAGTCCGTGTGATCGACGTATTTCTTATCCAGCAAGAAGCAGCGCAGCTTCGGCTCAAATTCCGCCTTGGGCTTGATCCACATCTCCAGTGTGAACGCACCCTTCACCGGCTTCGCCGAAACCACTGCTGCGTGACGTTTATCCTCCACTGGAAAACCCGGAAACGACTCCAACGCGCCGCCAAACTTGCCCTTGGGATTCAGCACCGCGCCTTGCAGCACCAGTCCCTTCGATTCAGCGTCAAAGTTCCAATAACCAAGCACCTGCGAGCCGGTGGCATCGTCCTTGGTGTAACCAGACTCCCAAGTCTCCTGCAAAGCAGCACGCAGCGAAACCACCATCATCAAAAACAAAACGCATCGAATCATGGCTGCATCATACGAGCCATGCGCATGCATTCCGTCATTCGACTTTCAGCACGCCGTTCATGACCATCCAGTGGCCAGGGAAGGTGCAGAGGTAGGGGTAGTCACCTTTTTCCTTCGGCGCGGTGATGTGGATGGTGAACTCACCTTTCGAGTTCGTCATGTCGGTGTAGGCGATGACGTCGGCGCTGTCGGGGACGTAGTGCTTCTGCATGCCCTGTGGGTCAGTGATCATGAGATTGCATTTGTCGCCGAGTTTTTGGAGTGAACCGGGTTTGGCGAGGAGCCAATTGTGCGGGACCACGTCGGGGTTTTTGAAGACGATGGT
Organism: Verrucomicrobiaceae bacterium; assembly: GCA_031411715.1. GTDB lineage: Bacteria > Verrucomicrobiota > Verrucomicrobiia > Verrucomicrobiales > Verrucomicrobiaceae > Prosthecobacter. The sequence continues at coordinate 3,139 of JANOBP010000102.1, read as the reverse complement.
GAGTTTCTCGCCCGCTTTGGCCTTGAGTTGCTTTTGGACGTATTGGAGGCCCAAAGCGGCTTCGATGACGAGTTCGTGCCCGCCTTCGCCTTTCGCCCAAGGGTTGGGTTTGGTCGGTTTCGGGGCTTCGAGGCCAATTTGAGCGGCGTGGTTGGTTTTGGCGATCTTAGCGTAGCCGGGGAAGTCGATGAAGGGTTCGGCCAAAGCATGCGCGGTGAGGAAGATGTCGTGGCCGGTGCTCACATGGAGATGAATTTGGCTGGCGGTGACGATCTGCGGAATTTCGAGAAAGAGCGTCTTGCCGCCATCGAGCTTCTGCACGCTGCGGACTTCGAGCGGGTCATGGCCGGGTGTGTCTTCATACTTCACAGAATACTCGGGCGAGCCGTATTGCGGTCCGTATTTGTAGTTCCAGCATTGGGCGAAGCAGGTGGCGGCATCCGCGTCCTTCACCGGTTGGTTGAAGCGGAGGAGCACGCCGTTGTCGCGTGCTTCAAAGCCGACGGGCACCGGTTTGTCGCCGCCGGTGAAGCGCACGCGCTGGAAGCAGCCGTCCTTCGGCGTGTAGCTGCCCCAGCCCTGCATGCCATTCACATAGAGATGGCCGTCCTTCGGATTGAAGCGTGCGCATTGCGGACCGGAGTCGAAGTTACCACTGATTTTGACCGCCGCAGCTTGCCAGTGACCTTTCACCTGCTGTCGCATCATGAGCCACGCGCTGCCGCCACCGGAAGAGAGGTGGATGAGGTTGTTGTCGCCTTTGAGTGAGGCCCATTTCTCGCTGGTGATGAAGACCTGGCTGCTCGCCGAGTTGTCCTCGCCACGCGGCATGTACATGAGTACGGGTTCGGGTGGCTGGCCGTTCTTTGGACCACCGGCACCGAAGTGCGCGCCGAGATTGTGATCGAGTTCGATCTGGCAGATGGAGGTGGCTGGCGTCCAATCACCTTCCTGGACGCTGGTGGTGATGAAACGTCCATCCGGCGAGAGACCGAGGCCGTTTGGATTGCGGAAGCCGGTGGCGAGGATTTGTGGTTCAGGCCTCTGGCCTGATTTGTTCAGTCCAGAGGACTGATCCACTCTGCACAGACCTTGATTGCCGGAGGCGAAATACCAACGGCCTTCTTTGTCAGTTTCGAGTCCGACGATGAAATCATGACCGCCGGGCGAGGTCTGCATCGCATTCGTCACGCATTCGTAGAAATCAGCTTCGTCATCGCCATTCAGGTCGTGCAGGCAGGTGATTTGATCGCGACCGAGGACGTACAGCTTGTCCTTCACGATCTTCATGCCCAGCGGCTGATGCAGGCCGGTGGCAAAGCGTTTCCAGCGCAGTTTTTCCAGCTTGTCGTCAATGCCGCGCACCAGCCAGACCTCACCGGTCATTGTGGCGACGGCGGCGGTGCCATCGCTGAAGAAGTCATGCGCGGTGATGAAGAACAGCGTGCCATACGGATTCTCGAACGGGATCGTGATGCGATCCGTGGCGAACGGTGACTGCGTGCCGAGTTCGCCTTTGGTTTCGATCCACTGAGGCCATTGGGCTGCGGCTGGTTTTGGCAATTCGGTCTCACTGGTGATGATGGTGACCTCTTTGCCACAACGGAAAAAGCCACGGTAGGTGCCGGGGAGCTTCTTTTCCTCTTTGGAGATGACTTTGCCATCCATCGGCGCACCGGCCATGAAGCCGTGGCGGTTGTCGTTGAGCTTGATGAAGCCTCCCGACCATTCCAAGCGCCACGCCATGCGCTCAGGATCAAAAACGGCAGCTTTGTCGCCGGTGCGCACGCATACGCCTTTGTTCACGGTCACGCCGGCGCCTTTAAAAACACCGCTGAAGACACTACCGAGATCGCTGGCGGCCCAGCGACCGTCTTTCCACGTTACTTGGTCGTTTTGATTCCCCCAGTGGCCTTGTTGGCCACCGTCCATGCCGGGGAAGGGGGCGATGAGTTCGGGAAGCGGCTTTTGCTTCATGAATTGCAGCGCCTGCTTGCCGTAGAAGTCGAAGGTGCGCTCGCGGTTGACGAACTCCTGCCAGTGCTGGTTGTCGTCCTTGTTGAGCGGCGGGAGGTCGGGTTTGAACTCGGCGGCTTTTGGTGCGGGCGGCGGGAGGAGATCGCTGAGGTTGTCGAAGTCCCAGAGGCCGAGGGTGTTGTCCATGCGCAGACGCGGCGCGTTGCCTTTGCGAGGCTTCATGACGCCGCGTGAGAGGCGCACGTCGTCGATGAGGCCATCGCAGCCGATGCCGCCCTCGGCGAGGCGACCGAAGCCGATGCTGCCTGCTTTCGGAGTGCCGCTGAGCGGCTGCACGGGCTTTTCAAAGACTTGTTTGCCGTCGATCCAGAGGATGACGCTCTTGTCGTCGATGCTGGCGAGGAAGTCGTGCCACTGACCGTCGCAGACATCGACTTTCGAATCGAAGTCACCGCCGCGTCCAGGCATGTAGAGCGCGAGCGATTGATGCCTACGGCTTTTGGATTGACGAATGGAACAATGGCGAATGTTGCTCCATTTGCCATTTTTAAGAACATCGCAAAGGTTAGCATTGACATAATTGCCATCGTTAAATTGCCCGAAGAAGCAAATAGAACAATGCCGATTCCCTCAATTGCCAACATACTGGCTAACAAAATTCCTTTGCCTCTCATGCCATATTTCGCTCCTATTTTATCAGCAAAAATTCCGCCTAATGCACGAGCAAAAATGTTCATGAAGCCAAACAACATTGCCCAAAAACCCGCTTCGGTTTCGGTTAATTTGAAAGTATCGAAAAAATAAAGAGCAGCTACCCCATCAAAAGTAATTTCAACCCCAAAACAACAACCATACGCTAATGCCAATGCCCATACACGGATGTCAGAAACGGCTTTTCCGAAACTAATTGTTGATTTTTGAGCAACTGAACGGTCTATTTCATCGTAATTTCCTTCGGGTGTATCCTTGGTAAATTTGTAATAAACGAAAGCCATTATCAACATCAAAACACCAGGGAAAATCATTGCCAAACGCCAAGCATCTGACTTCACGAATCCGAAACCGATTATGGTTGCCATGATGGCTGGCATGGCTAATTGGGTGATTCCTCCGCCCAAATTACCCCACCCACCCGCTACGGCATTGGCTGTTCCCTTGATTT
>JANOBP010000101.1:0-2338 GCA_031411715.1 Verrucomicrobiaceae bacterium | reverse complement strand
CATTCAAGCAAGTGCTCAAAGCCGGCCAAACGGAAGGTAAATGGCCGAATACGCCAGTGGTCGACGAGCAATTCCTCGACTTGCAGTCGAGAAAGACGGCCCTGATCCGCGAGCATGTAGCCGCCGAACGAGACGCCGCTGCCATCCGCGCCGATTTACAGGCCGCAGGAGAGGCGGAGGTCGATTTCTACCGCCAGCGAGGGCTTTTGGGAGAGTTGGTGAAGGCGAACGCGGTGGGATAAATCACTTCGATTCTCAGCAGACAAAATGCTTGCGCAGTGAGTGCGGCGGTTTATTGATTGCGCCCCTTTCTTGGAAGGGATTGTGATTCCTGAGTAGCTCAGCGGTAGAGCGGGTGGCTGTTAACCACTAGGTCGTAGGTTCGAACCCTACCTCAGGAGCCATCGCAAATTTGGCAGAGTAGCTCAGGGGTAGAGCAGAGGACTCATAAGCCTTTGGTCGGGAGTTCAAATCTCCCCTCTGCCACCACCTTGATGAATCAAGGTCGAGGTGGCATGAAAGTAAGCCTATTGATGTTTCAACGGCAGAAATATCGACATTTTCGTTTCGCACTTTTCGAGTGCTGCGATAACAGGGCCGCACATGGCCGACTTCTATCAGCACGCGCGGGTTCCCACGCTACATCACCTCGCGCACGCGGATTCGGCGTTTCGGGAGGAGGAATTGCGTAGCTGGACGGACGCCAAGCCTGTGGCTTTGCTGCTGCCAGCATTGTATGCGGAGTGTGAGCGCCCTGCGCTGCCTAGCATCCTCGAGCGCGCGGCGGACATGGATTATATTTCCGAAGTCGTGCTGAGCATGAACGGCATGGATGAGGCGCAACATGACCTTGCCGTGAAGCTCTGCCGCCGAACGCTGGGCGGAAAGGCGGCGCGTATCATTTGGAATGATGGGCCGGATTTCACCGAAGCTTATGACATGATGGAGCAGCGCGGTATGGCTGGCTACTTTGCAGGAAAGGGGACGAACATCTGGATGGGCATCGCGAGCCTGCAAGCGCGTGGGTTTGATGGCATTGTCGTCAGCCATGACACGGACATCTTGAATTACAGTCGTGATCTCATCTGGCGGCTGTGTTACCCGCTGCTGCATCCGCGCATGGGTTACCGCTTTGCCAAAGGCTACTACAGCAGGGTGTCTGAGCGGCTGTATGGCCGCGTCACGCGGTTGCTCATCTTTCCGATCATTCAGGCCTGCCGTGATGTGCTGGGCAGCAAACCGCTGCTGGAGCATCTGGATAGCTTTCGTTATCCTCTAAGCGGGGAATTCGCAGCTGATATGACCGCGCTGAGTGGCTTTTCCTTGCCTGGTGGATGGGGGCTGGAGATCGCGATGCTTTGCGAAACGTATCGGCAGCTCGCCATTCACGAGCAATGCCAAGTCGATCTAGGCTTTCACTTTGAGCATCGTCACCGCAGCCTAAAACCCGCCCAGAGCGGTGTCAAAGAGCCCGGGCTCATCACCGCCGCGGCTGATGTGGCACGCTGCTTGGCCTGCCAAGTCCTGCAAGAAGCCGAGCCGCACAGTGCTGAAGAGTTGCTGCGGCAAATCATCTCCCGCTACCGTGTGCGCGCGGTGGAATGGCAGTCGCGCTATGAGCACGTGGCCCTGCTCAACGGTCTGGAGCATGATTTGGAAGAAGAAGTAGCCGCTGTGACTGCCTTTAGCCAAGCGCTTGATCAGTTGCAGCAAACCGTCGCCACCCAAGGGCTTCGTGTGCCTGCCATGCGCTTGCCGGTGGCGCAGACCCTCGCTGAATTACCAGAGCTTGGAGCGATGATCACGAAGGGCACCACGGTGATCTGAGCATCTGCGCGTGAGGCGAGCAGCCTAGCGAATGACGCCCCAATTTCTGCCAAGAGGGAAATAGCAGAAGAGGGCAGGACCGACGAGATTTCTCTCCGGCACATGGCCCCAGTAACGGCTGTCGGAGCTTTGGTAGCTATTGTCACCCATGGCCCAGTATTGGTCTTCTTGAAGCTTCACCGATTTGCCCTGAGTGAGTAACTCAATGTTGCCATAGCCTTTGTAGTCGCCCTGCATGCCAGCAACACGTTGAATGCCTGGCTCCTCGGCAGATCGACCATTGATCCAGAGCTGAGGCGATTTGACTTCCAGAGTATCTCCCGGCACCCCAACGAGACGCTTGATGTAATGCTGTGATCCTTGCAGTTTATCAAAATCACCGCGGTTCTCGATGCCGCGAATGTTTTTGGTCGTAAAGACTAAAACTTCGCCACGTGATGGTTGGCGGAAGTGATATGCGAATTTATTGACGAGCACATTGTCCCCAGTTTTGATCGTGCCTCGGGCTAAG
>JANOBP010000100.1:0-14082 GCA_031411715.1 Verrucomicrobiaceae bacterium | reverse complement strand
CGCCGCCTGTATATCAACACCAACTGGAAGTGATGAATGAAATGAGAGCTGATCAGGCAGTGGGACGAAGAACGCGTGCAGCGAGCGGGTGTGCGGACACAGGACGATGCAGATCAAGACCTTCGATGATGAGCTCGCGGTTTTCGAGCTTCCAGTCCTGGGCCATTTCTTCGAGCTTCTTGAGCACGGAGTGATCGACGAGGCGGGTGCGTGAGAGATCGATCGTGACTTTGGGGTCCTTGACGGCGAGCAGTTTTTTGCGCAGCGGCAGCCAGTTACTGAAGATGACGGATTTTTCCACGCGCATGACGGGATGACCGGCGACTTCACAGTGTGCCAATTCAGCGGAGGGTTTGAAGAGGTTGCCAATGGAGGTGCCGCTGATGACATGGAGCACCAGTTTGGCAATGATGCCGGCGGCGATGCCGATGAGCAGATCGGTGGCAAGCGTGACGATCATGGTGACGATGAAGACGAAGAGCTGGCCTTTGCCAACGGCCCACATGTGGTGAAATTCCTTGGGCGAGGCCAGATTGAACCCGGTGAAGACGAGCATGGCAGCCAGGGCGGCCAGCGGGATGTTATTGAGCAGCCACGGCACGCTGGCGACGAGCACGAGGAGGAAGGTGCCGTGCCAGAAGTTGGCCCAGCGGGTGCGGGCACCGTTGTTACGGTTGGCGCTGGAGCGCACGATCTCGGAGATCATCGGGATGCCGCCGATGCAGGAGACGAGCGTGTTGGCGGCACCGACGGCGAGCAGATCACGGTTCAGATTGGTGCGGCGCTGCCATGGGTCGAGCAGATCGACGGCCTTGGCGCTCAGCAGGGACTCCAGCGTGCCGACGAGGGCAAACATCACGATCCACTTGATGCTGGCCATGCTGGTGATGGCGGAGAAATCCGGGAAGGCCAGGCCATTGAGCATGTTCATTGGCAGCGCGACGAGGTACTTCGGACTCACGGCATATTCATGCCCGTGGAACTGGTACATGTGCTCATGCTGGATGTCGAAAACGAAGGCCAGCGGCGTGGCGACGAGCAGAACGATCATGGGGCCTGGAATGGACTGCACGAACTTGTTTTTGATGAAGAGGCGACCAAACAGCAGCAGCAGCGAGATGGCACCGATGAGTGCGATCTCGGGGTTCATGTTCATGATGCTGTGTGGGATCTCCGCGAGCAGTTCAAGCGGCTCTTTGGCATGTGCAGCGACTCCGAGGGCGACATGCGCCTGTTTGGAGATGATGATGACGCCAATGGCGGCCAGCATGCCATGCACGGCGGCTACGGGGAAGAACTCACCGAGCGTGCCCAATTTAAATGCACCAAAGAGCATCTGAATCGCCCCCGCGACGATGCCGATGGCGAGGGCCTTTTCATAGCCCAACTCCTGCACGGCGCCGAGGATGATGACGATCATGCCAGCCGCCGGGCCTTTGATGGTCAGCTCCGAGTTGCTCAAAAAAGGCGTCAGCATGCCACCGATCACCGCCGTGAAGATGCCCGCAATCGGCGGCACCCCGGAGGCGATGGAGATGCCGAGGCAGAGAGGCAGAGCGATGAGGAAGACCAGGAATCCGGAGATCATGTCTTTGCCCATGTGGGCTTTGAATCCGGCGAGATTGCCGACTGGCTTGGGGCCGGTGGCAGTGGTGATGGGTGCAGGGGCGGACATAGTGGAGTGGAGAGATATTTTGGGACGCTGCTATTCATCGCACCCGCGCCGCCGCCAAAACATCCCCTCGGCAGGGTATTCTCATCCCCGGTTGGGGGTATCCCCATCAACCGTGGAGCAATACCCCCTCTCAAAGGGATGGTGGCAGTGCACGGATTCAGGTTCATTGTCCGCATCCTGTGTCATCTCATTCACCCATCCCCACTGACCGCCGCGAGCACCTGAAGCATGTGATCGACCACGCGGCGCACTACCTGCCTGCGCAGGGTCCCATCGGCGTGTTCATCCATCACAACACGCTGCACGCCTTCCAGCATGAGCCGTTTGAAAAGGCGGTGCTGGATGCCGCGCAGTTGTTCAAGACGGAGCCGTACATGTCTGAGGAGGCATATCAAAAGGATCGTGGACGTGGTCGCATCCTCGATCAGGACATCGACGACACTCTGCGGCGTGAGCCGGACGCGGAGATCATTCCGGGTCGCCTCACCCGCCGCCAGCTCCGGCGAGCGCTGCTCATTCCCGGCGTGCGCCGCGTGAATGGCATGAATATATCCTGGCAGATCGAAGAAGGGGACTGGCTCACGGCCTTTCGCACCGATCTCGATGCCACCGCTGCGCGTGCGCTTGCCGGTGATACACCGCAAGCACTCTGGGATGTGTGCGCTGCGCGTGTAAAGCCTCAGTCGGCTCCAGCGGTGGAAAAGCCCATGCGTCCGCGTGATGCCGTGCTCGCGCAGCATGGCATCGACATGGATTTGCTCATCCATCCGCCGCTCATCCGCCTCACGGGCGCGTATCTTGACCAGGGCATCGCTTACTGGCCCATGCCGCTGCGCGAGGAAGGGCTGCTGAAGGCCGCGCGCAAAATCATGCCGCAGGCGCTGGCGATTTTCCCTGCGCGTCTCAGCGGTGTGCGTGCCGCCTTCCTGGCCCAGGAGGCCAAAAACCTGGATGCTGAGGCCGTCGTGCTCGCTGCGCTGGATGATCTCACCGTCTTTCCGGGCGAGTGGGAGGAGTTCATCATCGCCGAGTTGCTCGCGCTGCCTGGCTGGGCGGGCATCGTGCGCCAGTTGGAGGTGGACCCTACGCTGGCCCCGCATGAGCGCGTGCGCTGCTCGCTCATGGAATTCCTCGCGCTGCGGCTCACTTACACCGTCGCTGCCCTGCAGGACATCATTGGCAACACCACCTCCTGGCGCTCAGTGCAGCTTCCGCCGCCGCGTGTTGACCCCCTCACGCACATCGCCCGTCTGTTTGATGCTGCGCAACTCATCGGACTTTCGAGTGATTCCTTAAAAGCACTTTCGGAAGCCGATTTCACCCGCCTGTGCGATGAACTTGCCGCCTGCAACGAGTTCGAGCGCCGCCGCCTGCTGCACCTCGCCTACGAGCGCCGTCATGAGCGTCAGATCCTCATTCCGCTGGCCAAATTCCGCGCCTTGCCGCGCACCGAGCCGCGCAGTGACCGCCTCGCCGCGCAGGCCGTCTTCTGCATCGACGAGCGCGAGGAATCGCTCCGCCGTGCGCTGGAAGAAGTCGATCCCAGCATTGAGACTTACGGTGCGGCGGGCTTTTTCGGCTGCGCCATAGATTACGCTGGCATTGACGACGCACACGGCGTCTCGCTCTGCCCCGTCGTCGTCAAACCGGCGCATGCCGTGCGTGAGCAGCCCGTCATGGAGCACGCGCACATTGATGAGAAACGCCAGTCGTTGCGCCGCGCTTGGGCCAAGTACACTCACAACAGCTACATCTCCTCCCGCACACTCGTGCGTGGCTGGATCAGCACGGCCTGCCTAGGCTTCTTCAGCTTGTTTCCGCTCGTGTTGCGCGTGCTCAGCCCGCTGTCTTACGCACGCTTAATGAACAAGCTCAATGATCTCTTTCTGCCGGAGCCGCGCACCGAGCTGAACTTCACCCGCGAGGGCGAAGCCTCGAAGGACGCTACCACTGGTCTGCTGGCCGGTTTTGGCACGCAGGAAAAAGTGGACCGTGTGGCGAACGTGCTTGGCCCTGCCGGACTGCACAAAGGCCATGCGCGCATCGTCGTCGTGCTCGGTCACGGCAGCACCTCGTTAAACAATCCACACGAGTCCGCACACGACTGCGGCGCGTGCGGTGGTCGGCGTGGTGGGCCAAATGCGCGCCTGTTTGCCGCCATGGCGAATCGTCCCGCTGTGCGCGCAGGGCTGCGCGCCAAGGGCATCATCATCCCGGAGGATACCTGGTTCGTCGGCGGCTACCACGACACCTGCAACGACAACATCGACATCTTCGACTTCGATCTCGTCCCTGAATCGCATCGTGGCGATCTCGCCCGCGTCCGCCAGAGCCTCGACCAAGCACGTGCCCTCTCCGCGCATGAGCGCTCACGCCGCTTCGAAGCCGCCCTCCCCAATCGCAACGCCGCCAGTGGCCTGCGCCACGTTCAGGATCGCGCCGAGCAGCTCGGCGAGCCGCGTCCCGAGTACGGTCACTGCACGAACTCCGTCGCCATCGTCGGCCGGCGTGACACCACACGCGGCCTGTTCTTTGACCGCCGTGCTTTCCTCATCAGCTACGACGCCACCAAGGACGCGGAGAACAACGCACTCGCTGCCGTGCTTGGCGCGGTCATTCCTGTCTGCGGCGGCATCAGCCTCGAATATTACTTCTCTTTCGTCGATAACGAAGGCTACGGCTGCGGCACCAAGCTCCCGCACAACGTCACCGGCCTCATTGGCATCATGAACGGCTTCCAGGGCGATCTGCGTACCGGCCTGCCGCTACAAATGGTCGAGATTCACGAGCCCGTGCGCATCCTCTTTGTCGTCGAAACCACGCCAGCGCGCGTGCTCAGCACCATCCACGCGAATCCGCTGCTCACGGAGTTTCTGGACAATCGGTGGATTCGCCTTGCCACCATCGATCCCGATGATGCGCACATCGAAATCTACCGTGGCAACGGCGTCTTTGAGCCGCTCGAAGGCGATGAAGAACCCCTCCCGCTCGCCCGCTCCTCCATCGAGTATTACTCCGGCAAGATCGAGCATCTGCCCGTGGCCCGCATTGATGCCAAAGCCGCCTGATCTATTCTCATTGTCCAATGCCACCCGAAAAACTCCTCCTCATCCTCGTCGCCACTCCTGGTGTGTTGTTCCTCGCCCTCAGCCTGCTCTGGTTGCTCGGCGGGCGCATCCCGGAGCGCTCCATGTCACGGCTTACCAAAGGCGTTTATGCGCTGCTCACCATCGTGGTCGGCATGATCGCCTGGCAGATGTGGCAGGGCGGCCTGTCCTCCGTCCATGTCTCGCTCTGCTACTGGTTCACCGTCGGCCACTACGGCTTCCCGCTCTCGCTGCTCATCGACCGGCTCTCGCTGCCCATCGTCGGCATCACCGTCGTGCTCACTGGCATCGTCGGCGCTTTCTCCGTGCGTTATCTGCATCGTGATCCCGGCTTCCACCGTTTCTTTTTGCAGCTCCATCTGTTCAGCTTCGGCGCGCTGCTCATCTTCACCTCAAACTCGCTCGATCTTCTCATCGCGGGCTGGGAACTGGTCGGTATCACGTCCGTTTTGCTCATCGGTTTCTTCCAATATCGGCCTGACCCCGTGCGCAATGCGCTACGCGTGTTCGGCACCTACCGCATCTCGGATTTGTGCCTGCTGCTGGCCGTCTTCCTCGCGCATCACTGGTTCGGCACCGCCTCGTGGGATGCGATGTTCAGCGGTGAATGGCCCGGCCACGTCAGCAATCTCAATCACAGCGACGTCAGCATCATCGCGGTGCTGCTGGTCTTCGCCGCCAGCGGCAAATCCTCGCAGGGGCCGTTCTGCGGCTGGTTGCCGCGCGCCATGGAAGGCCCCACGCCCTCCAGCGCCATCTTTTACGGCGCCATCTCCGTGCATGCGGGCGCGTATCTGCTGCTGCGCATCGAGCCGCTCCTCCGCTCCTCGTGGGTCGCCACTGGACTCGTCATTTTCATCGGCCTGACGACGGCTTTTCTCGGCACACTCGTCCACCGCACCTGCGCGGATGCCAAGACCTCGCTCGCCTACGCCTCACAGACGCAGCTTGGCTTGATCTTCGCCGAAATCGGCCTCGGCTGGACCACCTTCGCCATCATCCACATCATCGGCCACGCCATGGTGCGCACGCTGCAGTTCCTGCGCGCGCCCTCCATGCTGCATGACCACCACCGCCTGCATGCGGCCGCTGGTGGGCACCTCGCGCCCACGGGGGCGCAATATGAGTCGATCCTGTCCAAGCCGGTGCAGCTCTGGCTGTATCGTCTCGCCCTCGGCCGCGGATTTTACGACTCCATCGTCGATCGGTTCGTCATCGCGCCCGTGCTGCATCTGGCCCGCTTGCTAGCTATTTTCGATCTGCGCCTGCCCGCCAAGTCGCGTGGCGATTCCGACCTCTGATTTATCCTCATGGACCATCTTTCCTTCCCTTTCATCACCATCGGCCTCGGTTCGCTCCTGGGCGGCGCGGTGATCGCCTGGCGCGCCAAAAATCCACGGCCCGCCGCGCTCGTCAGCTCCCTCATCACGCTGCTGAGCTTCCTGCTCGCCGTGCGTGAGGTCGCCGCCGCCGGTCAGGCGCGCTTGTTTGATCCTCTACTACACTGGTTCGAGGCGGATGCCCTTGATGCCATGCCCATGGCGTTTTATGCCGCGCTCACCTTCATCGTCCTTCTGCTCATGCCTAAACGTGATGCTGGTGGCCGGGCGCTCGCGGGCATGCTGCTCATTTCTGCCGCCACGCAGACCGCCTACGCCGCCGCAGACCTCGTGACACTCGCCGTCGGCTGGTGGCTCACCAGCGTGCCGTTTGCGCTCGGCATGTTCGGCCTGCAGCGTGGTCAGAAGGTCACGCAGTTCTTTCTCGCCGCCAGTTGCATCGCCCTGACCGCCGGGATCATCATCCTGCAGACCACGCAGATCGAGGATCTCTCGCACACCAGCATGCTTGCCTTTGGCCTGCTCATGCTCGCCGTCATCCTGCGCAAAGGCGTCTTCCCGTTGCACGGCTGGATGGTGCATGCCTTTGAGCACGGCGCGCTGCTGCCCACCGCGCTCATGTTCAACGGTCATCTCGGCGCGCTGCTCATCGCGCGTGCGGAGGGCACCGCGCTGCCGCAGACCGCCCAGCACGCGCTGGACATCCTCAGCGTCGCCGCGCTCATCACCGCGCTCATCACCAGCCTGCGCGCCTTTGCGGAAACGAAGCCGCGCCGCCTGCTCGCCCGTCTCTGTGTCAGCCAAGCCTGCTTCATTCTCGTCGGCCTCGCCACTGCGGATGACAAAGGCATCACCGGCGCGCTGCTGCACTGGATGGTCGTCGCCGTCGCCTCCACCGGCCTCGTCTGCATCCTACGCGCGCTCGAAGTCCGCGTCAGCGGCGCTGCCGATCCCGCCGGGCATCTCGGCCTCGCCGTCAGAGCCCCGCGCTTCGCCACCTTCTTTTTTGTCTGCGGTTTCGCACTCATCGGCCTGCCCGGCACGCTCGGCTACTGCGCGGAGGATCTCATCTACCACGGCACGCTCACGAATCATCCCTGGCTCGGCCTCGCGCTGTTGTTTGCCACCGCGTTCAACGCCATCAACTTCATGCGGCTATTTGGCACCCTCTTCCTCGGCGTCCTGCCGAAGCACGTCATCGACGTGCCCGACGCCCTCCCACGCGAGCGCTGGGCGCTGGCTGCCTGCGTCGTCTTCCTCATCCTCGGCGGCCTCTTCCCCAGCATCATCATCCGCTGGCGCTCCGAAGCAGCCAGCGTCATCGAATCAGCGCTGGGCGGCGGTCAGCGACACGAGTGAGCGAGCCGAATTTGTGGCTGCAGCCGCCACATTGCCGTCGCGACGATTTTTTTAGAGGCAAAACGGACGGGCAAAGCGTACCAGTGCGCTCTCAACTTCGTTCCCTATGCCTGCCACCAGCCCGACCGCGCCTCCCACCCTCATCAAAGACCTCACCGCCGGTCTCGTCGTTTTCCTCGTCGCCCTGCCGTTGTGCCTCGGCGTCGCGCTGGCCTCGAATGCGCCGTTGTTTTCCGGTGTCCTGGCCGGGATCATCGGCGGTCTCCTCGTCGGTGTGCTTAGCGGCTCCCACACCAGCGTCAGCGGCCCGGCGGCGGGGCTGACGGCCATCGTGGCCGCGCAGATCGGCAAACTCGGCACGTTCGACACCTTCCTGCTCGCCGTCATGCTCGCGGGCGTCATCCAGATCATCCTCGGCGTCTGCCGCGCCGGCTTCATTGCCGCCTTCTTCCCCAGCAGCGTCATCAAAGGCCTCCTCGCCGCCATCGGCGTCATTTTGATCCTCAAACAAATTCCTCACCTCATCGGCCACGATGCCGATCCCGAAGACGACATGGCCTTTGAGCAGCCCGACCACGAAAACACCTTCACCGAGCTGTGGGCCTCGTTCTTCGACATCCAGCCCGGCGCGACGCTGGTAGGCATCTTCTCCATCCTGCTCATCATTTTCTGGGACAAGATCAAGCCCCTCAAAAAAAGCGTCATCCCCGCGCCGCTCGTCGTCGTCGTGCTCGGCGTCGCCATCAGCCTGCTGCTGCGGAAAATCGGCGGCGTGTGGGCCATTGATGCCTCCCATCTCGTCCAGGTGCCCGTGGCGCAGGATTTCAGCGCCTTCCTCGGCTTCCTGACCTTCCCCAATTTCTCCGCGCTCTCGAACCCCGCTGTTTACACCGCCGCCATCACCATCGCCATCGTCGCCAGCCTCGAAACGCTGCTCAATCTCGAAGCCGTCGATAAACTCGACCCGCAGCAGCGTCACAGCCCGCCGAACCGCGAACTGCTCGCCCAGGGCATCGGCAACGTCACCGCCGGCCTCATCGGCGGCCTGCCCATGACCAGCGTCATCGTGCGCAGCAGTGTGAACATCAACGCCGGTGGCAAAACCCGGCTCAGCGCCTTTTTCCATGGCGTCCTGCTCTTTGGCTGCGTGCTGCTCGTGCCCGCGTGGCTCAATGAAATCCCGCTGGCCGCCCTCGCCGCCATTTTGCTCATGACCGGCCTCAAGCTCGCCAGCCCGAAGCTCATGAAACAGATGTGGCATGAGGGCAAAAACCAGTTCCTGCCCTTCATCATCACCATTACCGCCATCGTGCTCACGGACCTGCTCGTCGGCATCCTCATCGGTCTCGGCGTCAGCATCGGCTTCATCCTCCGCAGCAATATGCGGCGGCCTGTTCATCAAACCGTGGTCCATGGTGCCAATGGCGACCAAGTGCGCATCGAGCTGGCCAGCCAGGTCAGCTTCCTCGGCCGCGCCACTCTGGAAAAAACACTGCGAGCCATCCCGCGTGGCAGCACCGCGATCATCGAGGCCACACACACCGATTACATCGACGCCGACATCCTCGATCTCATCGAGGACTTCCAAACCAGCATCGCGCCAGCCCACGGTGTCAGTGTCGAACTGACAGGCTTCAGGCCAAGTTACTCGTAACTCGCTTGGATTTCGCCGGACTGAAGACGCTTTTCGCCTCCCCCGCGATCACCGCCAGCGCCGGATGCCGCATCGCACGCTCCAAGGTGATCAGATAACAGGAAAAGCCGCAACGCACGGGTCGGCCGACGGGTTTCAGCCCGTAGCGATGTACGGCCTCATTCAAGACGGAAGCCGCGATGGGCGCAACGCCCATGCCGTCCGATGCCGCCGTTTTCATCAGCGCGGCATCATCAAACTCCGCCACGATGTATGGGCGGATGCGGTGGGAGTCGAACCAGCGATCCAGCTCATGCCGCCAGGCCGTGCGGCTGGCGGGCAGGAGCACCGGGGCGTCTTTGAGTGACGCGGGGAAGTTCCTGCTCAGCTTCTTTGCCAGCGCAGGCACCGCGCAGAAGACAACGGGCGACTCACCGAGCAGGTGATTGAAAGCCTTCACTGGCATAGACGACGGCGCGGCTTCATCGGACAAAACGACATCCAGCCTGCCAGCCGCGAGGGAGCCGAGAAGCTCCTGCGGATGACCTTCCGCACAGGAAAGCTGCAAATTCGGAAAGGCCTTCACCGCAGGACGAATCAACCGCCACGCGACGAGTTTTGGCAGTGAATCGGTGATGCCGATGTTCAGGCGCAGATTCCGGGCGCTGCCCTGACCGTGGAGCGATCTCACCATCTCCGTGCCGAGGGAGAAAATCTCCGCTGCGCATTCCATCACGAGCCGCCCCTGGGCTGTGAGCTTCAATCCGCGCCCCGTGCGGTCAAAGAGCTGCTCGTCGAGGCTGGTCTCCAGCGCCTTGATCTGGGCGCTGATCGTCGGCTGCGAAAGATGCAGACGCGATGCAGCGGCCTTGAGGCTGCCTGCGCGGGCGACTTCCCAAAACAGGCGCAGATGGTGGTAATTGAGGTGAGGTTCGTTCATGAGAAATTCTCGAATCAATGCTTTGAAACATCGAAATCGTCAAAGTATCATTCTGCGACACCATTTGCTTCCCATGCCGTCCACCACCTCGATACCATCTACCAGCCTGCTCGCGCAGCTCGCCGCCATCACGGGCAGCGAGTTTGACCACGAGCGCGCCCGCATCGCCGTGCAAAATGTGGCGAAGGCGGATGCTGATCCACTGGGACAGCTCGTCAGTGCTGCGGCGGAGGTTTATATGCATGTCTCGCCGGTGCGCGTGCCGCTGTCGGAGGCGATCTGGCAGGCGCATCATGACACGCCGATTGTTATCTGGAATAAGAACGAGTCGCAATGGATGGTGATCACCTTTGCCGGTTGGTTCAGCTTGCGCATCACTGATGGAGATCACCCCACGCATCGTATCAGCATCACGCGCACGGCGTTGGCGCAGAGGCTTGGCTTGAAGAGTGTGAATGAAATTGTCGAGGTCGGCATCGTGCATCCCGAGCGGCCTGCGCATGGTATGAGTGCCCACGCTGGGCACCACCCGCACATGAGCCCGGCAAAGCGTTTCTTTGGCCTACTGAGGGCGGAGAAGCAGGACATCCGCACGCTGCTGATTTTTTCCGTGTTCGCGGGCATCCTCTATCTCGCCGCACCACTCGCGGTGGATGCGGTGGTGAGTAATCTGGCCTTCGGTGGGCAGTCGCAGCCGTTTGTGCAGGCGCTGGTCGTGGTGTCGCTGGCACTCTTCGCCTGTCTGGCGCTCCAGGCTGTCGTCACCGCTTTTCAGTATTACATTTCCGATATCATCCAGCGCCGCATCTTTGTGCGCACGGCCTCGGACCTCGCGTACCGCCTACCGCGGGTCAAAGCGGAGTCTTTGGATGGCGTTCACGCGCCGGAGCTGGTGAACCGCTTTCTCGATGTCGTCACCGCGCAAAAGAGCACCTCGCTGCTGCTACTCGATGGTGTGAATCTAGTCTTCAGTTCGCTCATCGGCATGTTGCTGCTGGCGCTTTATCACCCGCTGCTGCTGCTGTTTGTGGCGGTGCTGCTCGTGCTGATCGTTTTGATCCTCTGGCTGCTCGGGCGCGGTGCGGTGAGGACGAGCATCCAGGAGTCGATGATGAAATACGACCTCGTGAACTGGTATGAAGAGATCGCGCACTTCCCCTTTCTCTTCAAAGGCCCCGGCGGCTACGGCATGGCCTATGAGCGTGCGAACCAGCTCGCCACCGACTACGTCACGGCGCGTGCCAAACACTTCCGGGTGCTCATGCGGCAGATCGCGGGCTTGCTGACGCTGCAAGTCTTTGCCGCAGCCGCTTTGCTCGCTGTGGGTGGCTATCTCGTCATCAGCCAGCAGATCACGCTCGGCCAGCTCGTGGCTAGTGAACTGATCATGGGCAGCATCGTCGCCGCGCTGGCAAAGATGGGCAAAAAACTCGAAGCCTGGTATGACGCCATGGCCGCTATGGACAAGCTCGGCCACATCTTCGATCTCGAAATCGAGCGCGAGGACGGTGAACAGCCTGCGAAGCAAAAAGGCGGCGCTTTGATCAATGCCAGCGCTCTCACCTTTGGTTATGGCGGCGCACCTCTTTTTGCGGATCGGCACTTCACCATCCAGCCCGGCACGCGCGCTGCCATCGTCGGTCCGCATGGCTCCGGAGCGAGTTCGCTGCTCGACATCATGTTTGGCCTGCGCCAGCCCACGGGTGGCTTTATATCCATCGACGGACTCGACTTGCGCAGTTGGTATCTGGAGGCGCTGCGAGAAAGAGTGATGCTGCTGCGTCGCGATGAAATCGTCGATGCCACCATCGTCGAAAATCTCCGCCTGGGTCGCAGTGACATCGGCATGGACGAAATCCGCACCGCGCTAGCCAGCGTTGGCCTGCTCGATGACCTGCTGCATCGCCCCGAGGGCCTGAATCTCCGCCTGAAGATCGGCGGCGCACCGCTCAGCGGCAATCAGCGCACGCGCCTCATCCTCGCCCGCGCCTTGGTACAGCGTCCGCGGCTTCTGCTCATCGACGAACTGCTCGACGGCCTCGACAGCACCTCTTTCGCCACGCTTTCCACCGCCATCCTCGACAAGTCCCAGTCCTGGACCGTCGTCCTCACCACGCGTGATCACGATGTCACGAAAAAGTGCGACCAGCTCATCGAACTCGCGCCCTGCCACTTGAGCGATGGCACTGACCCCACACTGAAATGACCGCTCATTCCACCTCACCCCCACTACCCGCTTTGTCGCTCGCTGGATCGGCCAAGTTCACACGTCTCTTCAGTCGCCTGCTGCTCGTTGGTTTCGTACTGCTCATCATCGCGCTGTGTTTCCTGCCGTGGCGTCAGTTCGTCTCTGGATCAGGACGCGTCATCGCTTTCAATCCACTCGACCGCCGCATCAATATCGAGGCCCAAGTCTCAGGCCGCGTGAAGCACCTGCACGTCACCGAAGGCCAGCGCGTCAAGAAGGGCGAGCTCATCATCGAGATCCAGGACAACGACCCAAACCTCCTCAACAACCTCAAAGCGCAGCGCGAGGCCATCGAAAGCCGGCGCGACTTCGCGCAGGGCCGCGTCGAGTCACTCATCGCCCAAATCACGCAGCAGGAGCTAGCCAAAGCACAGGCCATCGACGGCGCGGAGCAGCGTGTCGCGGGTGCCAAGATCGCCGCTGAAACGGCGTTGCTGAATTTCACCCGCACCGTGGAGCTACACGCCAAGCAGCTCGAATCCCAGCGCAATCTCGAACTCGCCACACTCTCCCGCGACTCCACCAGCGCCGAGCTAAAGTCCGCCGCCGCCGCTTTGAAACGCACCAGCAACGACATGGACGCCAGCATCGCCTCCACCCACGCATCGAAAGGCACCGCCTTGAGCGAAGTGGCCACCGCTGAACGTGATCTCTCCGTCATCGACGTGCAGATCAATCAAACCGAACGCCAGATCATCGAGTCACCGCGTGACGGCATCGTCCTCAATGTCGCCGCGACGGATGGCACTTATTTGCGACCCGGATCACTCATCTGCGTCATCATTCCTGAGACTGACAGCCGTTTTGTCGAGATCATGGTCGATGGCAACGACATGCCGCTCATCCATTCGCGCAAAGACGGCAAGTCCGGCAGTCCCGTGCGGCTCGCCTTTGAAGGCTGGCCCGCCGTGCAGATGATCGGCTGGCCGCAGCTCGCCATCGGCACCTTCGGCGGCGAAGTCGTCTTTGTGGACGCCACCGACGACGGCAAAGGCAAATTCCGCGTCGTCGTCGGCCCAGCGGATGACATCGTCGATCGTGGCGATGGCAAAGGCCCTGTCACCGTCCCCTGGCCCGACAAAGACCGCTGGCTCCGCCAAGGAGCCCGCGCCAATGCTTGGGTCATGCTCAACGAAGTCCCGCTCTGGTTTGAACTCTGGCGCCAGATCAATGGCTTCCCACCTGTCGTCTCTAACGACGACGGCACACTCGACCCCACGAAGAAATGAAAACGGTTCTCTGTTCTCGGTTCTCCGTTCTCCGTTGTCGCCTCGCGGCCTTGGTGCTGCTGATTTCGTCATTCGTCATTCCACATTCGTCATTTGCGGCGAAGCCGCTGCTGCTCCCTGAAGTCCTCGCGAGTGTTCAAACCCAATACCCGCCCTACCTCGCCGCTTTGATCGAGCAAGACATCGCCAATGGCCGTGTGCGACAAGCGATGGGTTCCTTTGATCTCAATCTCAATGCGGGCGGTGCGATGAACCTCGCGGGTTACTACGATGGGCAGACGGGTTACGCCATGGTCGAGCAGCCGCTGCCATTCTGGGGCGGCAGCGTGTATGGCGGCTACCGGCTCAGCAGCGGCTTCCTACCGAACTACAACAAAGACCGCACCGGCACTGATGGCGAGGGCGTGCTTGGCTTTCGCATTCCGCTGCTGCGTGATGGCACCATCGACCGACGCCGTGCCTCGCTCTGGCAGGCGCAGATCGACCAGGAACTCGCTGATCCCATCATCCTGCGCCAGTACCTCGACTTCATCCGCTCCGCGACCATCAGC
>JANOBP010000099.1:0-7046 GCA_031411715.1 Verrucomicrobiaceae bacterium | reverse complement strand
CGTGCGGCGGCTGAGCACCTGCATGACGCGGCGGATTTCCTCATCGCGTCCGATCACGGGATCAATCTTGCCAGCCTTGGCCCGAGCGGTGAGATCGGTGCCGTATTTCTCCAGCGTCTGATATTTGCCTTCCGGGTCTTGATCAACCACACGCTGCGAGCCGCGAACAGCGGCGAGGCCTTTGGAAACGGTGTCGTAGGTCAGTCCGGCCTGCTTCAGCACATCGGAAAGCTCCGTCTTCGTCTTGAAGAGCGCCAAGATGATGTGTTCGACGCTCAAGAAGTCGTCCTTGAGCTTCTTCTGCTCATCCTCGGCCTTGGTCATGAGCTCGCGCATCTCATTCGAGAGATGCAGACCGCTGGTGCCGCCGCTGACCTTGGGTTGTTTCGCTAGCATCGCTTCAACACCAGCCTTCAGACCTTGGGCTGCGGCCGGATTGACCGCTGCCTTTTCGAAAAGAGGCGTGGCGATGCCGCCCTCCTGCTCAAGCAACGCGAGCAGAAGATGCGCAGGCTTCAATTCTTGGTGCCCATGCCGCGTGGCGATGGACTGCGAGGCATTGAAGGCTTCCTGGAGTTTAACGGTGAATTTTTCGGGGGACATGGTTGGGAGCTGGTTGGTGGTTTTCCGTTTCTTTGCTCAAACCATGCCATACGGCCAAATGCGACTGCCAACCTTGATTTGTCGAGGCTTGGCGTGTTTTTGATGCGTCAAACTTGTGAGGTGTCCCCGTGCCCGAATGGCACTCGGAAGGCCGATGTGGCGCAGAAGTGCGTAAGCCGCACTCCGCGACTCGGGACTTTAGCCAACCATGTCAAACAAACTTCAGATGCTGAGAAATCAAAATGGCTCCATATCGCCAGTGTGCATGAATGAGATTGAATCCATGACGAGGCAGCTAGGAGACGCTTTCGGGCCGAAATGGCCTGGGGCTGCTACACACAAAACTGGAGCGGGATTTATGCTCTGGGATGATGATGACTACTGCATTTTTGCTGATTTTTTCGGCGACTACGAAACCGCCGACAAAATCAAACTCGCTATAGTTATGCTCGAGACGTATCAGGCGTCGGGCATTCCATATTCGCTACGAATCGGGTTTCACAAAACAGAGGAAGCCGCACGAATTACGATGATGGAATTGTATGACGCGGAGGAGTGAACTCATTTAATCCTCCGCACCACTACACCGGGCCGCGCCTCGGTAAGCGTGCTGTTCTGGATGACGGGCTCTCCATTCACGATCACATGCTTGAAACCCTCGGAGTAATGATGTGGGTCGGCGAAGGTGCTGGGGTCGGTGACTTTTGCGGGGTCGAAGATGACGATGTCGGCGTAGGCTCCGGGTCTTAAGGTTCCGCGATCTTTGAGGTGGAAGGTCTGGGCGGGCAGGCTGGTCATGCGGCGGATGGCGTCTTCGAGTTTGAGGAGTTTGAGCTCGCGGACGTAGCGGGCGAGGACGCGGGCGTTGTTGCCGTAGCTGCGTGGATGTGGCACGTCCTGACCGAGGACACGCGGGCCGCCGTCGCTGGCGATCATGGTGAGCGGATGCTGCAAAAAGGCCTGTAAGTCGTCCTCGTGCATGCCGTGGAAGATGGCGCTGGCTCCGCCGCGGGATTCGAGGTCGAAGATGGTTTCGATCTGGTCTTCGAGACTATCTTTGCCACGCAGGATGAGGGCGGCGGCTGGCACGGCCTTGCCATTGAGGCGGGGATCGGCGGCAAAGCGGGCGATGACGGCATAACTGTAGTCCTGGCGACCTTGGCGCGTGCGGATCTCGGCCATGCCGGCGATGATTTCGGCTTTTTGGGCGTGATTGGCGAGGCGCTGGATGAAATCGTCCCGCGTGCCTTCCAGGGCTCTGTCGGGGATGGTCTGGCGCAGGCCAGTGGAGGAGGCGGTGTAGGCGTATTGGTCGTGGGTGATCTTCAAGCCGTCGGAGAGGGCCTGATCGAGCTTGGCGAGGACTTCGGCGGCCTTTCCCCATGCGGTGGGGCCGGAGAGCTTGATATGGGAGACCTCGGCGCGGCAGCCGGACTCGCGGGCGATGCGCATGAGCTCGTCGAGCGCCTCAAAGATCTTCACGGTCTCATAGCGCATGTGGCTGACGTAGATGCCGTCGTGCCGGGCGACGGTTTTGGCGAGGGCGATGATTTCGTCGGTTTTGGCGAAGGAACCGGGGACATAGATCAAACCGGTGCTGAGGCCGACGGCTCCGTCCTGCATGGCTTGATCGACGATCTGTTTCATTTTGGCGAGTTGCTCAGCATTGGGCGCACGGATGAAGCTGCCGCCCATGCCTTCCTTCCGCACGCTGCCGTGGCCGATCAGCGTGCCGACATTCAGTGCGGGCTTGGCGGCTTCAATTTCAGCGAAAAAGGTACCCACGTCGGTGCGGGACATGCCGCAGTTTCCGGTGATGATGGTGGTGACCCCCATGCGCAGGAAATTCTCCGCGACGGGATTTTGGCAGATGTCCTCGGAGTGCGTATGGACGTCGATGAAACCGGGCGCGGCGACCAAACCGGCGGCGTCGAGGGTCTGGGTGGCGGTGCCGGTGATCTGGCCGATGGCGGTAATGCGGCCGTCTTTGATGGCAATGGAGCCATTTTGAAGCGGAGCGCCGGTGCCATCGGCGATTTGGGCGTTTTGAATGATCAGGTCAAAATCTGCGGCATTGGCGGTGGCGGCGAGCAGGAGAAAAAGGAAACGCATGAGGCCTGATCGTGGAACAGAAGGAAATTCTTGCCAAGCGAGAAGCAGAGCGGCATCTCTGCGGCCTCATGATTGACCTCAAAGACAAGAAGATCGCGGTGCTCAAAGGCGGACCTGGCTCGGAACGGGCTGTTTCACTCAAAACGGCAGAGAGCGTCGTCGAAGCGCTGAAATCACTCGGCGCACAAGTGGTGGAGGTCGATGTGGCCGGCCCTGACTTTGATGTGCCGGGCGATGTGCTGATCGCGATGAACCTAATCCACGGCACCTTCGGCGAGGACGGTCAAATCCAGGCGATCTTGGAGCAGAAGGGCATCCGCTACACTGGAGCAGGTGTGGAGACGAGCCGGATCGCTTTCGACAAGCTGCTGAGCAAGGAGCGCTTCATCGCGGCTGGTGTGCCGACGCCGAGATCGCAGGTTTACAAGCTGGATGGCAGCGAGGCGCTGCAAATCGGCTTCCCACTAGTGGTGAAGCCGCCGCGTGAGGGATCGAGCGTGGGCGTGCATATCTGCCATCATCAGGCGGAGTTTGATGCGGCGATCGAAGATGCGAAACGCTTCGGCAATGACACGTTGGTCGAGGATTATGTCGCAGGGAAAGAGCTGACAGTCGGCGTCGTGGGCGAGCAGGTGCTGCCGGTGATCCACATCGAGCCGGTGGAAGGTTTTTATGACATGAACAACAAATACCCGTGGATGGGTGGCACAGGGAAGACGCTGTATCACTGCCCTGCCCCGTTTGATGCGGCGGTGACCAAGAGCATTCAGGATGCGGCGCTGGCGGCCTTCCAATCATGCGGCACGGAAGTGTACGGGCGTGTGGATGTGATGCTGCGTGACTCGGATCAGGCCCCGTTTGTGCTGGAGATCAACACCATCCCTGGCATGACGAGCAGCTCGCTGCTGCCAAAAGCTGCAAAAGCGGTGGGAATTGAGTTTCCCGAGCTGTGCGCACGGATCATTGAGTTGTCACTTGCTGCACGGCCATGATCTCGATCAACGGCCTCACGAAACGCTTCGGCACGCAACTGGCGGTGGATCAACTGTCGCTCGAAGTGCCGCCGGGCATCATCGTGGGGCTGCTGGGTCCGAATGGAGCGGGCAAGACGACGACGCTGAAGATGATCACGGGCATGCTGGCACCGGATGCGGGCACGGCGCTGATTTGCGGCGTGGATGTGGTCACGCAGCCGCTGGAGGCGAAGCGGCTGATCGGTTTTGTTCCTGACTCGGGTGCGGTTTATGAGTCTCTCACAGGACAGGATTTTCTGCTGATGATTGGCGCGCTGTATGGCATCAACGAGGATGAGGCGCGGCCACGCATCCGGCAGTTTTTGGATTTCTTTGAGTTGGATGAGCACACGCTGACCACCAAGCTGCTCGGCGCGTATTCCAAAGGCATGCGGCGCAAGGTGGTGATCACCGCAGCACTGCTGCACAATCCGCGCGTGGTGCTGCTGGACGAGCCGCTGGACGGCCTGGACGCCAATGCGGCTGTGGGCTTCAAGGCGCTGCTGGAAACGCTGGCGCGTGAGGGCAAGACGATCGTGTACAGCTCGCATGTGCTGGATGTGGTGGAGCGCGTGTGTGACCGCGTGGCGATCATCGCGGGCGGGAAACTGATCGCGGATGGAACGCCGCAAGAGCTGCAATCGGCTCACGGTGCGGCGACGCTGGAGCAGTTGTTCACGCAGCTCACAGGCATCACCGGCCTGGAGGCGCGGGCGGAGACGTTTGCCAAGAGCATGCTGTCATGAGCGCGGCGGCTGTGCCATCACCAGAGCGCGTGCTGCGCAGGTTGTTTTGGAAGCTGCTGTTTCGCGGACGTGTGGCGCAGCAGGCGGCCACGGCCAAGCCACGGCGTCAGTTCGGCCTGGGGCTGACGCTGGTGATCTTTGCCATCATTGGCATCATGCCGGCGCTGTTTGGGAAGTCGGCGGACTGTTTCGTCTTTGCCAGCGCGCTGCATGGCTTCACGATGATGTTTGCATCCCTGTCACTGGCCACCAGCGCGGGGACGATGCTCTTTATGAAGGAAGAGGCGGAAATCCTGCTGCACCGGCCTGTGACGGCGCAGCAGATGCTGCGCGCGAAGTGCGCGGTGCTGGCGAGCTTTTCGCTGCTGCTGGCGCTGGCGCTGAATTTGGCGGGATTCATCACCGGCATGTCGAGCAAGGGCTCATCGTGGCTCTTCATCCCGGCGCATCTGCTGTCCACCACGCTGCTGATGCTGTTCTCAGCGGCGAGCATCGTGCTGGTTTATAATGTGTGTCTCAAATGGTTCGGACGTGAGCGATTTGACGGCCTGCTGGCGAGCATGCAGGCGCTGCTGACGATCGTGATGGTGCTGGGAGGCCAGATCATGCCGCATGTGCTGAAACTGGACATGCTGCAGCAGGTTGACGGCCCTGGCGGCTGGTTGCTGCTGCTGCCGCCGATCTGGTTTGGCGCGCTGGACGCGCTGATCGCGGGCACGACGCTGGACCGCGCCACGCTATGGCTGCCAGCCAGTCTGGGCGTGGTAGTGACGGCTGTGATCTGCTGGCTGGCATTTGAAAAGCTCGGCGCGGCCTATGGTCAGGGCCTGCTGGCGCTCAATGAGACCAGCAGCAACGAAAAGCCCGATGCCAAGCCGCGCGGACGCTGGATCGCCGCGCTGCTGCGCCTGCCGCTGCTGCGCTGGTGGCTGCGTGATCCGGTGGAGCGCCAGGCGTTTGCTCTGACCACGGCGTATGCGATGCGTGACCGAGATGTGAAGCTGCGGCTGTATCCCGGCGTGGCACCGATGCTAATCATGCCGCTGGTGATGATGTTCACGGGTGGCAAGGTGGCTGGCGCGGCGCTGATGATGCAAAGTTTTGTCACCTGCTTTGTCGGCATCGTGCCACTGCAAGCAATGCTGATCCTGCAACACTCGGCGCATTGGCGTGCGGCGGACTTTTACCGCTGCGCGCCGCTGCCGCACTGGACGGCGCTGTTTCATGGCACGCGGAAGGCGGTGCTGTTGCTGCTCACGTTTCCAGTACTGGTCGTTCAAGGCATCGCCGCGTGCTGGATCCAGCATTCGCTCGCGCCGCTGGCGCTGACGATTCCGGCGCTGTTGTTTCTGCCGGTGCTCTCGCTCGTGCCGGGCCTCACGGGAGCGTGGCTGCCGCTTTCAAAACCAACGGAGGACATGAAGAACAGCGCCACCGGCTGCCTGCTGATGGCAGGCGTAATGATCGCGGCGGGCGTCGTCGGTGGAATCGCCAGCCTGGCCTGGAGTCAGAGCTGGTTTTGGATTTACCTGCCGGTCACCACGCTGGTGATGGGCACCACGCACTGGCTGATGATGCGTCACATGCGCAGCAGGCCATGGCTGGTCTCAGCGGAGTGATGTGATGCGCTCCACCGTGCGCTGCGTGGCCCCCTGATGCACCTGGAGGGCCTGGAGGCCTGATTCGGCAAGGGATTGGGCGGTGGCGGGTGATTGGAGCAAATTGGATGCGGTCTGCTCCAGCTCGGCGAAGTCGCGGACTTGAATGGCTCCATGATGACGCAGCAGCAGCTCGACGAGAGGCGTGAAGTTTTCCATGTGCGGGCCGAAGAGCACGGCTTTGCCCGCGAAGACGGCCTCGGCGGGATTTTGGCCGCCGGTGGCAAGGAAGCTCTTACCGATGACGACGAGGGTGGCGAGGTGCTGCCACGCGGCGAGCTCTCCCGTGGTGTCGATGAGGAGCACGGGCGCGGAATCGACGCGTGACGATGAACCGCTGCGCAAGGCGGGCTGTAGGCCGATTTGACGGAGCGCCGCGAGGATCTCGGCGGCGCGCTCGACGTGACGCGGGACGATGAGGAAGGCGAGGCGCGGGTGTTTGGCGTGGAGTTGCTGGAAGACGCGGGCGAATTCGAGTTCCTCACCATTGTGAGTGCTAGCGGCGAGAAGGATGGGCTGATCTGCGGCGATGCCACGCTCGATGAGGATGCGGCGGAGAGCTTCGATGCGCTCGGCGGGCACGGTGGAGCCGTCGGGGTCGTATTTGACGCTGCCGGTGAGATGGATGCGGTCGGCGGCGAGGCCGAAGGACTGCCATCGGGCGATGTCGGGCTGATCTTGAACGAGGATCTGATGCAGGAGGCTGTAAACCGGCTGGATGATGCTGCGGAGGGATCGCAGGCGACGAGCGCTGCGCGGAGAGAGGCGCGCATTGACGAGTGAGACGGGGATTTTCCGGCGCGAGCAAGTAGCGACGAGATTGGGCCAGACTTCGGCTTCAACGAGAACGAGTTGGGTCGGCTTGATCAAGTCGAGCATGCGCTGCGGCACGCCGAGGAGATCGACCGGGCTGT
>JANOBP010000098.1:0-15273 GCA_031411715.1 Verrucomicrobiaceae bacterium | reverse complement strand
CTTCGCCCTGGCCCTGGAAAACGGCTTCCAAAACCACGACCTCTTCCCCCTCATCGACGCCGCCTGGCCCGCCCTCGCCGCCGCCCTGCCGCGTTTCCTCGCCGGGCCGAATGACCGGCTGCAGGAGCTGTGTGATGCGTTTTCCAAAGTGCTCCAATTCCAGGGGCGCTGGGATGAGCGGCGGGCGCTCACGCAGGCGGCCGAGGCCAAGGCGCTGGCGGCCCAGGATTTCGAGCACGCGGGCTGGCGGGCCTACCAAAGCGGCTGGATGCACTACCAGCGCGAGCAGTCCGTCGAGGTGCTGGCCTGCGCCGAGCGCGCGGCCACTCACTGGACCCGGGCGCAGATGGGCGCGCGTGAGCGGGCCGCTGCCATGAACCTGCGCGGCAACGGGCATGAATTGGCGGAGAACTATCCCGCCGCCATCACCGCCTACCGGGAAGCGGTGGAGCTGTGGCGCAGCTTGCAGCCGGAGAGTGAAGACGTGTGCATTGGCCTGAACTCCCTCGCTGGAGCCGAGAGCCTCTCCGGGAGGCTGGATGCTGCCGAAGTGGACTTTCGGGAGGCCCTGCGCATCGCGCAGGCCGTCGGTTACTGCGAAGGCATCGCCACCTACACCGGGAATCTGGCCGGGATGGCCTTGGATCGGAAAGACTGGCCGCAGGCGGAGGCGCTGTCGCGTGAGGCCCTGCCCTTGGCCGAGAACCTGGGCCGCCAGGAGTTGATCGGCGGATTCTCCCACTTCCTCGCCCTGGCCCTGCTGCGGCAGGGGCGGGCGGCGGAGGGCCTGCCGCATGCCGAACGCGCCGTGGGGACCCACGAGAAACTCGGCCACCCCGACCTCGCTGGTGCCCAGAGCGTCCTGCGGGAGTGCCGGGAGGCGGTGGCGCGGGGGAATGGCGAATGACGCATGCGGAATGTCGAAGGGCCGAGGTGGTGGGGCGGCGGGAAGGTCGGGCGTGGGCTGTGACGCGGCAGCGTTCTGGACTGCGCCCGTCCTCGGGCGCTTTCGGGCGTCCCCAGGCCTGCGGAAAGCTCCACAGGGGTGGAGCACTCCAGGACGCTGCCTCATTGCCGTGAGCTAGGCGGCAGCGGGACGGTTCCGGTTCGCGGAGAAGACGGGCGGAGGTCAGAAGTCAGACGTTAGAGGTCAGAAGTCAGAGGTCAGGCTTCCCAGTCCGCCATCGGCCGGTGTCTTTTCCCTTGCCAGCACTTCATCTTCCCGCGCATCATGCGCGTCTTCTCCCATATGCCTGCTCCGTCCACCTTCACCATCGCCAAATGGGCCGCGTATTTGCTGCCTGTGGTCAAAATCATCGTCCTCGGCAAGCTCGACTTGGCTGACGGCATCCTCAAAGACCTGGTCGTCATGGTCGGCGACCTCGCCGGCGAGGCCGCGAAGGACAAAATCGAAGCCTTCCTCAAAACCAGGCCCGATGCCGTGCGCGACCTCCTCGACCAGCACCTCAGCCGCCACACCGGTGCCGTGCTCGGCCGCATGGTGCACCGCTACGCGCAGGAGAAGACGATGGAAAAATACCGCGCCCTGCTCATCGAGGCCGCCGAGCAGGTTCCCGACGCCTGGATCACCTACCTCGCGGCGGACGGCGAGCGCATGCCCACGCTGCGCGGCGCGGCCTTCACCCAGCTCGCCCTCGGCGCGCTGCTGCCCGGCGCGCCCGCGCAGACGCATGACACCGCCGCCATCATCGCCTTCTTCCGCTGGGCCGCCGTGGAGCAAAACATGCTCGGCCCGCTCATGCCCGGCCTCACCCCGGCCATGGCGGAGTGGATCACGCAGCACCTCAGCCGCCAGCTCCTCATCGACCTCTGCCAGGAAACCGAGGAAGGCAACGCCGCCTGGAAGGAAGCCCTGCTGCGCCTCGGTGTTGAGGCACACGGTAAGCTCGACCGTATCGAGCACAATCAAGCCGTCACCGCCGCCGCCGTCGCACGCATCGAGAATTCCCCCGGCTTCGACCTGGATGCCTACGCCAGCGCCCTCCTCAGGTTCGTCTCCCCGCTCCCGCTCGCCGAGATCGTCAATCAGCCTGACATCCCCACCGTGCGCGTGTCCGACGTCTTCGTCCCGCTCCAGGTGCGTGAGGTGGCGGACCTCGACGCGCGGCGCTTCTCCCATTCCAAGGAGATCGCCGACTGGGACGGGCGCGAGGCCCAGCACGACGCTCCAGATGAGCTGCGCGGCAAAAAAGAGCAGATGGCCGAGTTCCTCCGCTCCAGCCCGCCGCGTGATGCCTTGAACCTGCGCGTGCAGTTGATCCTCGGCAGCCACATCGTCCTCGGTGAAGCAGGCGGCGGTAAAACGCTGCTCTCACGCCACATCGCCGCCCTCTGGGCCGCGCAGCGCCTGGATCCTGCCCTGCCAGACACCGTGGGCGGCATTCCCATCTACATCGAGCTGAAGGACTATGCGCGTGCGCTCGACTCCGACCGCAAGCTCACCCTCCTCCAGTACTGCCATCACGGTTGCGACCGCCTCCGCGCGCTCGACCAGCACGTCTTGCGCCAGCATCTGGGGAAATGGCGCGCCTTCTTCCTGCTCGACGGCCTGGATGAAGTGCTCGATCCCGATTTGAAGGATAAAATCATCCGCGAGATCATCAGCCTGCATGACGGCCTGGTGCGCTTCATCATCACCTCCCGCCTCGTGGACTTCGATTCCGCGCCATGGCGGGAAAGTCCCGGCTGGCAGGCCTGGCGCATTGATCCCTTGGATGCCACGCAGCAGAGCGCCTTCATCCAGCGCTACCACGACGCCTTCTTTACCGATGAAAAACAGCGCGCCGAGCGCATCGCCCGCCTGCACACCAAGCTGCGGGACTTCCACCGCCTGGCCGAGCTGGCTGGCACGCCACTACTGCTGACCCTGCTCTGCCTCGTGAACCGGGAACCCGCCCTGCCGGAGACCCGCACCGCCCTCTATGAGGCCGCCGCCCGTCTGCTGCTGCACCACTGGGATTTCGTCCACTTCGGAGACGACGGCCCGCTGCAGAATGCGCGCCTCGCCCCCCTCGCTCTGGAGGACAAGCACCTCATCATGCGCCGCCTCGCCTGGCTGCTCATGCTGGGGCGGCCGGACGATGGACCCAAAATCCCCGCCATCGCCGCCGACTCCGTCCACGTCTCCGCCAATCTTTTTCCCGAGACCCTCGTGGCCGAGGCCGTGCGCAGCGTGCTCACCGAGTTGAACACATCGAACGTCGCCAGCTACGTCGAGCGCGTGCCCACCCTGCTCAGTCAGCGGAATAGCGTGCTCTGCCCGGCGGGTGAGGGCAAGCAGAGCTTCATCCACCGCACCTTTTTGGAGTTCTACGCCGCCTGGGCCTGGCATGAGGAGGACGCCCCGTGGCTCGGGGACGAAAAGCCTGCGGAAATGACGCCGGAGCAGCGCTTCAGCGCCCTCTTCAGCCCGCACTGGCAGCAGCCCGCCTGGCGCGTCATCCTCATCCTCCACCTCGGCCGCGCCAAGACCGCCTTGGCGGAGAAACTCCTGCGCCAGCTCCTGGCCCTGGGCCAGACCCAGCGCGACCGCGCAGCCACCCTGTCCAACGCCGGAGGAAAAATGGCCGCCACCCTGCTCCAGCAGGAGGCCCTGCTGCTGGCCGCCGAGTGCTTCTCCGAGACCCAGCACCGGGGCAAGCTCCACCCCCTCGATGCCGACCTCCGTCAGCAGCTCGAGACCCTGGCCCGGCTCGACTTTACCATCAGCGGCACCACCAGCGCGCAAGACGAAACCAACGGCGAGCACCGCCGCCGTGCCGTGCGCCTGCACACCCAGCTCTGGGGCGGCACGCCGGAGGGGCAGGCCTGGCTCCTCAGCCTGCTTCCCCGGTCAGAGCTGCCACCGGAGACACCCTGTGAGGCCATCATCCAGCTAGGCCAGTTGCTCGGCCCCTGCGCCGACCTGCGCGCCGCGCTCCTGTCCATCGTGGCGGAGCCGAAGCAAGACGCAAATGTGCGCCTCCAAGCCATCGAAACCCTCGGCCAGGTCTGGGGACGGGAGGATTGGCTGCGGGCCGCGCTCCTGCCCCTCCTGGCGGACACTGAGCAAGACGTTCATGTGCGCCGCCAAGCCGTCGAAACCCTGGGTCAAGTGTGGGGCCGGGAGGACTGGCTGCAGGACGCACTCCTGCCCCTCATGGCGGACACCGAGCAAGACGCAGATGTGCGCTGCCAAGCCATCGCCACCCTCGGCCAGTTGTGGGGCCGGGAGGACTGGCTGCGGGCCGCGCTCCTGCCCCTCCTGGCGGACACCGAGCAAAACGAATGGGTGTGCCGCCAAGCCATCGCCACCCTCGGCCAGTTGTGGGGCCGGGAGGACTGGCTGCGGGACGCGCTCCTGCCCCTCGTGGCGGACACCGAGCAAAACGAATGGGTGCGCCGCCAAGCCATCGACACCCTCGGCCAGGTGTGGGGCCGGGAGGGCTGGCTGCAGGACGCACTCCTGCCCCTCATGGCGGACACCGAGCAAGACGCAGATGTGCGCTGCCGAGCCATCGCCACCCTCGGCCAGTTGTGGGGCCGGGAGGACTGGCTGCGGGACGCGATCCTGCCCCTCGTGGCGGACCCGAAGCAACACGCAAATGTGCGCCGCCAAGCCATCGAAATCCTCGGCCAGGTCTGGGGCCGGGAGGACTGGCTGCGGGACGCGATCCTGCCCCTCGTGGCGGATCAAAAGACCGCTGAGTGGCTGAAACACACAGCAAGACACTACCTGGTCCAGCTATGGCCGGAGCACGAGGCAAAGTGGTGGGAACTTGGCTGAAAAAGCTGGTACCGCCTGCTGATAGGCCGACGCCAGCAGCGGCCAGGACGGCCGTGCCAGGGCAGCGTGCGTGGGTGCCAGTGCAGCGGGCCGGAGGCTAGGCGGGCATTTTTGCGCCTAAAGGGCCTTGGAGTGCCCTAGGGTTCAGTCCTGCTGACAAAGGACGATGTGAAGCCGCTCCGGCAGGCGCTCGGGGAGCAGTGCCGGATTTCCGGGCCGTAGGACAGGTGTGGCGACAGCCCGCCCGTCTGGCTGCGGGAGCGGAGGCATGACGAAGGCCGAAGGCAGAATGACGAATGGAAGACTCTGCGGTCGGAAGTCAGAGGTTAGAAGTCAGAGGTCAGGAATCCGCCATCCGCACACCGCAGAGATGGGAACACCGCAGAGGTCTCAACCACGGCATTGGAAGACTCTGCGGTGCCTCAACCTCTGCGGTGCCTCATGTCTGGGCGTTGGTGGCGGAGGGCTGACAGAAACAAGGTGGACAGAAAAAAGGGGCATTCAGGAAAACCGTGGTCACTCGCGGGCGGCTTGGGGAACTTCCGACTGTTCGTCACCCTTCAGATGGTCTGTTTTTTTCTGTCCTCCTTCTTTCTGTCAGTATTCAGGGATGGGAGTTTCCAGGATGAGATCGCAGAGGGCTGAATCACGGTATTGAAAGACTCAACGGCCATCCAAGCTCTGCGGTGCCTCATCTCTGGGCGTTGGTGGCGGAGGGCTGACAGAAACAAGGTGGACAGAAAAAAGGGGCATTCAGGAAAACCGTGGTCACTCGCGGGCGGCTTGGGGAACTTCCGACTGTTCGTCACCCTTCAGATGGTCTGTTTTTTCTGTCCTTGTTCTTTCTGTCAGTGTTTCTGCGTATTCTCCACCTCTGGGCTGGTCGGTAGGGAGATGAAGTGGGATTGGTCGGTTTGCTGGCTGGCGGGGCCTGAGACCCGGCGTGCGGTTAGCTCCAGATGGCTGGAGCACTCTAGGACGCTGCCGCGCTGCCGTGAGCCAATGCGGCATTGGATGGCTCCGTGTGTGCGCGAGATGCGACCATGGCAGCGTTTCAGCACATCCAGAGTGAATGAGAGCAGGTCTAGAACCCATTTTCTGCTCTACGGCGGCCTCACAGAGGTCTCAGGTGGCCAGATGGGCGGGTCAGTCAGTCGGGTGGTGCTCTCAGACGGCCAGGTAGTGCTCTAAGGAGACGGTGAACTGGCCCACGGCAGCCGTGGGGGACTTTTTTTTGAACAGGTGATGAGCGACGTGAATCTATAGATGCTGTGTGGTCTGTGGTGGAGGCTCCCGACGCGCTTGGGGTGCTGAAATCGCGGCTACGGTGTCTCCCATCCGAATTCACTCAACCCATGAGCTCATTGCAAAACCTCTGTGTCCATCATGCCTCTGTGGTTTATCAACGACCCGACTTCAACCACAGAGACACGATGCACACAGAGGACTGAAGTTTTGCAACAACCTCGAACCTCGCCATGCCTTTGATCGGTCCAACCTCGTATGCTTCGACGTTGCAGGTGTTTTTGCTGCACTGGGCGCAGGTGGATGCGCGGCTGGGTGTGGGGAGTGAGCTGGTGCTGCCGGACGGCTTGACGCTGGCGGGGGCGCAGATGCTGCACGGGACGCTGCTGACGCAGATGACGGCGACGCGCGCGGCGGCGGTGGATCTGGCGGTGGCGCGCGGGGAGGGTGCTCTGGGCCGTGCGGGGCTGCGCGGGCGGCTGGAGCAGCTGACCAAGCTGGTGCGGGCCTACTGGGCAGGTGAGCCGTGGGCGACGCTGGTGCCGAACCTGCCGCATGCGGCGGCGGCGGCGGATAAGTTTCTCAAACCGTGCCGGGAGGCGCGGCGGCTGTGGGCGCTGCTGGAGGCGGAACCCGCCCCGCCGGGGGCACCGCGGCCGATTTTTCTCGATCCGGGCGGCGCGTATGGGCTGGCGGACTACGAGGCGGAGATGGCGGCGCTGGCGGGACGGTTTGTGGACATCGAGTCGGCGCTGTGGACGCGGGCGGTGGCGGTGGCGCGGCGGGATGCGCTGCTGGCACGGATCCGGGCGGCGCTGATGGCCTACACGCGGGCGGTGGCGGGCCGCTTGCGCACCGGAGACATGCTGATCGAGGCGATGCCGCCACTGTGGTCGCCACCGGGCCACACGCCGGAGCCGGTGGTGCTGCAAGGGGCCTGGGACGCGGCAGCGGGTGCCGCACGGCTGACCTGGGAGGCCAGCGCGGACGCGATGCTGTCCCACTACACGCTGTACGGCTGCGCCGGGCCGGAATTTGACGAGGAGGCGGCGGAGCTGGTGGCGCGGGTGGAAAAAGACGCGCCACGTGAGGTGCAGCACGCCGCACTGCTGCCCGCACCGGGCGCGCAAGCGGCCTTCCGCCTGTGGGTGGTGCTGAAGACCGGGAATGAACGCGGAAGCGAGGCGGTGATGGTGGAGAGGGAGTGAGGGGGAGAATTGACGATTGATGAACAACGATTGTTGATTTTCGAGGGATGAGGCGTGCACGACGAAGGGGATCAACTCGGCAATCAGCAATCCTTACTCATCAATCGTCAATCGCTCCAGCCGTCACACCTCAAAGGCTCCCCTCAGGAAACACGCTGTGCCATTTGGCACTTTTCATTTCTCACTTGGCACTTCGCATTCCGCCCCGCGCACCGGCAAGGCGGCGCTGAGCAATGCCAAGTGAGAAATGCAAACTGCAAACTGCAAAATGTCATGCGATACCCGGCACCTGCGGCCATGGCCCCCGCCAACGGACGTGACGGGGCGGGATCGCTGAGTCGGAGAAGTGGTGAGATGAAGATTCATGTGAACGCTTTTTGGGATTGAACATGAAAGCGTGATTTGATTCAATACACGGCATGAATGCGGAACTGAGGGCTTTGATTGACACATCACGCTGGTGCCGGAAGAACGTGGAGGCGGTGGCGTCACTGCTGCCGACGAATGATGAGGAACTGGACAAGCTGGTGGAGGAGGTGGTGGCGGCAGGGGACCCCATGGGCTTTCATTTTGTGCTGGTGGGCGCGCTGGGGATGGGGCGGAAAGTGAGCGCGCGGCATCTGGAACGCGGGACGATGATCTTTAACCGCGACGTGTATCTGGGAGGCTGCGCCTGGCAGATGGAGGGCGAGGTGGCGGAGCATCTGGTGCGCGCCGTGAAGACGACGATGATGGGACGTGAAACGCATGCGGTGGCGCTGCTGGTGGCGGCGGCGTGGAGCCAGGAGCACCGCGAGGGGCGGCTGCCGACGGATTTGATCCCGCAGGCGCGGCTGCTGGCACGGGCGAAGGATGTCAAGGGGGACGCCTGGGCGAAACTGATGGCACTGGCGGCGGTGGTGGCGGACGATTCGCTGATCGAACTGGCGATGGAGGGTCGCCAGCTGAGCGTGACGAAGGAGGAGCTGCTGAAGCGTGGTCGGCATCTGGCCGAGGTGCTGCTGAAAATTTGCCGTGAGCCAGCCCTGGAGCAAGTGCCGGATGAACCGACGCGGCAGGTGAATGTGGGCGGGCCAGTGCGGCGTGCGGTGGAGCGGGTGGGACGGAATGATCCGTGCCCGTGCGGGAGCGGGCAGAAGTACAAGCGCTGCTGCCGTGACAAGGACCAGGAGCGGCTGCATTTTTCGTCGGGGGTGGAGGGCAAGACGCTGGCGGAGCTGCGGGATGATGGGGAGGCACACCTGACGGTGGAGAAGCTGAAGACGATGAAGCCTTATGCTATGGCACGGATGGACCCGCTCAAAATCAAGCGGGAACTGCTGCCGCTGTTTTTGTTCCACCTGGGAGCGGTTTTCATGCTGGATGAACTGGCGTCGGCGTTTGAGAGGCTGGGCTTGGATGAAGATCTGGAGGAGGTGTGGGATGCGGTGGGCCTGTATGTGGCCCTGAAAGGACGCGGAGATGTGGCGCGGCGGCTGGTACGCGCCCGCTACGGTGAGAAGGAGCCGGAGCCGGAGGAGCTGTCGCTCTTCATGCAATTAGCGCGGGCGCAGGATGAGCCGGGGCGCTTCCTGGCGGCGCTGGAGGCGGCGGCGCTGCGGGTGGTGACTTCCAAGGATGACTCGCTGCTGCAAGACATGGCGCTGGCGGCGCTCTACACGCCGTACAAGGCGCTGGGGATCCTGGTGGCGCGGGGATTGCTGCCGCTGGTGCGGAAACGGGATGTGGTGTTCGTTTTCGACCAGATCCTGAGGGCGCACGATGAGCTGAACATCTCGGCGGATGATCCATATGGGGACATCGTGGAAAAGCGCTTCACGGAGGAGGTGGTGGACACGGGGAAGGACGCGGAGGCGCTGCGGAAGGTGCGTGATGACTTGGAGAAGAAGGTCGCGGAGTCGCGGCAACTGAAGGAGGCGAATGAGGCGGCGAACCGGCGGCTGCGGCTGCTGGAGAAGGAGCAGGCACGGCTGGAAAAGGAAGCCCAGGCCCGCCAGACGACGGCGCCGGAGAGCGAGGAGCTGGTGGCGCTGCGCCGGAAGATCAAGGCGATGGAGGTGGACATGCGTGAGAACAACGCGGATCGCGCGGACCAGCGGCGGAAGCTGGCCGCGGCCTACACGGAGCTGCAAACGCTGCGCAAGAAGGAACAGGAGCCGTCCACGCAGGGCGCGGCGGAGAAGGACGCGGAGGATCTGTACCTGGGGGATGCGGTGTCGAGCAACCAGCCGGTGCGGCTGATCGAGTTCCCGCGGAAGTTTCAAGAGACGCTGGCGAAGCTGCCACGACAGGTGGTGCGCGGTGCGCTGGCGCTGCTGGGACGGATGGCGGGAGGGGAGCCGGCGGCCTTTGCGGATGTGGTGTGCGTGTATGCGGTGCCGGGGATGGTGCGCGCGCGCATCGGCATTGACCACCGGCTGCTGCTGCGGCTGCGGCCGGAGTGCGTGGAGGTGGTGGACCTGATCAGCCGTCAGGATCTGGAGCGGCGGCTGAAGACGCTGGCGTGAGTGGGGAGTGAGAAATGACGAAGGCTCAAAGTGCGTGGTGGCGTTTGCATGCGGCCATTTGGTGGGCACTATCGGCGCTGCATGCTGCACGCGCTTGGCGGTTACTCACTTTCAATTGTCCATGAGATGGGCGATTTTGCTTTGTTCACAGGGCGGGTGTTCCGTGGAGTGATCGGATCACGGAGGCTGATGCGGCGCGTGATGCGGGCGGGCTTTGAGCAAGGGGTGCGGTGCATGCCGGTGATTTTGATCGTGGGAATCTTCACAGGGCTGGTGCTGGGCTTGCAGGGTTACTATGTGCTGAATCGCTTTGGGTCGGAGAGTTTGTTGGGTGCGCTGGTGTCGCTGAGCTTGGTGCGTGAAATGGGACCCGTGCTGGCGGCGCTGATGCTGGTGGGGCAGGCTGGATCGGCGCTGGCGGCGGAGTTGGGCATTCAGCGGAATTCGGAACAGATCGCGGCGCTGGAGACGATGGGCGTGAGTAGCCATGGCTACTTGGTGACACCACGTTTATTGGCTGCGCTGGTGGTGTACCCGCTGCAGACGGCGTTGTTTGTGACGATTGGTCTGTATGGCGGGAGCTTGTCGGGATCTTTGCTGCTGGGCTTGGAGCCGGGAGTTTACTGGTCTGCGGTGGAGCGCGCGGTGAAGATGGAGGATGTGACAGAGTGTTTTACGAAAGCGGCGGTGTTTGGCCTGCTGACGATCGGTTTATGCGCGTATCACGGCTTTCACGCGCACCGCATCCGCTCAGCGACCGGCGCGCGCGCGGTGAGTGCGGCAACGACGCGAGCCGTGGTGCAATCCAGTATCATCGTACTGGCGGCCGATTATGTGATCACGAGTTTTTTGGTCTAACGAATGAGCGCTGAGAAAACAGAACTGCTGCTGCGTGTGGAAGGGCTCGATAAGCGCTTCGGTGAGAATGTGGTGCTTGCCGGTGCGAGTCTGAATGTGCCACGCGGGAGCGTGGTGTGTGTGATGGGACGCAGCGGCACAGGTAAGTCGGTGCTGCTGAAGTGCCTAGCCGGTGTGGTGGAGCCGGATGCAGGGCGGATCTTTTTTGACGGGCGTGAGCTGCACGCGGGTGACGTGGAGTTCCGCCGGAGATGCAGTTTCCTGTTTCAGAGCAATGCGCTGTTTGATTCACTCACGGCTTTGGAAAATGTGGGGCTGCCGCTGGAGCAGACGACGGATCTGAGTGACAAGGAAATCCGTGAGCGCGCGCTGGAAGCGCTGAAGCAGCTCGAACTGGAGGCGCATGCTGAGATCTACCCGAGCCAGCTCTCCGGCGGGATGCAGAAGCGGCTGGCGCTGGCGCGTGCGATCGTGACAAGGCCAGAGTTGGTACTTTTCGATGAACCGACGGCTGGACTTGATCCGCTGCGGCGGAATGCGGTGTTTGCGATGATCGCGAAGTATCAGCGGCAGTTGAATTTCACGGCGGTAATCGTGACGCATGATGTGCCGGAGGCTTTGGTGGCAAGTGACCGTGTGGCATTGCTTGACAAAGGGCGCATGTGCTTTGAAGGCACGCCAGCGGAGTTTTCTGCGTCCGCCGAACCGGTGGTGCGCGGATTCCGCGACAGCGCGGCGGCGCTGGCCAGCACGCTGGACGCGATCCGCCGAGGAGAAGACACACACACTCAAGAATCATGAAACAAACGAAGTTAGAATTTCTCGTGGGCGCGTTTGTGCTGCTCGGACTCGCGGCGGTGGCGTATCTCAGCGTGAAGCTTGGCGCGGGGACGATGATGAGCGGTGAGACGTATGTGATCGAGGCGCGCTTTGCGAATGCGGGCGGACTCAATAGCGGCTGCAGCGTGACCGTGGCGGGAGTGCCGGTGGGCCAGGTGGAGGGCATCCGCGTGGAGGCGGAGGATTACAGCGCCATCGTGACGCTGAGGGTGATGAAGGGCCTGAAACTGCCGACGGACTCGATGGCGTCGATTCGCACGACGGGACTGATTGGTGACAAGTATGTTTCTTTGTCGCCAGGCGCAGATGAAACATATTTGTCAGCAGGATCTCGCATCACTCTGACAGAATCTGCGGTTGATATTGAGTCATTGATCGGAAAGATGGCTTTCGGCAGTGTTGAGAAAGATCCAGCAGATAAAACCCCCGCCCCATGATGACCCGTATAGCTCTAAGTTTGATGATTTTCGCCGCTGCAACGGTTGCAACAGCCCGTGGGCAAACGTCGGAGGCCGAGGCCAAGCTGAAGGGCGCGGTGAATGAGGCGCTGACAGTGGCGGATGGCGTGCGCAATCGCAGCACGATGGCGGAGAGCCTGCGCCCCGTGTTGCAGAAGCACATCAATTTTGCTACGATGACGCAGCGCGCGGTGGGGCCTGGCTGGCGGCAGTTTTCCGGCGCGCAGCAACAAAAGGCCGTGCAGCTCTTCTCCACGCTGATCATTCGGACGTACGGGAACAAATTCACGCCGGGTGAGCATCCCGTGATCCAGTATCAAAAAGCCGTCTCTCCCGCCGCCGGGCAGGTGGAAGTGCCGACGAGCATGACCTACAAGGGTAGCCGCTACAGCGTAAGGTACCGCATGGAGCAGGCCAGCGGGTGGCGCATCACGGATGTGGTGATCGAAGGGGTGAGCATGATCGCCAATTACCGCAGCCAACTGGATGCCCAATTTAAGAAAGGCGGCGCGGAAGCCGTTTTGAACTCCCTCACTCAATCTGTCGCACGCCCCCAATGAAAGCCGGACTTTTCATCTCAAAACTGCTGCTGCTCATGCTGGCGCCACTGCTTACAAACTGTGCAACCACCAAGCAGGCTGCGGTTGCGGCCACGAAACCTGCTTCTGCCGCACCACTGACATGCAAAGGCAGCGCCAGAGTCACGGCGACTGATGAAACCGATGAATATGCCGTGGCAGAAGTCTCTGACCCGCTGGAGGGTCTGAATCGAATCACATTTAAATTCAATGATGTGCTCTACACAGGCGTACTGCGCCCTGTGGCGAAGGGTTACGAATTGGCATTTCCAAAACCGGTGCGCAAGGGAATCAACAATGTTTTTGAGAACGCGAAATTTCCGGTGCGCTTTGTCAATTGCGCCTTACAGGGCAGGTTCAGGCGTGCGGGACAGGAGACGGGGAAATTTTTCGTGAATACCCTTCTTGGACTCGGGGGCATCATCAAGACTTCCGACAAAATCCCTGAACTGGTGGATGTTCCTACTGAAGACACCGGTCAGACTTTTGCCAAGTGGGGCTTCAAACATGGGCCATACATCGTGCTGCCATTCTTTGGTCCGAGTAGTGTGCGCGACACAGTGGGCTTCGCCGGTGATTATGCCCTCAACCCAGTGAATTGGGGCCTGTTCTGGCATGGGGGGCACACATACGAGCACGACTGGACGCTGCTTCCTCCAACTGCGAATACGGTGCGCTCTTCTCCAGACCAACTGGCCAAGTACGACGCCGCTACGGAGAACTCAGTGGATAAGTACCTCTCCGCCCGCAGCACATACATGCAGAATCGTGCGGCGGCTGAAAAGGAATAATGCGTGACCTGTAAGGTCGCCGTTAACCTCACATCCGTTTGGTAAACCGCACCTCAGCGGCTTGGTTCCATGCTGATTGCCCCAGACACTTTGCTGGCAGATTCGCCATTAGATCTCCGTTTGGTCTGACTCTATTATGATGATCCGCCACCCTCTCCAACTCACACTCGGACTCTGCCTGCTGGCAGCCTACTCTCATGCAGAATCCCTTTGGCCTGAGTTTCGAGGTCCATCGGCTCAAGGTTATTCCGAGGCCAAGGGACTGCCTACGGAATGGGCCGCTGACAAAAACATCGTGTGGCGCTCCAAGATTGCCGGCAAGGGCTGGTCATCGCCCGTGGTGGCTAAAGGACACATTTTCATCACCACAGCTGTCGAACTTACACCCGAGCCCAAGGCCGCTGTTGAGGTACCGCCACCAGCAGTCCCCACCCCAGCCGCAGACACCAAAAGCAATGTCCCCAAGCGGCCCGCAGCGGCCAAGCCACCAGCTCCCCCGCCGAAGCCCGTCAGCCTCCACGTCATGGCGGTGGATGCGGCCACCGGTAAGGCCGTGTGGGACACACCAGTGTTTACGATCACCGATGCGGCGGCATTAAAGATGCATGGCAAGAATAGCCAAGCCAGTCCCACCATCGTGTATGAGCCGGGCCGCCTTTACGCGCACTTCTCGCATCACGGCACCGCCTGTCTCGATGAGGCAGGCAAGATCCTGTGGACCTCCCAGGAGAACAGCTACACACCGCAGCATGGCACCGGCGGCAGTCCCGTGATCGTCGATGACTTGCTCATCTTCAATGCCGACGGCTCCAAAGACCCCAGCGTCATCGCATTGGACAAGACTTCCGGCAAGACCCGCTGGAAAATCGCCCGCCCACCCACCGAGGCCAAGAGCAAGTTCTCCTTCTGCACGCCACTGCTCATTGAAGTCGCCGGTCAGAAGCAGCTCATCAGCGCGGGCAGCGGCATCGTGCAGGCGCTTGACCCCAAGAACGGCAGCGAGATCTGGCATGTGATGTATGGCACCGGCTACTCGGTCGTCCCGCGTCCAGTCTATGCCCATGGCATGATCTTCATGAGCACCGGCTACGACAAGCCCATCGGCCTCGCCATCCGCGCCGATGGTAAGGGCGACGTCACCCAGACCCACGTCGTCTGGCAGGAAACCAAATATGTCCCGCACAATCCATCCATGCTCGTCATCGGCGACGAGCTCTACATGCTTGCCGACAACGGCCTATTCTCCTGCCGCGACGCCAAGACCAACACCATTCACTACGAGGAGCGCCTGCTCGGCCCCAGCTCCTCTTCCCTGCTCCATGCCGACGGCTTGATCTACGCCATCGACGAGAAAGGCACCTCCGCCGTGGTCAAGCCCGGCAAGACCCTTCAAATCGTCTCCACCAGCGAGTTGAAAGAGAAAACCCTCGCCTCCATGTCCGTGTGCGACAACGACCTCCTCATCCGCACGGAACTGGCGCTTTATCGTGTCGGGAAGAAGTAAGCCGCTGGGTGATCCAGTATTTGGTTCTCCTCGCCTTTTTCTCCTGCTCATTCATACGAGCAATTTCTGTTTTCGTTGATCCGCATTGCCGTTTTATCAACGCTTCCCACTCTCCGCCGCTGTATCCGAGTCATGCGGCATAAAAACAAATATCCTCTGCCATGCCTGCTGCCTGCACATTAAAGCCTGAAGATAAAAAAGCCTTCATCGGGTCGGTCGGGGAAGATCTCGTAGCCCGTCACGGCAAAAGAAGATATTACAACACGGATGACATCAGAAGGGCTATCACCTCCCTAGACTACCCGATTGATTGGGCTTGTTGGGCCTACTGCATCTTCTCGTCGCCAACAGACTTTAAGGCCCTGCACGATGCCGCAGGTGAAGTCTGCGATTACGCGGCGATGAAGGCCGAAGTTCTAACCGATCTTGCCGGAGGATCATTTCAGGTGCCCGATATTGGCCTGTCTTGGCTTGAGTGGCCGGATATTGATCTGTCCG
>JANOBP010000097.1:0-19505 GCA_031411715.1 Verrucomicrobiaceae bacterium | reverse complement strand
ACGCTGGAGAGAGAACTCGAGGCATGGAGTCAGAAACGCAATGCTGCCCACTGCGGAACCGACTGGCAGTTCACCACCGAGGACGCACGCATCAAGCTCAAGCGGCTTTACCCTGCAACTTTACTGACATGAGCCACTAGCGCAACTCATCACCATCCTTTGTCTCATCAGCACATCGCATGCTTTGGCAGGTATGACGATGCCCGTACTGACGGACGTCGCCAAATCCCGCCTCGACTCGATCTCGTTCTTTCTCTTCGTCTATCTCGTCTGCGCTGTGATTTTCCGCTGGTTGTGGAATCTGCTCGCCAAAGACTTTCCTTGGATGCCGCGGCTGAGTTTGGGCAGATCCATTGCTCTTCTTGTGATTGTCGGTCTGTTCATGTACTTCATCCTCACCATGATTTCGGGCGCGCGCGAGCTGATGACGCCCGGCGCTTGGGCCAAAGAAGGAATCGGATACCGTCTCAGTCCCAACAGTGACCCCAAGCCCTGGCTCGACACAGCTCGCCAGCGCAGCTTGGAACGGCTGCGAGATGCTCTGCGCGACTACGCAACCAAGCATGATGGCAAACTGCCAGCTCACCCATTCGTTGGCGACTTTGACTCAACATTATGGCAGGGCATTGATCCTTCAGGAGCCTGGCTTGGCTATATTCAAGGTCAGGCCTTCACCATTGGACCTCCAAAAGTGCTCGCCTATGAGCCGCTCATGTATGGACCACGCCGTTGGGCGCTCCTGACCGACGGTAGCATCATTCAGTTGGATAGCGCCGCTTTGGACGAACGAATCAAGAAGGAGCTAGCAACTCATGAGTGACAAGGAAAACAGGGCCGGACATCGTGGTTGCCGCATGATGGGGTGCGCAATGCTAGCGGTCGTCTGCACTTTATTGACCTTACTAGAGCTGGTACTGCCGCTTGAAATCACCGTCCATGCCATTGCTGGTTGGGTGCCGTATTTGGTCAAGGTGATCCCTCAAATCACCTGGAATGCGGAGATCACCGCATGCTCACTCGGCGCGTTAGTTTTGGGCGTTCTTGGCCTACATTGGCTGATGCCTCGATTGCTGCCCGGTCGCCGCTGGCATTGGCGTTGGTCGCTGACTTGGTGTGGCCTCCTTGTCGTGGTTTTTGCAACCAGCATCGCTGCTGTTGGTGTTGTGCATCAGGTAGCGTGGTTGTTTCGCGCACCTCAATGGATCGACATTCGTGGCATGTCACACTTGGTGAAGTCAGTTAGTAACGCCAGACAAGTTCACATCACTCTCAGACAATACGCCGATAAGCATGACGGCCTGTTGCCAAACGACTACCGCCAACTCATCGGCAACATCATCACCGATTCTCGCATCTGCTTTGGACGCATTGAAAGAGACGGACCTGATGAACCCTGGGTTTATCTCGGCGCTGGACTGAGCGTTTTAGATGACAGCGCCCTGCCCGTTTTGGTCTCTCCACGCTCAAACAGCCGCGGCGAGCGAATTCTCGCCAGACTCGATGGCAGCGTGGAAGTCGCCAGCGAAGCCGTATTCCAGCGAGGCTTGGAACTTTTGGAAAATCACTGGACCGGAATAAACGCTTCCAAGCCCTAGACCGCCTTATGGCGCACGCTTCTTCAGCTCGCCTTGCAGCTGTTCGAGCTGCGCGGCCATTCTGCGCATCTGTTGGCGTATTTCTTCGAGTTCAGCTTGTGGTCTAGCATCGCTGGGAGCTTTGCCTTCCTTCTCACGGTGCTGGGCTTCCGCTTGCTGGCGCTTCATGTGCTCCTCCATCTCACGGCGCATGTGTTGGGCGATTTCTTCGATGCTCTTGGCTGGCTCATGAAGGCCGGCTGCTTTGAGGTGCTCCACAGCCTCCATGACATGGCGCAGGCGCTCGCCCTCCGGCCCGCCTTTGCCGGCATGCTTCTCTG
This sequence comes from Verrucomicrobiaceae bacterium, assembly GCA_031411715.1. GTDB lineage: Bacteria > Verrucomicrobiota > Verrucomicrobiia > Verrucomicrobiales > Verrucomicrobiaceae > Prosthecobacter. The sequence goes on along the minus strand of JANOBP010000097.1, from coordinate 17,590 downwards.
ATTTTGCTTCGGCCTCCCTGCCCTTCAGTTGTGCCATCATTCGCTCCGCTTCCGCGTGAAGCTTTTGCGCCTCCTCCATGCGTCCAGCCTGTTTAGCCTCATTGGCCTTGTGCATCATCATTTCGATGACGTGCTTTGGGTTCTCCTTGGCTTCCTGCGCCACGGCTGCAGATGCAAAAGTCAGTAGGGCGATGATCAGTGTAGTCGTTTTCATAGTCTCATCAAAACGTGCCCGTCCACGCCAGTCTTCCATGAGGCCTTGTAGTTGAAGGACGCGCGCGCACCTTTGATGGGGGCAGTGGGAACTGAATCCGCCCAAAAAGAGAAACTAGGTGTTGCTGCGGCGTATCTGGTCCTGTCAAATTCAGGCAACCGTCCCTCCTATGAATGCAACCGTCACCACTTTGTTGATCTACGTTCTGGTTCTGTCGATCTCGACACTCTCTCCGCCACAAGCGGCAATGGCACAGCAACCTTCCCCACCACCCGTGGAGCCTATCTCTGCGGCAGACCTTGATTACGCCACGCGTGTGGCATTGGCACAGGGGGTGATGCTCCTGAAACAATACGCGGAGAAAGACCCCCAGGGTTGGATCATCCCACCGATCCAAAAGGTGCGCATCACGGGCTACAAGGATGTGCCACGCAAATACCGCCTGATTGAGTACGACCGGCCGATTTATGAGTACACAGACGTCGTCGTGTTCATCCCCGGCCCATCACCCGGTGACCCGCCCATCCGACAAGTGCGCAAGCAGCCGACCAAACAAATCGGCACGCGGAAAGAGTCGCATATCCGTTGGGACCCTGAAGGTCCTCTCGAGATGATCGACAAGCAGCCAATCTATGAGCACGTCGGCGATACCTCATGGCAGGGCAACCTCGTCGGCGATTCGGCGATGGCCCTGAGTGGCCTGCGTGCGGCTGGATTGCCAGAGGGTGATCCGGTGGTGCAGCGCATGGTGGACAATCTTTTCGCCTACCTGGACACCTACGGCATGCCGGACCAAACTTGGAACGTCGCCTGGCTCACCATGGTCATGGCCCGCACGGATGGCGCGCTGGCTGCGGAATGGACGGAGAAGCTCGCCTCTCGATTGCTCGACGGCCAGATCACCGATGGAGCCGCACGCGGTCTGTGGGGGCCGATGTGCCTGCATCCACGTCTACTTTCCGTGCTGGTGCGTGACTATCTCGCCGCCGAGGCAGAGCTGGCCAAGCGAGTGGCCAAGCACAAGGAGCAGCCCACGAAAGCCAAGAAGGCGCTCGTCGATGAAGCGGAAGGTGTGCGCAATCGCCTGAAGAAGTACTCGGACACATGGTCCCGCTACGCGCTGCGTTTTGCGACCGTCGAGTTCCCCCTCGTATGGGATGATCAATTGTCCGAGAAGGTGCACTTCCTTGGTTCGACAGAATTCTTCTATAACCAACGCTCCGCCGACATGGAAAGCACCTGGGCAGCTCTGAGAGCGCTCGCCGTCTGTGCCGAGGAGAAGCGCTTGCCGAAAGAGTCCCTGCGCACCTCCATCCAGCCCACTTACAGCTCCACGCCCAAGATCGGCGCCACAGTCAAGCCGACGACCATCGCGGTCGTCTCCGAGCTGAATGCCAAAACTGTGCCACCAGAGGCCGCGATGGCCGTACTGGCCCGCGCGGCCAATGCGCTCGCTGCGCTGCAGCCTGAGGGTGGTGGATGGAGTGAGTGCAACTTCCACCAACCCGTCACCGACTTCGACGCCTTTGGTAAATTTCTCTCGGTGCCGGCTGATCCGGCAAGTTTCCCGCCACTCGCATCACCCGTCACGGCCATGAGCGCGGCAGAAGGCATCTCCGCACTCGACAGCATTGGCCGAGCGGTCGGCATGGATAAATTGGCGAAGTTTCAGCCCAATTTTACGGCAGGTGCCAAAGGTCGCACCGCGACTCAGCTTGAATTGATCAAGACCGCGTGGCCAAAGCCGACTCTGCGGCCAGCAGCGCTCAGGCCTGACATCTACCAGCTCTTTCTCGTTGCCGCACACGCTCTACAGATCGTCATGCCAGAAGACACCGCCAGCCAGACCGCCGCCGAGCAACTCACCCACCTGCTGCTCCTCACGGCCGACCCCGATGGTGGCTGGGGCTCACGCTACCGCCGCTCATTCATTCCCAGCAGTTCCAGAGAGCGCTATGCCACACTCAAAGATCTGCCCGGACAGAATTGGAAAGGCTGGTACTTGAATGTTCCCGTCGAGCTTCAAAAAGCGCACGTCAGTCTCTGGAACGTGACGCCAACCGAGTACAACACTAGCCCCGGAGCCGCATTTGCGACGGCTGCCGCCGTTCATTACCTCGCCTCCCGCCTAAAAGACCCTGGGGCGACTTTGCTGCAACTGTGCAGTGACCCAGCGCTGGCTGAGACACGTAAGGAAGTCGATACGCTGCTGGTCAATGCGCTAAAGCCCAAACCAGCACCTGTAGTGGCTGCGAAACCCGCCGCCAAGCCTACCGCAGCCGTCAAACCCGCCGCCAAACCCGTCGAGGAGGTTATTCCTGCCATCTCCATCAAGCCTGCTGATACCAAGCCGAAAAAGGACGAGTCTTTTTAGAGCATTCAGCGCCTCTCAGTCCTTTCGGGCCGCTCGTTTGTGCTTCACCACCTCGATGACGATGGGCAGTACGGAGACGACGATGATCATCAGCGAGACCAGTTTGAAGTTACTTTTGATGAAGGGGATGTTACCGAGTGCAAAGCCCAGCACGGTGATGCTGACGACCCAAAACAAGCCGCCACCGAGGCTGAAGCCTAAAAAGCGGCGATACTGCATGCGGCCAAAGCCTGCCGTGAATGGAGCGAAGGTGCGCACGATGGGCACAAAACGCGCAATGATGATGGCCCGCCCGCCATGCTTGACAAAGAAGCCCTCCGTCTTCGCGAGGTAGTCTCGGTTGAACCAACGCTGATTCACGATCCAGCCGCCGCATTTGCGTCCGATCCAGTAGTTCAAATTATCCCCGATGATCGCCGCACAGACCAGCAGTGGGATGACCAGCTCGATGCGCATGAAACCCTGCGCTGCCAGCGCCCCAACCGCGAAGAGGAGTGAGTCCCCAGGCAAAAAGGGCATCACGACCAGACCTGTCTCACAAAAGATGATCGCAAACAGTAGCGCATAAATCAGCGGCCCATTCTGCTCCGCGAAGGTTTGCAGGTGTTTGTCCACATGGGTGATGAAGTCGATGAGATTGGTGGTCATGAGTGAGCGGCAGACACCGTCCGGCATTTGACCCGATGCAGCAAACCAAAAAAACGGCCACAGCGTCATGCTGTGGCCATTGGGTGACAGGATTGAAGCGGAATACTATTTCAGCTCCACTTTGACGACTTTTTTGCCTTCGATTTTGAGGCCGTCGATGTCTTTGAACTTCGCAGCGGCCTCAGCCATGCTGAGATTGCTGTCAGCGGACTCCATGATCTCGCCAAACACTTCTGGCTTATCGAGGAGCTTGTCGATCTGCATGTCCATGTAGGTGATGGTGCCGTCCTTCTGATGGGAAGCATCCGTGCTGCCAATGCCGCCTGCGCCTTTGATCTCAATGGTCATGCGCATGCCTGCAAACATGGGCTTCATCATGGCGATCTGCCCTTTCATAGCGGTGATCTCTTCAGCGCTCTTCTTTGGCTTTGCCGTGCCATCGCCTTTTTTCTTATCGGCGTCCGGATTGGTGATGCTGAGGCTGGAGCCTTCGAGCGTGAAGGTCATCGGCTCACTCTTGCTTTCGCCTTTGGATTCTGGCTCGAAGGGCTTGTACTTAAGCTTGCGGATGTCGGCGACGGCGTAGGTGACTTTGGCACCGGTTTTACCATCTGGATTGGTGACTTCCTCATGTGACTTCACCGTAACGCCATCACCGAGAAGCTTCGCGCGCTCTTCAGCCTGCGCTTTGTCCAGCACCATGCCCTTGAGTTGCTCTCCAGGACCACCAGCGCCACCGCCTTGTTTCATCATCGCTGCGAGCTGCGCACCTAGCAGGGCAGTCTCCTCGATGGTGGCAGTGCCGTCTTTATTGACGGTGACCACGGATTTGACTTCGAGACAGGAAGCGAGCCCGAGGGACGCGACGACAGCGAGTAGGATGTTCGGTATTTTCATACGGTCAGCGACTTACGACCTCCCGTTTGGGCTGAACAAGCGGAAAGACGGCAACAGCGTGACTTTTTCGTCTCGATTTCTCCGCAGACAATCATGCTTGCTAAATGGCTCCGATTCTGAAACAACTCGCGCATGGAATCCCATGAAGTCATCAGTCAGGCCCTCGATAAAAGCTCCGTCAAAGAAGTCGCGGCACAGATGGGCATCTCCATTTCCCTCGTTTACAAGTGGGGACAAGGGCCGGAGGCCAGTGGCGAATATGCTGCCAACCCGCTCGACCGCGTGCAGCAGCTCTGCGAGTCCACCGGTGATGACCGACTCATTCAATGGCTGTGCCAGAAGTCAGGCGGCGTTTTTGTGCGCAATCCTCCCAGCAAATGCCAGAAGGGCTTCGAAGTCGTTCCTGCCACTCAGGAGATCGTCCAGCAGTTCGCTGATCTGCTTTCAGCCATCAGTACTGCCGCAAGTGACAGCCACATCTCCGCCGATGAAGCCGATCACATCCGCAACGTCTGGGATGATCTCAAACGCTACACGGAAGGTTTTGTGCGCTGCTGTGAAGAAGGAGACTTTGTCAATCTAGCCAAAGCCATTCACTCCGAGATCACCAAAGCGGCCAAAAAGTAACCGCGACGTTGCAAGGCGCGGGCCATTACCGCGGCGCGGCGAGGAGAAGCGGCGGAGGTTCTGGTAGATGGCATCCGAACCCACGCCGCCGCGTCTGGCGGCCTGCTTCACGTTTTGGTAAAAGCTCAGGTAGGCCATGTAGATGTCACTGCCAGCGATGGCGTGGGTGTCGCTGATGCCTTCACACACCTCGTCGGAGCCCTGCAGCTCCATGCCGAAAGAAAAGACGGCGAGTGGGGTGCCTCACTCGTGCAGTTTCGGAACATCCACATCAAGGCACTCAAGCCCGACATCGAAAGATAAGCCGCCTCATGGCAGCACCGTCACCTTCAGATGCACAAAACGGCGGCCATTGCTGCCAGCAGGCAAGGTGGCCTTCACCTGCTGCGTGGTGCCGTTGTCGGAGAGGATCACCTCGGCCACACCTGCACTGCTCCAGCTACCACCCGCCAGCGTATCGCTCCACTCGACGGTGTAGGTCAGGCCGGTGGCGGCTTTGTTCTTGGTGTAAACGAATTCGATCACCGTGGCGGTCTTCGCTGCGGCTATGGGAACGGTATCGTACAGCATCGGTTTCATGGTGGTAGCGTATTCGAGCAGGTTCGGCACACCATCATGGTTGTTGGTGCTGGCGGTGTCGGCGGAGGTTCCTGCGTTGGCGATGCTGCCGTGCAAAGACAATGCCCCGGGCTGGCGACGTTGCCCCCTGCTTGCACAAGCAGTGCTTGTGACTGGCAAATCACCGGACAAGAATGCTGGTGTCACCTCAGCCGCACGCCCTATGCAGAAATCCGCCCACTTCCGAGTCGATCCAAAAATCGCCCACGTTTTGGGTGAGAACTACACCTCGAGTGAGAAAATACTCAGAGAACTCATCGACAACGCATGGGACGCTGAGGCCACCGAAGTCAACGTCACGGTGCCGAACATCCTCACCGACGCCCCCATCATCGTGCAGGACAACGGCAGTGGCATGAAGACCACCGAACTTGAAGCCGAATACCTCAACATCGCCAGCCCTCGCTTTAGTCGCAAAGGCGACCGCACTCCCAACCTCAATCGCACCGTCAAAGGCCACAAAGGCATCGGCAAATTCGCCGGACTCATCCTCGCCAGCGAGATGGAACTCGTCACCCAAGCCGCAGGCAAGCGAACCCGCGTCATCATCTCCAAGACCGTCTGATGGAGGCCCTTGGTGACCTGGAGAAGGTGCCCTTACCACTCGATGTCGCCGACTCCGATCCTCTGGACGCCAAGGGCACCACCATCACCCTGCGAAACCTCAATCCCAAGCTTTCGCACATCCAGCCGGACAAGCTCAAGGAACTCCTAGCTCTCGATTACGGCCGGGAGCCATCCTTCGTCATTTTCGTCAATGGCGAGCGCGTCTTCCACCACGACATCCAAGGCGAAAAGTTCCAGACCGAAATCACCCTGCCAAACGGCCAGACCGCCAGCGTCTCCTACACCATTGCCGACAACCGCCTGCCCGGCAAAAAGTCAGGACTCAACGTCCGCGTCGGCGGCAAGAGCATTGGCAAGCCCCACCTCTTCGGCCTCGAAAACGACGACGCCCTCTCCGACCGACTCCGCCGCCGCATCGTCGGAGAAATCAATCTCCCCGCCGACTCCCTCGAACTCACCGCCGCCGGAGGCGATGTCATCGAGAGCGACAAAGGCTTCGAAATGCTCATGCAGGCCATGTCTGCTGAACCCAAGCACAACCTCGAAGCCACCCACACCAACGAGTTCAGATCTGAAAACAGGAGTTAGTTACAAGCGGTTCTTCCGCTTTGGAGAAAGTGCTTCCAGCATAGTTTTGGCTCCTGCAACGTCGATGAAGAGCCAATCCACGAGGCCCTCCCGGATCGCTTTGAGTGTAAGCAGTGCCCGGTTGCTGCCTAGAGAGAAGCAGATGAGGCGACCGAATTTGCCATCTTTCTTTGGACGTTCAGAGTCCCACTTTTTCCTTATGCGTTTGAGCATATCCACGTTCAACCCAGTGCTGGCTTCGCAGAAGGGTTTAATGGCCTCAAAGTCATGCTTGCCAGCGGGAATGAATGCGGAGCCAAAAACGCCACTAACCTTTTCTTTGATCTGGCCGTAGTCAAGCCCGTAAGCGTTGAAGTGGGCTTCGTGCCAAAAGATCCGGTTTTCGGAATTGTTAGGTGTGCCAGTCGCGAAAAGCAGATGAGTTGCTTTCTCAGCGAAGCCTCCTTCGTCGAAGATGAGATCGTAGTCACTTGCATTTTTCCAGTGTTTTTTGTGAACATCGCGGCTGGTAGCGTCGCCGGGTGGAAAAAAGAAAGGCACGCCATCCAGTGATGGCGTGTGCGGCCATTGACTTGTGTCATCTGCCGTCCTTTCGGAACGACGAGATACTGCAAAAAGTGCGCGATCAAATTCCTTGGCTAGCCAAGAAGACGAGGCACGGGCAACTTCGGAGAACATCCGAATTTGCTTCACAGGGGTGCATTCCCCTCGCTTGATCAAGAACTCGCCACAGACGGGAAATACCCTTCCTTTGAGGAAAGCTGCATCCGTTTCACGGCGGTAAACCTCCAATTGCATCAAAAGCGCGGAGAGTGTCCGGCCCCAGGCCACTCCAATCAGCAAGCTCCGCTTCTTTTTGTTCTCCCCATCAAAGTGGCGACTGAGAATTGGCGCGGCAAAGGAGGCAAAGGTAAGGAATTGTTCATCAGTTAGCGGTGGATATGGGGCACCTACTGTCCCCGTATTCTCGAACAAGTCGGCTTTCGTTGAGGGCAGAACCCATAGTTGTTGCGAATCCTTCCAGCAACCATCTTTGAGAAGGGCCGCGTTAAGCTGATCCTGCAAAGCAACCATCTCTCGCTCATCCGCCCATTTATCCAATTCTTCATCTTTCAGCCACCACGGGCGAATGAAGCGGTATCCAAGCAGCCCCTTGCGGCGCAACGTCACAGGATTACACCTTCCTTCGCCCCCGATTTCTGCCAATCGTGCGTGGTCTTTTTGTTCGAATGAAGTCGGTAGCGTCGCTTCAAAAAAGGCCGCTTTGGCCAGCTTCTTTTCGCTCTCATCCGGTTGCTCCACGCCTCCCCAAATCGGCCTCGTTTTCAGTCCAGCATCCTCCAGCCAATCTGCCGCGCGAGTCGCCATTCGCCGCCTCATGCGTGACAGGCGGTCTTGAGCGATGCGGTCGAAATCCACCCACACCAACTCGCTACTCTTCATGCAGGCCGCGTAGTGTGCCCAGACTGCGTCGACGAGCAGCGCGTTGAGGAGGATTCTGGCTCGCTTTTGCTCACGCACGGGCGCTCCTTTGCCATAATATTGATGGACAATCAGGTCGAGTCCCTTGGCCTCGCTCAATTCAAATTCGTTCCAGAGCGTGGCGAGGTCGAACTCAGCGTGGTTATTACCCGCATACTCAAAATCAATCAGGAGGATGCGACCGACCTCGCTGGATTCACGAACCCAATTCTTCGGAAAGCAGTCATTGTGACAAGGAACTCTGTCTGCACCGTCGCTCAACCTTACGTGGATTTCGCTCAATTGTTCAACAAGACCATCTTCCATCAGGGCTTTCCGCTCCGATTCGGTTAATCGCCCTCGGAATTCCTTCAAGGCTACCATGATGTTCCAGTCCTTGGAGAACGATACACTGGAACCGTGAAGGGTCTTGAGCGTGTGGCAGAGCTGGGCAGCAAGGCCGACGAACTCAGCGCCGGATGAGGGCGTCAGTTCTTCACCCTCAATCCAGTTTCTGACGAGCACGCCGCTGTCTCTGGGTCCCTCGAATACTTTCGGCCCAATCTTGAGGTTGCTCGCGAGTTCAGCTTTCTGCTTTTCGTCACGCAGTTTGTCCTGTTCCGAAGCGGCCAGCTCCCCGAATGGGATTCGCGTAAAACTTACCGCCAAATCTTTGCGCCCCTTACTGATGTGGGCGGTGCAGTGCGTCAGTCTTTCGATGATACGCTCAATGCGCCAATCTCCGGCTGGCTTCGTGACTTCAAGGTTATTGAGCACCTTCAAAACATGATTGGGCAGTGATTTCATTTTTCTTTTTATTTAGCGAGCGCGGATGAATTGGGCAAACGAGGATGCGCAGACTGGAGCATGCGGGTAAGCCGCCCCACCGCTTCACAAAGTGTGTCCACTGGGCGGGCGACGCAGAACCGCAGCCAACATTCGCCTTCTACTTCGCCGAACAGGCTGCCGGGCACAACGTCCAGCGCCGCCTCGTCAAGGAGCCGGGCACACAATTCATCGCTGCTTCCGCTGCGGATGAAGCGCGCATAGACGTAGTAACAGGCTTCTGGCTCGATGACCTCCTCCACTTCGGGCATCTTTCGCAAAGCACGGCTGAAGTAAGTGATTTGCTCGGCAAAACAGGCCGCTCCCGCGCTCATGGTCTGGCTGGCAAGGAGCCGGGCTACCGCCTTGTCGGCCAACAGGGGGCTGTTGCCGTGCAAAGGCGGAACAGCCGAAACGAACCGTTCCACCACGGCCTCCGCTGCAAGAAGATAGCCAGCGCGCACGCCGGAGAGGTTCAAGCTCTTGGAAAAACTCTGCACACGCAGGACATAGTCGGAACTGATGTTTGCTGGCAAAGCGGGTGGCTGCCGCAGTGGAAAGCAATCGCAGGTTTCATCCATGATGAGCCAAACCTTGCGCGCTTCGCACCATTCAATCAGGGCTTCGAGTGCTTCAGTGGAATGATACCGTCCGGTCGGGTTATTGGGCTGAGTGATGACCACGGCGCGGGCCTTTCCCGGAATCAGCCTCGTGAGGTGCCCGTCGGCCAGCGGGGCATCTGGTAGATGCAGAGCATGGGGTTCCATCCGCTGCTCACACCGCGCCCATAGAGTGAAATAGGAAGGGTGGACCAGCGATACTACCGCATTGCGGGGCAGCAATAACTCAGTCAGCAGAGCGAACGCGGCGATTGCCCCCGGCGTTTGGGAGACGTTCGCCGCCGCGTAGGGCGTAGCACCGACTGGAAGCCGCGAATTCTCATGTTCGAGCACAGAGTTGATGAATTCCTCGGAACCGGCGGCTGGCCCGTAGCGGACATAGTCACCGGACTCAATGGCGCGGTGCAATTCGCCCTCCAATTCACCCGAAAAAGGCAGCAACTCGGGTGCAGGCATGCCCATGCCGAGGTCCATCACCTCAAGCCCAGCGGCGTGGCGATGATTTACCCTGAGCCAGTAACTTTCGAATGCCGCCAGCCGCGATGAGGTGGTCTCAAAGGATTTAGTCACAGCGGCTGAGGATGACGTTCAGCCACGTAGTCCGGGCGGGTCGGGTTGATAAGACGATTCTCCATGCTGTTATAGAAGGCGAGATACAGCCCACGGTCGGCTTCGGACAAGTTTTCCGTGGAGGCGTGGGCAAGCAGCCCGTCGTAGAGCAGCACATCTCCCGCGCGGCCCGGTAGCGAAACCACTGGCTGCGCCGCAGTGAGCCAACGCAACTCTTCAGGAGTCATCAAGCCGGATGCTTCGAATCCCGCGTTGAAATCGTGGCGCACGCTGGCGTTTTCAGCGGCGAATGATTTTGCAATTCCCGGCTTGTCGAAGTGCCAGCGATGCGAACCGGGAATCACCAGCAACGGTCCGCTTTCGGGGCGATTGTCCGTTAAATAAATGGCGGATGCGACCATGCGGGGTTTGGGCATTCCGTCGAGGTAGTGAAAAAACGTCCAATCCTGATGCCAAAAGTAGCCTTTGCCCACGAGCGCCTGCTTCACGTTCACATGGGATTGATGTAGCGAAACAGCGCCTCCTACGATTTGCCGCGCGGCCTCGACCAGTTGTGGCGACGAAACTAGAGATTTGAAGGCGTCGGCCAAGCGGTGTGCGCCGTAAATCGAACGCACCGCCCCGCTGTCCTTCTCCTTCGCGATGCCCACTCCATCGCCCGCAGCCAATGTGGCGCGGAGCGCATCCAAAGCGTGCTGAATCGGCCCGTCCTTAGCGGCGGAAAAGAAGCCCGGCAGGAAAAGAAAGCCCCGCTCCTCATACTGCTCCAGTTGTTCCGCCATCAGCGGTCCCGCGTGGTCTCGGGCCACCGTTGATGATTTGCGCGGTTGGGCGCTCTGTGGAATCTGCTCGGTCATTAGTTCTGAAACTGTGCGCGCTGGCTCCCGCTTCGGCGACGGAAATTTCCGCCGTTTACGGACTGTTTCGGCCCCGAAATTTTCCAGCCCGACAAACTCCGGCCCGAACGAAATTTCCGCGCGGAATGCCTCCAAACTTCCGCGTAGCTTTGATTCTCAAAACCCACGGGTTCCGGTAATAAAATCGACAAGCAATGAAAAATCCATGCGTCACGAAAATAGTGGCCGCCCGCACGGCGACCTTCACCAAGACTCCAACCAAATAACAGCCCATCACCATGAACACATCCATCGTCAAATTCTACACGGCGTTCCTTGCGCTCGTCGTCTCCATTCTCCTCCCGCTCCAGCCAGCCTTTGCCGGCAATCGTGGCGGCGCTCAAGCCGTCGTCTATCCGAGGTGGAATTCAACCTCCGTGGCGAATCTGGTCGCAGCAGTGAACGAGGCGGCTCCGGCGGAGTTTGAACTCAGCCAGTGCCCGTTCTTCGCGGGTGACAACCGCTGGGTGAATACCGTGTCGCTCATCAAAGGCGTGAACACCAGCGTCGGACTCGTCGGCACATTTTTCCTGTCGTTCCATACCGACCAAGCGGGTTACGACTTGGCCCGGCGTGCCGGGAACCTCAACGCCTTCCTCGTCACACCGCTCGCGGAACTTGGAGGCAAGGCTCCCATCGAGAAGTTCAAAAATGTCGTGCTGTCACCGCAGTTGGAGGACAACTGGTCCGACGCTATTTGGACATCCAACGCCAAAGCGATGCTCGACAAGATGGATGAGGCCAAAGTGCTCCGTTCCGGCAAAGTGACTTTGAGGCGCAGCGTCAATCCCGGCATCAGTTCCGCTCTGAACGGGGCGACCTACACCTACAAGCGCGGGAACAACAGCTACCCGCTTCGCATCCGCGTCGAGCAGCACACGACTGTAGCACCAGCCACCGGGTCGTGGTCCAACGACGGCCCGTTGTTTGTCTATTATCCGAACAATATCGGCGGCATCACCGAGGACGCGAACTCGGCCAGTGACAGTGTTTTCTTGGAGCGCAAAACCCTGTCTCAGTTCATCACCTCAGCACGCGGCACCTTAGAACGCCCCCGCTCAGGAGCCACCACGCTCTGGCGTCCGGCTATGAATCTGTGGAAGCGCACGGTCTCAGGTGGGAGAGTGAGTTGGACGCGCAGCGGCATTCCGAACGCGTGGGAGCGCACTGACAGCAACACCAGTTTCGACGCCCGCGAGAAGGCTGCGCTCAAAGCTTTCCTTATCGGCCTCAAGTAAAACTCATCACAACCAACATCACTCACGCCCATGAAAACGACACTCATCGCAGCACTACTCCTTGCCACCGCCTCAGCTCATGCCGTCGAGCCTACGCTCAACGACTTCTGGACCGGGCAAGCCATTTTCTCCGTCACCGGAGAAACTCTAAACACGGACACCCGCAGCGGACTGCACTTCCTCTCGAATGTGAAGCAGTCCGACGGGCGCTACTTCGTCTATTATATCCGCAACGAAGGCGAGGTCACCATAGGCGGAACCAAGTTTCCGCTGCAATGCGTGGGCCTCGCCTATACCCGGGACTGGCGCACCTTCACTGACGCCGGGCGCGTCCTGCCACGAGGCGGCTCGGGCACGTTTGATGAACGCATCGCATCCTTCGCCGATGTTTGGAAAGATTCCGCGGGCACCTACCACTTGGTCTATGAAGGTGCTGGCACTTCCTCAGCGCACCCCGGTGATGTCGGCTACGCCACCAGCCCCGACGGAGTCCGCTGGTCCAAGCACGGCATCATTCTCAGACACAGTGGCAACGGGGAGCGCGCCAACAACGGCACGCCACGGCCCCTACACGACCGCCATCACGCCCGGCGCACGCAGTGCCACATGGCGGCTGTTGATTGACAACAACACCGCTTCCAACGGCGGCGATACCGTCGCCACGCTCGATGTCTTTGACGCGAATGCGAACCGAATACTCGTCTCACAGAACCTGCTCCGGCGAGCTTTCTCTCAGGCCAACGTCTATCAATTATTCTCGCTGTCCTTCACAGCTCAGGCTGGCCAGCGATTGGAATTCCGCCTCCACTGGAAAGACCGCGCTTACCTGCGGCAGGACTACGTGCGTGTTCGCTAATCTGCGCCAACACTTCCAACTCATGGACACTTCAACTCGGAAAAACGCCTTATGGTGCGGTGCCGGCCTTTTTTGCGCTGGCATCGCAGCATGGCTGATAACGGACACGCCCTTCGCTTGCCCGCCCGCTGTCACTCTGCAATTATTACCGCCGACCAGTCACACAGAAATTCCAGCATTCTCCGACGAGCACAAGAAGGCAGCAACGCGCGCAGCCGACGACCAAACCATGTCCACGCCCGTATCGCCAGACATGCCGGCTGACGCTGCACCCATCGCCCCGGTTGCACTGATCGCACTCAGATGCCAGTCCGTGGACGAGTTCCTTGAACAAGCTAATCAGAGTGGCCTTTTGTCTGATGGTGCGACAGCACTTGTGAAGCAAACTATCAGCGACTCGGTGCGAGCGGCCCGCGAACTGGCCCGCGCCGCGCGAACCGTTGTTCTCACTCCCGATGGCACCGCAAAGGTCTATGAATTCGCGCCCAACCCCGCTGTGGCATCGCAACTCCGCTCACAGCTTTCAGGTTCGCTGAGTGCCCACCTGCCCGGAGGCAGCACCGAGGCGCTTCTAACTGCCCTCGCCGAAGCTGCGGGAAGCGACCCTTCTCTTGACTTGATGAACCATCACCGCCAAATCGCCGTCCTGCCGGGCGAGGAAGAAAACCGCTGGCAAGTATGGGACCGCACTTTCACCGCCGAAGGAAATCTGCTCGCATCGAATACCGTGTTCCTCGGCCTTGATGAAGACGGGCAGCTCGTCTGGCCGGAAGAATATGTTGTTTTATTGGGCGAATAGCTGCCGGATTTTGCATTCCAGTCGAACAGAGACACGATCCCTGGCTGATGAGATCAGGCCGCTGCGGTTCATTTTCACGACGCGGACTATGCCACGCACGCGAGGCGGCTCATCGAATGCCTGTCTGATGAAATCAGTTGGGTGTATTACGAGAGCATCTCCTTTCCCGCATCCGTCAAAGAGGTGGTGACAGGGAAGGCGGTTTTCCTTTTCGATAAAGAGGAAGTTCACACCCCGCCGGAGTTGATCGAAACGCACACCTACTTGCTGAAAGAGTCCCGCGCCATTGGAGCCGTTGTCATCTTTGCGCCAGCCATCACCGAACGCCCGAGTGGCAGAGGTTTCCAGATTGACCCTATCCTGCAAAAGCATGGAATCGAATGTCATCGGATCTTTCTTCGACATCCACGTCTTCCTTGCCGGACCCCGATCACGCGGAAATTCATGACGCTTTTTGGGTCGTGAGGCGGGGGGCTGAAGGCGCTTTGTTACTGAAGTAGCACCTGGGGCGCGGCTTTTTCTCTTGACGGGCCATGAAAAACAAACGTTCCAAATACCAGCCCGAAGATCTGCCACCCATCAGTCGCACCATCGGGAAAACCATCCGCATCAAACGTGAACAGGCCAGTCTGAGCCGGGAGGTCTTTGCCCCGCTGGCGCAGCTCTCCATCACTGGGCTGCGCCGGATCGAGGACAGTGAAACGGTGCCGAACCTGCTGACGCTGGAGAACATCTCCGCCGCGCTGAGCATCGACTTGATGGAACTGATCGCCGAGACAAACCGGCGCTCACGCGAGTGAATCTGCAATGTGCGACTCCGGTGTTGTGGACAGAATGAAGGTGCCCGTGCTGGAATGCGCCCATGACCTCCCACTCACCTCAGCCACGGCCTGAAACGCTGCCTTGCAGGGTGAATTGGCCCCAAAAAGCCTTTCTGGGGCAGGAGTGCTCGTTCCGAGCTTCCTCGGAGCGGGTATACCCCGGCTGGGAACGGTTCCGAGCTTCCTCGGATTCGCTCTTGGCTTCCTCGGATTCGTTCCGAGCTTCCCCAGATCGGCTCCGAGGTCGCTCGGGCCGGGTCTGGGCCTCCTCGGAATCAGCACACCCCGTCCAGGGGTCATTCCGAGCTTCCTTGGATCGATTCCAAGCTTACTAGGAATCAGGCCGGGCTTCCTCGGATCGGTTCTGGGCTTCCTCGAATCAAATCCTAGCTTCCTGGGATTCATTTACCCCTTCCCCGGCCCCAATCCGAGGAAGCTCGGAACTGCTGCTCACAGCCTCGGGCTGGGCGGTGGCTGAGGGCCAGCACCTGCACCCCAAGCCGGAGACCACAGCGCATGGCTACCTGGTCTAGCGGCGCAGTCTATTCGTCAGGAACACTTTGGGGGCCAGTTTCACCGCTGCCCCCTGCTACAAACACACCCAACCACCCAACCAAACACCGAGCCATGCAACGACAAGATTATTTCCCAACCCTCGTCGGCCTCCGCGCCGCATTCTTCGCCAAACTCGCCAACGGCCTGCCTGAAGCCAATCTCATTCTGGGCATGCCCGCGCTGGACGTGGCCAACATCATCAAAGACTGCCGCTTTTGTGAATACGCCAGCGGTGACTGGATCTCGGCGGCGCGGGAGGTGGGGCCGGCCTGCACGGCATCCCTGGCGGAGCTGTACAATGGCACCGGCGTAGCGCCCATGGTGCTGGCTGTTTTCACGCCACCGCCGCTGCCTGCGGGAGACCCTGCGGCGGTGCCGCCACTCCCCGCCGTGGTGCCTGTGCCGCCCGGCGCGCTGAAGCGCATCTTTGCCTTCATCCAAGCCATCAAGAGCCGTCCAGCCTACACGGACCCGCTGGGTCTGACGCTTGGCATTGTGGGCTCTGAGGACACCGCTGAGGACCCACTGCCGACTTTCACGCTGGAACTGGAGCGCTCCGGCGGCTGCGAGTGCGTGAAGGTGAAGTTCAAGAAGAATGGCCGCCAAGGCGTGATCATCTTCTCCCGCCGTGGCGGTGGTAACTGGGAGATGCTGGCCATCGACCTCGCCAGCCCCTACCTGGACGAGCGCGCGCTGCTAGTGGCCGGCCAGCCGGAGGTGCGTGAGTACCGCCTGCAATACTATGATGACGCCGCACCCGTGGGTGACTTCACCCCTGTGCAGGTCGTGACGGTGACACCGTAAATCCAGACGGTGGGACTTGGAGATGGGGAGGCTGGGAGAGTCCCGGCCTCCGCTCCAAGTCTCGCGGCGCAGCCGCTCTCAAAGCCTCCAAGTCTATGTACGATCCTAACATCCCCCAAGCTGGCACCGAGATCGACGCGGTGCAGATGCGCGGCCAGCTCAACGGCCTCAAAGAATTCATCGATGCCATCATCAGCCTGACCGGGGCGACGGTGGACGGTGTGAACACCATCAACTTCAACGAGCCAGCCACAGCGACGGTCAACCTCGTCGGCAGCGTGTTGCATTTCAGCTTCGACATCCCACGCGGTGGTGTGGGCGCACCCGGCCCGCCCTTTGCCCAGGCTTTGGTCGATGCCGTGTACACCCTCGATCCCGGCCAGCCTGCGACGGTGAGTGTGTACTTCGATGGGACGTATGTGCGCTTCACCTTTGGCATTCCCCGTGGTGAAACCGGCTACACCGGCCCCCAAGGCGATCAAGGCCCGCCGGGAGAGGTGACGAATGCTGCCCTGAGCAACGCCATCAGTGGCACCAGCAGCAACACCAATGCGGTGAGCACGCTGGACACACCCTTTGCCGACCCGGACGCGGAGTCTATGCGACAGGCTTACAATGCCCTGGTGCTGGCACTTCGGCTATCGGCACATCCTCACGGCGCTCGGTTGCGAGCCGGTGTTGATCGAGACCGGCGCGGCCACGCGCTTTGCGATCACCGGCGACATGCTGCGCGACGCTTATGCCCGCGCTCCATTGGCCGGTGTGTTGGTCGCGAGCCCGGCCAATCCCACCGGCACGATGATGACGCCGCAGGCGCTGGCAGAGTTGATCGCGACCGCGGATGAGCTTGGCATCCGTGTGATCTCCGATGAGATCTATCATGGGCTGGATTATGCGATGCCGGCGGAAACCGCGGCACGGCTGTCCGACCGCGTCGTGGTGATCAACTCCTTCTCCAAATACTTCTGCATGACCGGCTGGCGCATCGGCTGGATGGTGCTGCCCGAGAGTCTGGTGCGCCCGGTCGAACGGCTGCAGCAGAATCTCGCGATCTCGGTCCCAACGCTCTCGCAGATTGCGGCGCAGGCGGCGTTCGATGGTCGCGACGAGATGGAGGCGATCAAGCACAGCTACGAAGACAATCGCCGGATCCTGACGGAGGGGTTGCCCGGGGCGGGGCTCGGTCAATTCCTGCCGGTCGATGGCGCATTCTATTTTTATGCGGACGTGTCGCGGTTCACCTCCGACAGCCTCGCGTTCTGCAAGCGCATGCTGGAGGAGGCGGGTGTCGCGGCGACGCCGGGCGTCGACTTCGATCCGGTGCATGGCCGTGAATTCGTGCGCTTCGGCTACGCGGCTTCGGCCGCCGACATGCGCGAGGCGGTGGACCGCATCGGCGGTTTCCTGCGCACGCTCTGACAGCGCTGTTCTGGCGCATCATTGGCCCGATTGCCGTGCTTGCCGGCGGACGTTAGGTTGTGCGCAACGCCGCGCAACAGCGGCTCGGGAGGATTCGGATGTCGCGCACACGCCGCTGGGTTGTCGGATTGTTGGTGGGTGCGGTCGCCGCAGCCTGGACCCCGCAGAGCTTTGCCCAGGGCAACTTTCCCAC
>JANOBP010000096.1:0-1071 GCA_031411715.1 Verrucomicrobiaceae bacterium | reverse complement strand
CACTATGTCGGCGGACCATCCGTTCAATCCAGCGATGGTTCCCCATGATTCCATTCACCTGCACCATCTCCTCACGCGCACGAATCGCATCAGGATCATCCTGCGGCAGTAAATCGAGCAATTCCGGATGGATATGGCGGTGTTTCATCTCACCTCGTTAACCACGTAGGCCGTTGCCAATCAAGTTGGCTTTTCAGAACCAACGTTTGCGCGGCAAGCCACTCGCGACGAAATCGCACCTTGCATGGCTTCAACACCAGAACATCACAAACTCAATGGCGGCCTCTCTCGACTCTTTGTCGAGCATCGCTTCATCGGCTGGCTCTTGATGGCCGCTGTGCTCGCTTGGGGCTGGATTTCCCTTCAAAGCTTGCCTCAGCAGGAAGACCCTTCATTCCCGAGACGCGTTGCGGCACTCGTAACGCTCTACCCGGACGCGAGCGCCGAAGTTGTTGAAAAAGAAATCACCAGCTTGCTCGAGGCAAATTTGAGCAAATTGCCAGCGATTGAAAAGTTGGAGTCCCAGTCGTTGGAAAATGCCTCCGCAATCAAGATCACACTCAAAACGGACCGCCAGGACGAGATCAAGGAACAGTGGGAAAAAGTGCGTGCCATTCTACAAGCCATCAAACTGCCTGAAGAAAGCGGATTACCTGAACTCGACACCGAATTTCAAAATCCAGTCACCTTACTCCTCTCTGTGCATGGCGACGAAAAAGCAGCGGTGGAGTCCGCCGCTGATTTGATTGCCTCTGAACTCAAAAAAGTCACCAGCGCTGGCCGCATCCGTCAGTTTGGCAATGCACCAGAAGAAGTCATTACCATCGAAGACATGATACTCGATGGCTACACCGTGAGTTCCCTGGTGCGAGAAGAAAACGGCCCGCTGAAAGCACACAGCAGTGTCCTCATCGGTGTGGAGATGAAGGATGGCCAAATCATCCGTGATTTTAAAAATAACGTGCTCGCCAAGATCGGCAGCCTCAAGCTGCCCGCCGAAATTCACGTCACCACCATCTCCGACCAGCCTGCGACCACGGCGCATCGCATCCATGAGTTTTTCCGCTGTTT
>JANOBP010000095.1:0-3391 GCA_031411715.1 Verrucomicrobiaceae bacterium | reverse complement strand
GGTGCCTCGACGCGAACACCGGCAAACTCATCTGGAAATCCGACGCCGTGACCAGCGCGCTCAATGTCGTCAGCGTGGGCGAAAAGTTCATCTTCTCCAACGCCCTGCGCGGCAAAGGCAACATCTTCGACCGCGACACCGGCAAGGTGACCTTCAGCATCCTCACGAACTACGCCTGCTGCCGCTTCACGATGAGCGAGCCGTATGTCCTCGGCGCGAACATGGACATGATCGACCTCAGCCAGGAAGGCAAACTCGTCTCCACCGGTCCCGCCATCGACTCCCGCGAGTGTCTCGGTGCCGTGGTGAGCAATGGTCGCATCTTTTACACCTCGCAGGCCAGTGGCTTCGTCGTCTCGCAGACCTACGGGCCTGAGTCGAAGGATCTGCCACCGGCGTGGGAGGTGCGGAAATAAAGGATCACGGCAAGCTGTGACTGAGGTTATCAGGTCATGTGAAAAGGCAGTTCAAGCCCAAGGGGCTTGCGCATCACAGCGTGGTTGAGGTGGCAGCAGGTACCCTTGGAAACGAGACACAAGAGTCGTCAACTCGTTGAATGGCCTGAAAGGCCACTGGAAGTCTAGCCCAGGCTCCTGGAGCCTGGTTTCGTGTTGCGCGTGCTCTAAGCACTCTGAAGGAGTGCGGGAGGGGTGTGTCGCCAGAATGATGTAGATTGGGAATGTTTGGCGCAGTACGTGTCGCTGAATGCACGGCATCCTTCGCCAAACTTCCCGATTTCGCGCCCTTTGTCCGTTCCAGTCACGCCCAAAGCCAGACGGGAAGTCCGGCGTATCAGGCACAGGTGTTGATTGCAGCTCTTGCGCCGGACATTCCCGTCCTACATCATTCCGGCGACGCACCCTGCGGGAGAGATTGCGGCGCATTTCCCGCGCTCTTTCAGAGCGCACGGCTAGGCCCACCGGAATACCCAGGGTTTGCGCGGCGTCGCCGCTTCAGCCCTGGGCTGGAATCCTTGAGGCTTTAAGCCTCATGCTTCCAAGATGGCGATGTTTGAACATCGATCACATCAGGCCAGAATAATCTGGATAGTCCCTTCCTGACTGACGCTGTCTTTCCGCCTCCTCTATCTCGCGCGCAAGCTGCTTGCGGTGCACCTCCAACTCAGCCATCTCCCGATCAATGGCCTCGATCCTCTCCGGTGAAAAGCGCAACTCCTCCGGGATCACTGCGCTGCAATACCCGCAACGCAGAAGACGGCGGTCATAGAGGATTCGATGGCAGGCTGGGCATAGGTTGTTCATAGCATGATGATTGGGCCAAATTTGCTAAAATATCACGGCACGCTTTGCGCTTTCATCATGAGGAATTTCTTCCCGGCACTGTTGGGGATGCGGACGCGGCGCAGGGTGAGGTTGCCATTTTGCGAGATGAATTCGCTGGCGGCATCGCTCCAGTTGGTGAGGTCGTCTGAGATGCGCGGTGTGATGAGAAGATCGGTTTTGGTGGTGTCGATGGTGTAGTTGAAGAAGGTCTCGTTGCCATTGAGCAACGGTGAAACGGGTTGTGCAAAGTCACGGATGAGTGGCGAGCCGCCAAAGGCGTATTCGAAGAAGTTGCTGCGTCCGTCGCCATCGGTGTCGATGTCGGGGCCGGTGATGAGGCCGTTGCCGAGTTGATTGGACGGGAAGATGCCGTTGAGCCACTGCGCATAGGGAGGGCCGGTGGCGAAGGTGGGTGTGTAGGTGATGAAATCGAGCCAGCAGGCATCCAGGCCATCCACCACGGCTTCGTTTTTGATGTAGCGCCAGCGCAGCATGTGCTGGCCTGCGGGGATGTTATAGGTCTGCTGGGCCCACGGCAGGTTATTGATATTGTCGTGTCCGCTGATTTGATTCTGCACTGTTTGGTCGATCTCGAAGCGGAAAAAGTCGCCGTTGAGCTCGGATGAAACCGTCCACCAAAAGACCAGCGTGCCTGGACCCGTCACGGGCGTCTCAATGACGCTGCTGCGACCGTGGTCGAGAAAAATCGGGCTGATGAGCGCGTCGGAGGCATCAATGGTGCGGCGGTTTTGCAGCGCCCAAGCCTGCGCGCTGGGCATTTGCCAGTTGAGGTTGGGATTGTCGAGCGTGTTGCCCAGCAGTTGCTGCACGCCTTGGACTTCGATCTGATCCAACCACATGCCGTCAAAGCCGACGCTGATGCTTTCATTCTTGGTGTAGTTCCAACGCACCGTGTGGATGCCCGGCGGCACGTTGAAGCCAAGCAGCCGCCAAGCGTGTGTTCCTTCGCTGTACCAGAGTTCCTCCCCATCAATGGAGAAGCGAAAATAGTCGCCCCCGAACTCGGACTGAAGCTGAAACCAGAAGTTGATGTAAGCGGGGCCTGTGACGGTGGTTTCGAGGTAGCTTTGCTGGCTGTGGGTGATGAAACCGCTCTCGATCGAATCCACGCCATCATGATTGGATGAAGTGGAGATGACCCAAGGCAAGTTTCCACCCGTGGTGAAAGTGAGTTGTTGGTTATCCACGGCCTGAGCCAGCAAGGATGCGGTGGAGGTGACATTCAGCACGAGCGTTTTCGAGTCGGTGCCATCGGCGTTGGTGGCGGAGATGCCGACGTTAAAGGTGCCTGTAGCAGTGGGGGTGCCACTGATGAGGCCGCTGCTGGTGTTCACGCTGAGACCCGCAGGCAGGCCCGTGGCGGCAAAGCTGGTCGGCGTGTTGGTGGCGCTGATTTGGTAATTGTAGGCTACATTGAGCACGGCCTGTGAGCTGAGGGCACTGCTGATGACGGGTGGCGCAAGTAAGCGCGCTCCGATGCTCATCACGAGTGTCGCGGTGCCGGTGCCGTGGATGTTGGTGGCTCCGATGGTGACGTTGAAGCTGCCTTCTTGCGTTGGTGTGCCTTGAATGAGGCCGCTGGCGCTGAGGCTCAATCCATTGGGCAGGCCAGTGGCAGAAAAGGTCTGTGGATTGTTGGTGGCGGTGATTTGATAGCTCAAGGGAGACTCCACATTGCCACTCGCGCTCAAAGAACTGCTGATCACGGGTGCTGCAGTCGGGGCGGCTGTATTCGTGCCGTAGATGGTGAGTGTGGCGCTCGTCAGTGTGCCAAGATTGCCAGTCAGGAGGTCACTGACCTTCACGCTCCAGTCACCAGCGGCCACTTCGCCCCAATGGCGCACGGTGGAAAAGGTCCAGTCCATGTCTTGATTCACATCACCAGGATGGGAGAGGAACAACTTGCTCACGGTGCCAGCGGGTGAGGTGAGGGTAATGTTCATGTCGCCGCGTTTTCCATGCGTGGCAGCGATGTGCACAGTGACGTGCTCCACACGCATGAAGACGTTATTGGGCACGGTGAAGGTGCGCGTCACGCCGGTGGCATTGACATCTGGGATGGCCACGGAGAGGCCTGTCTGGGCGAT
>JANOBP010000094.1:0-23096 GCA_031411715.1 Verrucomicrobiaceae bacterium | reverse complement strand
GATGAGTTTGCGAAGCCACTTGCGCGTGCAACCCCAGTTTGGCCAAATTGGAGCGTCACAGTAGCCTGCGAGCTAGATGCACAGAGCAGGATTGCGAAACCGAAGGCGAAAGATTTGATCATTGTTTTCATGTTGGTTTGGATGTTGGGCACTTAATATCTGAAAGAGTTATTGCAAATAACTTGGCAGTTTCTGCCATACTACCGATTGTGGATTCACGCCAGACTTGCGAAATTTACGATATAGATATCCAAAACCGGGTTGTAGTTTCACGGTAGAGTCAATCGGCCCACCCAAGTCTTCATCAATCCATGATGAAGACAAGCCATCATAAGTGTATGTGAAAGCAGCGGATTTATTTTTACCTATCGCGCTATTGTTAAACGCAAAGATAGCGTCCCCATCTGTTGCTGGAATACCTAGAGTCGTAATTGATTCTGGAACTGGGCTCGTGAAGCCAAACCGAATATCTTGGTCTGTATTGACTGCTAGGTTCGAGAGACGGACTCGTGATTTGACCATTGGCACCGTGCCGACCATACTAGTGCTCAATGCAGTACCACTGTTGTTGCGAAGTACAAAACCACGGCCAAATGCGATAGGAACGTTGGAAACATCTGCACTTGTATCTCCGTCTTCCCAACCTGAACCGGTTGCACCGTAAAGTTCCGATGAGGACTTATTAACCCCAGCGGACACATTTTCAAAACCGAGAAATTCAGTGCCTGCAACCAAATTTCCAAGCAACGCAGATGGAGTCCAGAAGGGCATAATGTCGACGTGATCGCCAAGCCCAACTCCATCAACCGCCTCAGTCTTTACTCCTGAGAGATCATCACCTGCTTCAAGTTGGATGGTGACTGAATTGGCTGTGTTTGCTGTAATTTTGCCAATCATACCTTCCTTGGTGCCGCTGGCGAGTTGGACTGCGTAGGTGTTGATTTGTGTGAGGGATTGGACAAACTGCTGCGGTGCCGTGGCCCAACCGGGAGATGTACCGGCCACTGTGATCGTAGAGCCGCTGATGGATTGGATCACACCTTTAAAAACCGCCGAGCGATTGAGCGGGACGGCAAGGACTGCGTCCGACTGCGCAGGAACCGTCACCGTGACAAAGCCCACAGGATCACTGGAGGCGGTGGTGGTTTGACTGAAACTGGTGGTAGCACTCAGCAGGAGAGCTGCGCTGAAGAGAGAGAGTTGACGTTTCATGGATGTGATGTGGATGGGTTTCGATCTATTAATCCCCGAATTTCAAAGATTGTTACAGGATTTCGCTCTTTTTGTCGATCTTTTTTTGCGTGGCAGATTTGGCACGGATGCTGGGAGGCTTGGAGAGGGGGAGACTTGGAGATTTTGAGACTTTGAGATGGGGAGGGTGGGGGCCACAAACTTCTCGTTCTTTTCCTCCCTGGCGGAGGTTGAAGCGCCTTCGCTCAGGGAGGAGGAGTATGAGTCGGAGAAGGAGGAAGATGCTAAGGCTTTACGGGACACGCTTGCAGGCGGGGTCGCTCCAGGGGCTGTTGCCACGGACGTTGCAGGCGCGTAGGCGGACCCAGACTTTTTGACCGGAGGGCAGGCCGGGGAGATCAAAACGGCTTTTTTGCTGGTATCGGCGAATTGCCATTTGGGAGTGTCGCTGAGGGGATCTCCGGTGGTGAACTGGATCTCAAAATACTCGACGACGCCGGGCTGGCCGTTGCACTGGCCGGAGAGCTCGCCCTCTTCGTCGCCCATGCTGAGCTCGAGGCCAGTGGGCTGCTCAGGCACGGGTTTGGGTGCGGGCTGGCTCTTCACACGCAGGAGTGTGGACTCGACTTCGGATTCGGAGGTGGCGAGCTTGCCGGTCTCGGGGGCGATTTCATTGGCACCGAACCTGGGCTTGAATCCCAGTGGCCTTTCAGGTCCAGCACCCATGACAGTCAAAAATTGAGAGCGGGTGACCTAAGCCTTCAAACGGAAAGGTTGGCCGCAAAAAAACGCAGAAGCCGCAAAAAAAGAAGCGGGGCATGATCTCCAGGTCCTTATCTTCCGAGTGAGCTTAAAGGAACATTTTTTTGCGTCTTTTTGCGTCTTTTTGCGGCCATCAAATGGGTGCTGCCGCCCTTGATCATTCATGACAAGCCGCTTGAGAGCGGTTTCATCTTTTTCTGCCATCGCCTTTGCTGGCGGGTTGAAAACAGCGAGTCGTGGGTTTCTGGTTTTCTTTTGGCGAGGTTGGAGTCTTTTGGCAGGACATGATTGGGGACGATTATTTTGAACTGAGATCGAGCATCGGCACGGAGTTGCTGGCGCTGGGGGCGGCTGTGCGGGAAAATGGCGCTGACGGGGAGGCGCTGGCGATCATCGAGAACCTGATCGCGAGCCTGAAGGAGCCGTTTGTGTTTGTGGTGGTGGGTGAGGTGAATGTGGGGAAATCGACGTTTCTGAATGCGCTGTTTGGCCAGGAGTTCTCCAAGACGGGGGTGATGCCGACGACGGGGAAGATCCTGTTTTTCAAGCATGGGCCGGAACACCGCGTGGTGCCGGTGACGCCGACGCTGGATGAGGTGGAGGTGCCGGCGGATTTCTTGCGCGATTTTCACATCGTGGATACACCGGGAACGAATTCGATCGAGAATGAGCACCAGGAGATCACGGAGCGGTTTGTGCCGATCTCGGATCTGGTGATTTTTGTGTTTTCGGCGATGAATCCGTGGGGGGCGAGCGCGTGGCAGTTCCTGGAGAAGGTGCACCGGGAATGGATGCGGAATGTGGTCTTCGTGCTGCAGCAGAGTGATCTGCGCAGTGCGGAGGAGCTGGAGGTGATCACGGACTACATGGGGCAGCTGTGCAGGCAGCGGTTTGGACGGGATTTCCCATTGTTTGCGGTGTCGGCAAAGAAAGCGTTCCTGGCGCGGAGCTCGGGGTTGGACCGTGAGCGACTGCTGGAGGAGAGCGGGTTTCACAAGCTGGAAGCGCATATCTCAGCGGCGGTGCAAGGCCACCCAGCAAGAATCAAGAAACTGGCGAGCACGCTGGAGCTGGGTGGTCAAATCCTGACGCAACTGCGTGAGCGCACGGTGGCGGGCCTACGCACGGTGCAGCGCAAGGCTGCGCTGCTGGCGGAACTGCTCAACGAGCGCGACATCCAGATGGACCGCACATTGAAAAAGGTGCTGCCGTCCCTGGATGCGACGGAGCGTGACTACCATGAGTCGGTGCTGCGTGTGGCGGGGCTGGCGAATGATGCGCTGGCAACGCGGAAGGCCTTTCAACGTGATCCTGCGCTGGATGATGAACCCGAGCGGAAGCAGAGTCTGGATCACCGGCTTCTGCAGGAGCTGTACCACCGCACGGGTGACCGCTGGCGTCAGACAAGCCTGATCCTGGATGAGGACTGCAAGCAGTTTGACCGCTATGTGCGGGCGCAGGGACGCGGGACACTTTTTATGGAAGCGGCACCTGCCCATGCGGACAATGGCGGTGAAAGTGAGCTGCGTCGCCGGTTTTCAAGCCGTGTGGATTCGGCGATGAGACGTTTTGTGATCGGGCTGCGGCTGGATGAGGACATCGAGCCGGGCCTGCTGCGTGCACGGAAGACGGCACAGTGGGTGCCGCGTCTGGTGCCTGCGTTGGTAGTGCTGACTGGAGTATGCGGCTACATGGGTGGGCTGCTGAATGGCGGAATCGTGCTAGCGGCGGGGCTGATGATCTTGGGAGTCGTCTTCCTGCTCACGCAGATGCGGCTGGCGAACGCGCGCAATGCGATCCTGGACAAGCTGGAGGAATCCACAGCCACGCTCCGAGAGATGCTGACCACGCAGGTGAAGGAGGAGGTGGAGCACGCCTTTGCCAAATTCCTCGAAGTGCTGAATCCTGCACAATCCGACGCCATGCAGCGTGAGCAGAACAGTGGAGTGAATGTGGAGCGACTACGGCGGTTGGCGGAGTCGTTTGAGGCGCTGGAGCGGCGTGTAGCTGGAGCGGGTAGGGACTGAGTCGCCGCCGGATCTTTGAGAACAATCGATTTTTGATTTTAGAAGGATGAGGCGCGTTCGACGGAGGAACCACATCAGCAATCAACAGCCGAGCAAAGCGAGACAGACGACCGAAAGGAGCCCGGAGGGTGAAGCGAATCAATCCTTGTTCATCAATCAGCAATCCATCCGGCCATCGCCGACTTTTGGCGCGCACTTCTAAACCGAGACGAGCACACCTTCTTGATTGACGCTTTTCCCCCAGCGGAACACACTCCGCGCATGACTGTAGCAGATTTATCACCGGATGCTCTAGCGCGGCTGGAGGCCAAACTGATCGCGGATTTGGAGATGGTGCGGAAGGTGCGCGCGCTGCTGACGGAGCACCTGCCGATGCTGAACAGCGCGGCGGAAGGTGGCAGTGCCGCAGCAGTCCCAGCTTCCACAACTGCCAGCACACCGATTCCCCAGCCCAGTGAACCTGCGGTGAAGCGGAAGCCGTATGACGAGATCCTGTTCGACTGTCTGCTGGCCATGCCGGAGCAAGGCTTTGCGCCGAAGGATTTCGCGCGGGCGGTTTATAAGGTCACGAACATCCTGCCGGGAACCAGCACGGTGAAGACCTTCCTCAACCGCATGATCCGCCAGGGAAAGGTGACAGTGGCCGAAGCACGCACCGGGCGGAACGGCAGTCTTTACCGCTGCACGGTATCCCAGCCCGTTTCGGCAGATCAACCGACCTCCATTCCCGTTTCCCCGGCCTCTCCGCCTGTTTTACCAGTCGGCCCAGAGATTTCCCCAGCACCATCCACGGAATAAAGGCCTTCCCAACGCCATTTACCGGCCATTTGATCCGTTTTACGGCCCCAGTAAGCTGAAAAACAGACTTAGAACGCTGTTTACCACGCACGCTAAACCGATTTCCACGTCTGACATTCGGATTACCAAGCTCCTTGCGCCATTTAACATACGTGGTTTTTCATTTACCCTACACCATAAACTGAATAAGACGTCCACATGTCCGTTTACCGCCCACGATAAACCGATTACCACGTATGGTATTTGGATCAAGACACCCGTTAATTGGCGAGCCAGACAGCTTTTTCAGCTCACCGGGTGTGCAAAAGCGGCTAAAGGAAGCGGAACCAGGCTCATTTGGGAAGTTGGTGCGGAGATTTCCATCCAATCTGCTGCGCGCTTCCCCAGAAGGGTTTCCTATTTTGACGATCTGCTGGGATCTCCGAAAGCGCTTATATAGTGAGGGAAAAGCTGATCGAATCGCTCATTGGCGAATTTCTCGGCATAGTCCTCTCCTTTTGAAGAACTGCGGTGTTTCTGATGAATCCGGTCGAAGTGGTGGCCGAGTTCGTGCAGGAAGACGTGCAGGAGGGTGAAGGCTCGAGCCTGGGGCAAGTTGAAGTAGCAAATGACATTCTCCTCCCGGCGGTCGTGAACAACGCCAAGACGTTCAAGGATGCGTTGATGCTCAACAAAGTAGGACGGTGACATTTCTGTCCAAAGGTCTGATGACCATGCGTGAAGATGTATCGCACCCGTTTCCTCGCGATGGAAGAACTCATGCATACCATCCAAATCCTCCGAGGGCCGCGCCAAGACGATGCGCTCCAATCTCTCTGAAAAACGATACCACTCTGGAATGATCTCGATGAAGGCCCTCAAGTCCTCTTTCGTAATAACATGTTGGTAACCGCGCCCCGCCGACTCACGATCAATGACATACCCATCATGCCCAGTCGGGCGTTTGCGGTTCTTGGGCTGAACGCGGCCATCCTTGACTCTCGTCGCCGTGCGGCTGTTGAAGGAGGATTTCATCGGCTTGAGCTTTGAAGCTGCGGCGCGGGGTTGAGTTGGTCGGCGAGGGCGCCGCGGTGTTGGGTGATGAAGGCGGTGGGAGAGAGGCGGTTGAGCGGGATGTCGGCGTAGCCTTCGGCGGGGTTGATGTAGGGGCCTTGGCGGACTTCAAAGTGGAGGTGCGCGAGGTAGGCGCCTTCGGCGGTGCCGACGGTGCCTATTTGTTGGCCCCGCTGGACGATTTGGCCGAGTTTGACGCCGATTTCTTCGAGGTGGGCATACATGGTCTGCACGACGGGGCCGAGCTCGTCGTCTGTGGGCAGGCGGTGGGCGAGGATGATCATTTTCCCCCAACCGGAGCCGGGTTGGCCGGTGTAAACGACGCGGCCAGCGCCGGCGGCGAAGATGGGATCGCCGAGGTCGGAGTTTTCTCCGCCGATGCCGTTGAGGTCGTCGCCAAGGTGGCGTGAGACTCGGAAAGGGCGCGCATTGTAGGTGAGCGAGCCGTGCTGAGTGCCGAGGGGCATGTCAAAGCGCGTGGCGAGCGGGAGCGTGACGACTTCCTGCGGGGAAAGGCGGGCAAAGGCGGGGTCGGTGAGTTTGGCGGTGAAGAGCGTGGGCTGCTGACGCCACCACCAAAAGGCAGCAGCGGCAGCGACGATGAGGATGCTGAAAAAAATGGCGAGCGCGCGGATGAGGGCCATGCTGGGATCATGGCACGCTTCAAACCACCTGGTCAATGCCCTGTCTGCGGCGAATGGATTCCCAAGGGAGTCGCGGCATGTGATGAATGCGGCGCGTGTGAGAAGTCCGGCTGGAAGAGCGATGCGCAGACTTATGACGGGCTGGACCTGCCGGACGATGAGTTTGATTACGATGAGTTTGTGGCGCGCGAGTTCGGTGAGAAGCCGACGGGCGTGAGCGGGAACACGAGGAGCCTGTGGTTTTGGGCAGGCGTGGTGCTGCTGTTGGTTTTATTGTGGGCCGCTTATCTCGGCGCTCGGTGAATCAGTGAATGCCAGCCGAGATGCGCAGTTGGTTGGTGATTTCAGCCATGAACTGATAACTGCGTGTGCCCTGCATGATGACGAAGGCGAGTAGCAGAAGTCCGACCGGGACGGTGAGGCTTTTGAATTTCTCCAAGCACCGGCCACAGCCGAGGCCGACGATGGTGACGACGGCGGGTGTCCAGGCGAAGGAATGGAGCAAGCGCTGGCCGTGGTTTTCAAGGGCACCATAAAAAAACACCTGCCAGCCGAGCATGAGCAGCGCGCCGGTGGCGACGCCAGCGTGCTCAGCGGCCGTATGCAGGCCGGTGAGGCCGAGTAGCACGAGGATGAGCCACGCGGCCCAAAAAACATGGCGGAAGTCGAGGACGAACCATTCCTCATCCACGAGCGAGATGGTGCGGCGCGTCTGCCGCTCCTTGGCGGTGCTGTCGTCGAGCATAGTGGCGGTGGGCGCGAAGATATTGGTGAAAAAGGCATCCTGGGTGCGGACCAGCCATGGCGTGGAGGATGCGCGGGCGCGGGCTTGATGAAGTGTGCTCCAGGATGAGGCGGCGACGGCTTTGTAATCCATCTGGCTGGAGTGCGGGTAGATCCAGCCCTGTAACTTCATACCGCCAAGCGCGACGAGGACGAGAAGACTGAGGCTGCCGAAGATGCTGGGCAGCGGCTTGTAGGAGTCGGTGGTGCGCCAACGCCACACGCCGCGCACGATGGCGAGGATGGTGACGGGAATGAAATTCCAGTGCGAGCAAAGCACGCAGTAGAGCGCGGCACCGGAGAATTCCCACCACGCGGCGCGCTTGCCACGGGCCATGGCAGTGAGCATGGCGGTGAGGCCGAGCATGCTGAAGATCTGGGTCTGCGGGATGGCTGCGAAAATAGTCGTCGTGGTGGAGCACCCGAGCACGGCGGCGAAGAAAACAGCGTTCCAGGTGTTCACACCGCTCCAAAGCAGCAAATGGTAGAGCAAGACGACCATCAGGGCCCCTGCGAAGGCCTGGAGCATGGCGACGGCGTGTTTTTTGGCGGCGAGCTCATTATCTGACCCCGGTGTCAAAGCCAGGGTGAGCACGGAGACGAGTGGACGATGCACGAGTAGGAAGGACGACGCTGCGCCGGTGCCGTGGGTGCCCGCATCGGCAATGGGTGCGGTGAGATCTGCAAACACCGCCGCGGTGTCGGTGGCGAGCACGACGTGGTCTTTGAGATAGATCGTAGTCTTGAGCAAATCGAAGTGTCCCGAGAACAGGAAGCTGTAAAAAACCGCGAAGATCAACGCGCCCATGCCACGCCAGCGGCGGTGCAGTTTGGCGGTGAGCTTGGGGTCGTTTTCAGGGATGGGCATGGCGGAAAGACGGAAATGAAGCCGACGGGCTGGGAGAACGCCACCTTTTGTGTCAGGAAGAGTGGCTGAATTATATCTGGCGTCCTGACGGGATTTTGTGCATGCTTGCGGCATGAAAACGGAACTACCCCCGATTCTTGAGGCCAAGCTTGCTGATTTCCGTCAGCGAGTGTGGACGGTCAAATTGCTGGAAGGCGTCTTAGCTGCGGGGTTTGGGATAGGGTTATCGTATTTAATCGTGTTCGGACTGGATCGTGTGATGGAGACGCCGGGGTGGCTGCGCGGGAGTTTGTTCATTGCAGGGGCGGCGGTTTTGGGACTGGGATTGCCGCTGAAGTGGCATGCGTGGGTTTGGAAGCAGCGGAGGCTGGAAGATGCGGCGCGGTTGCTGCGGCGTACGTTTCCTCGGTTGGGGGATCAGCTCTTGGGCATCGTGGAACTGGCGCGGCATGATGAGGCGGGTCGTAGTGAGCGCCTTGTGCAGGCGGCGATGGAACAAGCCGCAGAGGCGGTGAAGGATAAAGATTTCTCCAAAGCAGTGCCGGAAGCACGGCATGGCCAGTGGGCATGGGCGGCGGGTGTGGCGGTGCTGATGACGACGGCGGCTCTGACGCTGGTGCCTGAGGCTGGATGGAATGCGGTGCAGCGCTGGGCAATGCCATGGAAGAATATCGAGCGCTACACCTTTGCGCAGATCGAGCGACTGCCCGAGCGACTGGTGGTGCCGTATGCCGAGCCGTTTGATTTGACGGTAGCGCTGAAAAAGGACACGCGCTGGTCGCCGGGCTCTGCCAAGGCGCGGATCGGTGAGCAGCCGGTGATCGTGAGCGGGCTGAAGGACGCGACTTATGCGATGAATTTTCCGCCGCAGAAGGACGGTGCGGACATGAAGGTGTCTTTGGGTGACGTGCGTCAGACGGTGAACGTGGTGCCGAAGACGCGGCCTGAGTTGACGGCGCTTTTGGTGCGCACCCGGTTGCCGGAGTATCTCCAATACAAGTCGGAGCCCGTGATCGAGGCTCGTGGTGGTGCGGTGAGTGTGCTGAAGGGTGCGCAGGCGGCCCTGGAGGCCGTGGCGAGTCGTGAACTGGCAAGCGCGCAGGTCGATGGCCAAGCGCAGGAGGTTTCTGGCGACAAGGTGACGACTGATTTCACCGCCGTGAATGCGGACATCGAGAAAAAAGTGATGTGGAAGGACAAGGATGGCTTGGAACCGCGTGAGGCACTGATTTTGAAACTGCGAGCTGTGGATGACGATGCGCCGCGGCTCTCAGCACGGCGTGAGACTCTGGAGCAAGTGGTGCTGGACTCTGAAGTGCTGTCGTTTGATGTGGATGCTCAGGATGACTTCGGAATTCAGCGTGTGGGCCTGGAATGGCGCAGCGTGAATGATGACAAGACCAAGGGCGACAAGGTGGCTGCTGCTGGCGAGCCCGAGAAAAAGGCGCTGGAGGCACGCGCGACGTTTTGTGCCGAGCGTGATGGTGTGGCTCCGCAGACACTGGAAATCCGGGCTTGGGCGGATGATTTCCTGCCAGGTCGTAAGCGCGCCTACTCGGCGGCCTTTGTGGTTCATGTGCTGAATAAGACGGATCATGCGCTGTGGTTGACGGAGCAGTTCGGCAAGTGGCTCGACGCGGCGCGGGAGAGTTATGAGCGTGAGCAGCAACTGCATGCGACGAACAAGGAATTGCGTGAGTTGGACCCTGCGGAGCTGGATCGGCCAGAGAATCGCCGGAAAATCGCCCAGCAGGCGAGTTCGGAGAATGCCAACGCGACACGGCTGAGCAGCTTGAATCAAAGCGGTCGCAGTCTTGTTGAGCAGGCGACTCGCAATGATGAATTTGATGCGAAGCGGCTCGAGTCGTGGGCGACGATGCTGAAGTCGCTCCAAGACATCGCAGCAAAGAGGATGCCGAGCGTGGCAGATCTGCTCAAAGAAAGCGCGGCAGCCAAGGCTGGTGCCAAGAGCGGTGGTCAGAGCGCTCCCAAGACTGCGGATGCGAAGCCGAGCGAGTCCAAACCAAGCAATAGCAAGCCAAGTGCGCCCCAGATCTCCAATGGGCCCGATATCCCCAAGAGTAGCGCACCGGGCAAGGCATCTAAGGAAGAGCAAAAGAAGGAAAACATGCCGAGCATTGCGGACAAGGAGGGCTCGATGAGCAAACCTGCTGAAGCCAAGCCTGCTGATCCGAATGCAAAGCCTGCGCCGCCAAAACCCAGCGTGCTGAAACTGCCAACGACGCAGATGGCGGCGGCTCCGAGCAAGAAAAAGGACGAGAAGGCAGAAGAGAAGCCGCAGGAGGCCGCGTCGCCGACTCAGGAGAAAATGGATGAAGCACTCGAAGAGCAAAAGCTGCTGTTGGCAGAGTTTGCGAAGGTTTCCGACGAGCTGGCAGCGATTTTGGCCAGCTTGGAGGCGAGCACCTTTGTGAAGCGGCTCAAGAAGGCCTCGCGCGAGCAGATGACGGCAGCAAAGGACCTCAATACAAAAACGCTGAGTGCGTTTGGTTTGGAGAAACAGCCGGTGAAGGACGCGGCAGGCATCGCGGAGAACGAGAAGACGCAGAGTGGTGTGGTGCGTGTGATTCAAAGTGATCTTGAAGCGTACTTCGCAAGGAAACCCGAAATGCATTTCAAGAACGTGATCGGCCAGATGAAGGAGACTCAGGTGGTGAAGTCACTGGCTGTTTTGGGTGAGCAGGCGGCCGTGAATCTGAGTGGCAGCAGCATGGTGGGCGCGGAGTTTTGGGCGGACACACTCGACCGCTGGGCGGAAGAGATGGTGGCGGCCAGCGAGTGCAAGTCTTGCAGCTCATGCAGCGCGGACAGTCTGCCACCAGAGATCGTGCTGAAGGTGATGAAGGCGCTGCGTGATGAGATGAAACTGCGCGATGAAACCCGCGAGGCGGAGAACGCGAAGGCAGCTCTTGAATCGAAAGTTTATGGCAAACAGTCAGCTGACTTGGCTTCGAAGCAATTTGGCATCGGCGCCAATGTGCGTGGCGCGTTTGAGGACATTTTGAGGCTGCCACAGGGCAATGAGAAGTTTGGCAAGGAACTCAAGCTACTGGATGCGGTTATGAAAGTGATGGAGGAGGCGGCAGGCTTGCTGGACAAGCCATCGACGGATGCACCTGTCATCGCGGCAGAGACGGAGGCTATTGAACTGCTCCTGCAAGCCAAACGGCCGAACCCAAAGGGCGGCGGTGGGGGCGGCGGCAGTCCAGGGGGCGGCGGTGGCGCGGCATCGGCATCTCAATCGGCGCTGGCGGATCTAGGTGCGGGCAATGATGCCGCGAGCGAGGTCGGCGCGCGTCCCGTAGGCCAGGCGACCGGGAAAGCTGGTCGCGAGCTGCCAGAGGAGTTCAAGGCGGGTCTTGATGCGTATTTTAACAAGCTGGAGTCGAAGTAGCATGGATCAAAGCGCTTGGAACATGGCTTTAAGAATGTGCTGCTTAGCCGCGTGGCTGTGTCTGGGCGTTTTGCAGGCAGCGGGCCCTTTTGCGACGCGAGAGGAACTGCTCAAGCCACTCGGCGCCGAAGCTGAAGCGGCGTTGAGCAAGTATGTGGAGGGAGCGGATTCATTGAAGCTGGATTCGCTCACCGCGCACATGGACCATATCATTGAGGAGATCGGCAAGGTCGTGAAGCTGGAGGAGGCTGAAGTCACGCAACTGAAGCAGGATGCGAAGCCAGTGATCGAAGCGTCGGTGAAGGCCTGGAAGGTGCGCGTGCTGGCAAGCCTGCGCTCACTGCTGCCTCAATATGGCGACGACAGCACGCAAGCCAAACGTGTCGGCGTGTGGAAGCCGGAGCAGCTAGTGCCAACTTATACCGTGGAAGCCTGGAAGCTGCCGGAGCGCACGCCAGCATGGAATGAGGTGCTCAAGAAGCAGTTGGGTGATGAGCGAATGAAACTGTGGCTGAAGACTGATGCGGCACGACAAGCGGAGCTGGCGGAGAAGCTCAGCAAATATCTGGAGCGTTGGGCGAGCAATGGGCGAGTGCCAATGGATGAAGCTTTGCGACTCCAAATCGAGAGTATGAAGAAAGCGCTCAAGTTACCTCAGGATAAGGTGGATGAGCTCTTCAAAGCGGCCAAGGAACTCGTTGATGGACATGTGGCCGCCGAAATCGTGGCGGGAAGAGATTTGATGGAATCGCTGATCGACGAACAGCGTGACATCACACTGGACAAGCCAACCGCTATGGCCACGCGCTTTGTTCGACCCAAGGGCACCGAGCTCGAAGCCAAGTGGGCTGAGATCGCGGGGAAACTGCTGGGTGCGGAGGCAATGGTGGTTTGGCAGAAGGCGGCGGCGGAGCAGAAGGCAAAGGAAGAGAAGGAAATCGTGGACGCGCTCAAGCCATCCGAGCAGCAGGCAAGGTTCCAGATGGAGGAGCAGATGTTGCGTGAGGTGGATGGGTATGTTTCATCACTTGAACTGAATGATGCGCGCAAGAAGGAGCTGGAGAAACTGTCCAAGCAGGCGGTGGATGCCTCAATGGCGCAGGCTAAGAAAAGCTGGATGAAATCGGTGAGCCAGTGGTCAGCAGCGGAGCGTCAGCAGCGCGGAAGGAATGCCTATTTTGGGGTGAATGACACGGATAAGCCGCAGAAGCTTCCAGTCTGGCTGGATGGACTGAAAAAGCTTTTTACTGCTGAGGAAACGCTGCGCGTGAAGGATGGTGTGGACTTCCGCAAGAAGCGCATGAGCGGTGCACTGGCCAGCGCGACGCTGACGGAGATGGACAAGATGCTTTCCTTCGATGAGTCGCAACGCAAGGCTCTGGAGCCGCTGATGCTGGAGTTCATGGAGCCACTGATGCGTGAGGAGGGTGAGGACTACTGGAGCTACCAGCCGTATCAGCTCTTCAAGGCCCTGGAGAAGATGGATGAGACGAAGCTGCAGTCCATTTTGGATGAGGAGCAACTGAAGCTGTGGAAAAAGCTGATCGCGATGCAGCCTCAGAATTCTGGTCGGGGAATCCAGCCTGCGGTGCCGAGCAACAACACGACGAATGCGGCGCCTGTGGATGTGGAGCGTGAGATTTCACGTCATCTGTACCAGATGGGCATTCGAGAGAGGGAGAGGCTCCAAGAGTTGATGCTGGCGCGCGTGAAGGATGCCTCACGCGTTTTAAAGTTGGCACCAGAGAAGGTGGCACGGCTCACGACTGCGGCCAAGGGGGCGGTGGAGCACGATATGGACGAGTGGCGCAACAATGTTGAGAATTGGGTGCGCAACGCGGTGGAGCGCGCGACTCCGAATTCGATCAAGCAGACCCTGGCCAGCATGGAGCGCACGAGCTACGGCAACAGTAGCAAGGGCGCGCATAACCAGCCCATCTGGGTGGAGGTGCAGGACACGCTGTTGTCCGAGCAAGAGCATGCGAAATGGCAAAAAGTCTGTGATGAGCGTCAGGAGTATCGAGTGAAGGCGATGGCCATGATGACCGTCAACGAACTGGACCGCCGCCGCCGACTCAACCAGACACAGGTGGAGAAAGTGTCCAAGCTGGTGGCCGATGTGCTGAAGGATTATCATCCAGACATCGAGCGCTACATGTCGGGCAACTGGTTCCTGCAATATTACTATGCGCTACTGCCACTTGCCGGGGTGAAGGAGGCGGACATGAAAGCGGTGCTAACCGAGCAGCAGTGGAAACAATGGCGTGAACGCGACATGCCAGACCCGGAACAGTATTGGGAAGGCATCGAGAGTTATCACAAGCAACGCATCAAGGGGGAATCAAATGAGGAATGACGCTGGATGGTATGGATCACTCTTTGCCTTCATGTTGGCGCTTTGTGCTCAGGCGCAAGACCCGGCGCTACGCTTCGGTGGTGAGATACCCCATGAGGTGGAGACGATTTATGAGCGTGGATTGGGATGGCTGGCGTCAAAGCAGTCGCCCGATGGCGGCTGGCAGGGTGGAAATACCGGTGCGGGTGTGGACGGCATATGCCTGATGGCTTTCCTCGCCAGCGGAGATGATCCAAACTTTGGTCGCTACGCGCCGAACATCCGCCGTGCTGTGCGTGCCATCATGAAACAGCAGAGCGCGGAAACAGGTTATCTACCAAGTAGCATGTATCATCATGGCTTTGCGATGCTGGCGCTGTCTGAGGCTTACGGCACCGTGGATGAGGCACTCCTTTGGGAAGGTGAGAAGCCATTGCGACCGATTTCACAAGCCATTGATCTGGCCATCCGCTGTGCGGGCACATCACAAAAAAATAATCGCTTTGGTGGCTGGCGCTACACACCTGACTCGCGTGATGCGGACACCTCTGTGACAGGCGCGATGCTGATGGGGCTGATGGCCGCACGCAATGCGGGAATGGATGTGCCGGATGAGGTCATCGAGACCGCGCTGGAGTACATGCGGCGCTGTACGGGCAAGGATGGGCATGTGGTTTATAGCGGTGGCTTCGGAGGCATGGGAGAGTCGATGAATCGCAGCGCTATCGCGACGTTGGTGGCTTCCGTGGGCAAGAAAAAGGAGACAGAAGAGTTCAAAGCAACGCTGGAACACATATCGAGCCGGTTGGAGCATCAGGAAGGCAGCTACAAGGAATACTTCCGCTACTACATGGCTCAGGCGCTCTTCCAAGGCGATGTGACTGCCTGGCAGAAGTGGAATGCGGCAACGGTGCGTGCGCTGCATGAGGCGCAGGCTGAAGACGGCAGTTTTGGTGACGCTTATCAAACCGGGATGTCGATGCTGGCGTTGGCGTTGAACTACAGATTTTTGCCGATTTATGAGCGCTAACTGGCCCCCCCTCTGTCTTGCGCTCACACTGCCGGCCACGCTCGTGGCCGCCGATTTGCGTTGGAAAAACGGTGAGGCCATCGGTGGCACCGTATTGGAGGCAACAGAGTCGATGGTGAAGTTTCGTCCAGAGCCCATCTCTGAGCGATTCCTGGAACCTCTTGAAGTTGATTTGAATGTTTTAAAAGGCATCAGCTATAAGCAGGAGAAGCCGGGTGATTGGAGTGGTGATGAGGCAACGACGGAGCCTTTCAGTGTCCGTCTGGACGATGGCAGTCGCTTGTTTGGTTCGCTTGTCGGCATGGATGCGCTGAATTTGACGATTCGCTCGCCACGGTTTGGCACGGTGCTCGTGTCACGCAGTGCTGTGACAAGCATGCAGCGACTGCGCGGTGACGATGTTCTTTATGTCGGTCCGACGAATCGTCAGGGCTGGAAGGAAGTGGCAACGCGCAATCAAACCAACCAGCCGGACACTTGGCGGCTGCTGCCTGGAGGATATGTGAGTTTAGTGGCTTGGAATCACTCCATGCACCTGCCACTGGAGCTGCCACAACGTGTGGAAATGAGACTGACGCTGCGTTCTTCAAAGCGGCCTGAATTCAAGTTGGAACTGGCCACAGAGCTGGCGGAGGCCAAAAACGAGCGCTGCATCGTGGAGACTTGGGATGATGAGATCGTGCTGCAAGGCCGTGAGTTCGCCAGTATGGCAAAATTGAGCTCGGATACTCGGCAAGTGGTCTTGCGTGTGTTTTGGGACCGACAGAGCGGCCAGTGTGTCATCTTTGATGAGCAGGGTAAAAAGCTAGCCGAGTCAAAACTCAGTGCCGTGGTCGCCAAAGAAGAAAAAAAGCCGGAGGTTCAGCCTGCAGAAGCACCGCGGGTCGGTGGCATCGCTGGTGCGATCCTCGGCCTCATGCAGGCTCGTGCCAAGAGGGACGTGGCAGTCGCGAAGCCCGTGGAGAAGATTTTACCGGGTTTCACTCTGAAAAATAAAGGCGCGGACCTCACGCTGGATGATTTGCAGATCCGCACTTGGAAAGGCGCTTTACCGGAGGCGGCTACGGACGCACTGCCACGCGTGGAACTGACAGATGGCCGAGTGCTGAAAGGCCAAGTCGTTCGTGCGAGTGAGAAGGACTTCACGGTGAATGCTGATGGCAAGGAAACGACGCTGCCATGGCAGCAGCTCGGCGCAGCTTACCATGCGCGTGCGAATTTAAATGCGAGTTGGTTTACCGAGCCCGAGGCCAGCGTGGTTTATGCGGATGGCATGTGGTTGCCAGGTAAGTTGACCGCGATGCGGGACGGAAAGATCACACTAACCACGAGCTATTGTCCTCGCCCTGTGGTGCTGACCATGAAAGGCCTGATGCGCATCGACCTCCAAACGCCAGCCCCAACGGGTGCCGATGCGCCCAAGCTGCTAGCGCAACTCGATAAGCTGGTCTTGAAGGGAAAAACACTGCACGGCTCGCTCGAGATGGATGGCAGCGCCGTACCGCGCTGGTTGGTTATTGGTGCCAAAAAGTCCGTGCCGCTCGCAACAACGCAGGACCTCGAAATCACCCGCGCACCCAACACGGTGAGTGAGAAACAGCCTGCGACTCTTTTCTATCTCAAGAGTGGCGACATCTTGCCTGGCAGTTTGAAGGCAATGGACGAGAAGAAAGTCGATGTGTCATCCACACTCGTCGCAGCGCAGGAATTCCAGGCCAGTGAAGTGCAGGCCATTCAGTTTGCCGGCACGGCGTTGAACACTCACGCTTTTGATGACCGTGGCTGGCGCATTACTCGCGGTACGGCCACGCAGGTGAAACATGAGAATGAATGGATCTCCATGGAGCCCGGTGGAGCCTATGGGCATCCTGCATTCATGCAGGTGGACGAACTCAGCTTTAAATTGGCCAGCAACGGCTTCTCGGCGGTGCGCTTGAGACTTTTCTGCAGTGGAGTCGATCCGACGAGTAAGAGCCTTAATTTGCTCTTCGGACACATGGGCAATGAAGCAATTTTTGGTGTGGAGAAATCACCAGACTCAATGGACACACAAAACAGAATCGCAGCACCACCGAGCGTGCCGGTGCGGGTCGTGATCCAGGAAAAATTTGTCGAGGTCTTCATGAATGGCGTGTCCTTGCGCAAGGTATCACTCACGCCAGCGATGAAGTCTGGCATTGGCATCATCATTGAACCCTTCAGTCTGTGGGGGAATGGCGAGAGATCGGTGAAGCTCACCAACTTC
Organism: Verrucomicrobiaceae bacterium; assembly: GCA_031411715.1. Classification (GTDB taxonomy): domain Bacteria; phylum Verrucomicrobiota; class Verrucomicrobiia; order Verrucomicrobiales; family Verrucomicrobiaceae; genus Prosthecobacter. Next base: position 5,945 of record JANOBP010000094.1, on the reverse strand, counting down.
GTCGCGCGCGCTGCGCTTGGCCGTGTGGCCATGCCGGTGGTGGATGGCAAAGCGAAGGCCAACGCGCTTCTAGTGCCACGCTTCCGCAAAGAAGACCCACCGAAGCATGTACTGGTGGCCGGCAATGGTGATCTGCTGCGTGGCGTGATCGAAGCTGCCACATCGAAGCATTTTGCTGTGCGCACTGGGCTTGAAACGGTGCAAGTCCCCTTAGAACGCGTGAGCGCCGCCATCTGGCTGGAGAAGCCCGATGATGTGACCAGTAAAAAAGACGCGGTGGTAAAAGCTGAGACGCCGCCAAATCCATTCGTCGTGCAGCATTGTCTAATGCTCAACAACGGCGGACGTTTGGCCCTTGAGGTGACGAAATTCGACAAGGACGCCATCATTGGCCAACACGCGCGTCTGGGTGAGTGCCGAGTGCCTTTGGCCGATATCCACATGATCCGCAGCAGCGCACCGGAAGAAAATGCACTCCTGCGCAGCTTCCAGGAGTGGAAATTGGCCTACACACCGGAGCCCGTGCTGCCAGAGAGCGGCGGGCAAAGCTCTCCACTGCTAACCAAGGACGCGCCCAGCTTCACACTGCCTCTGTTAGCGGGTGGCGACTTCAATTTGGCCGATGAGAAAGGTAAAGTCGTCGTTCTCGACTTCTGGGCCACTTGGTGCGGACCGTGCATCAAATCCATGCCCGACATGATCTCCAAGCTGTCCGATTTTGATGCCAAAAAAGTGCGCTTCATCGCAGTGAATCAGGCTGAGGCCAAGGAGCAGGTGAAGACCTTTCTTGAAACTCGCAGTTGGAAGATGGAAGTCGCCATGGATGCACAGCAGCGCGTGGGCCAGCAGTTTGGCGTCGAAGCCATCCCGCACACCGTTGTGATCGGCCGTGACGGGAAAGTCGTACTCGTCAAAACCGGTTACGAGCCCGATGGCGCAGAAAAAATCGCGGAAGCGGTGAAGAAAGCGCTCGCTGAATAGTGCTGCATTCGCTGAGTGCATTTGTTTCTGAAAGCTTATTGAACGCCTTCATGGCTTGAGGCTGATCACGACTTTGCCTTCAGTATCTTTGAGTTCGAACTGTCTGATCTGCGCGCTGCCGTTAGGGAGATGAAGGCGCAGGTGGATGACCTTGCCTTTGGCGGGTAGCGGGACCTCAAGTTTTTGCCATTCGCTATCGGAGCTGACTTTGAAGGCGACTCGGTTGGCTGGCACAAAGTCTTTGTCGCCATCCATGCGCCAGGCGATGCCGCCTGCACCGGCGGTGTCTGACTTGATAATGAGCGAGGCTGTGAGCGGCCCTTTGAGCTTGAGTTGGCTACGCGTAATGAAGGGCGCTTGTTTGCCTTTGTCGGCCGTGAGCAGCAAGGAGCCCTCTTTCACGCTGAGAGTGCCGTTGCGTGCCAGCCAACCTTGGATACCTGCCTCTTCTTCTCCTTTGGCGGCTTTACCGGGCACATTCGCGATGGTTTTGCCTTCAAGGTAGTGATCGAAGTAATCATTCCAAGTCGATGCCATAGGACCAAGCGCCATGCCGGGCGGGTTGAGGCCCTCGGCCCAGGTTTTGAGCTTGGTGCGGAGTTTGGTGACGATCTCAGGATGCTTGGCAGCGAGGTTGTGTTTCTCTTCGCGATCTGTGGCGAGGTCGTAGAGATATTCTCGCTCGCCACCGCGCAGGAGTTTCCAGTTTCCTTCGCGGATGGCACTCTGGGCCATCCAGCGCCAGTAAAGATCGTCGTGCGGTGCGGCTTTGTTTTCGCCGGTGAGATGAGGGAGGAGATTCACACCGTCGAGACCGCCAGGATTGCCAATCGAAGCGACTTCACAGGCTGTCGCGGTGAAATCGAGTGCACTGACAGGGTGCTCATAAATCTGCCCACCGGGGATCCTGCCAGGCCAAGCGATGAGATACGGCGTGGACATGCCGCCTTCGGCCAGCATGCCTTTTTCTCCATTGAGTGGCGTGTTGAGGCTTCCGTCCCAGCCACCGGCATCGCCATTGAGTGGAGAATCGACTTTATGGATCTTCAGCGGAGCGCCGTTGTCGCCGATGAAGAAGATGAGCGTCTTCTCGGTGAGGCCATGTTTCTTCAAAGTGCTCGTGATGAGTCCCACGCCGTCATCGATGGCTGAGAGCATGGCCAGTGCGGCACGGCGTCGTTCCGGCATCTCGCCAGGGAAGCGATCCATGTAACTCTTCGGCGCATCCAGCGGCGTGTGCGGGCCGCGATAGGCGACGTAGAGGAAGAAGGGCTGGTCCTTGTAGCGCTCAATGATGGACACAGCGGCCTTCGAGCAGCCGTCGAGGTGATACGCCTCAGGCGCGAGGTCACTCATCTGGCGGTCTTTGCCATCGAGCGTAATGTTCGCTGCGAACTTCTGCTGAACGTGCTGCGAGAACACATGCCTGAAGCCGTGCCGCGTGATTTCGTTTTGCGGACCGAGATGCCACTTGCCGAACTGCGCCGTGACATAGCCCGCCTTCTGCAACCGCGTGGCTACTGTAGTTTCCTTGTTGAAGCCGTCGAGGGCGGATCCGTTGTTGTCGAGGTCGAAGCGTCCCTGGAACTTGCCCGTCATCAATCCGCCGCGCGATGGTACACACTGCGGCGCCGTGCTGTAGCCATTCGTTGCCACCACGCCACTGCGAGCCAACGCATCAAGGTTAGGTGTCTTGATGTCCTTCATCACGCCGTGAATGCCGAGATCGGCGTGCCCGTGGTCGTCGGTGTAAATGAGGATGATGTTGGGACGCTGCTCCGTAGCGAATGACGAATGCAAAATGACGAATGACGAAAGGAAGGCGGCTAGGAGTTTCATACTGTGCCGGGTGAAACGTCATTCTCGCGCGAACATCTCAGCAAATCCTGTGTCGGATTCGGCCTTATCCCCCTGTCAACGCACTCACATCTGTGCGCATTTTGCTATGTGCCTGAGTCGCTTTTGGGGGGATTCACTTCTTGGCTTTCTTCTTTTTCGCCAACCCACCCTCAAGCGCCGTGAGTTTGTACTCGGCGTGGGCAGTGAACTCGGCAAGATCAAGCATGCTGTCTTTATCGACGTCGGCTCCTTTGAAGCGCTGCTCGCTATGATGGCCCATCTTGGAGATTTTGCGATATTCGGTGCCATCGAGCTTGCCGTCTTTGTTGACGTCGAGTCGAGTGAAACAGGGTTCGCTGCCTTCGCTGAGAATCGCGAACCAAGTTTGCTTGCTGAGTGCGCCAGGGAGTTCAGCGGCATCGATGAAGCCGTCATGGCTGACATCACCGGTTTTGAAATGCTCCTCGCCATGGTGAAGGGCTTGCACGTCCAGTGTTTTATATTCTTCTAGCGATAGTTTGCCGTCCTTGTTCGTGTCGGCAGCTTTCAGGATGCGCTGCATCAGTGCAGGGCTGATCTCGGCGGCGATGAGTGTTGCGGCGGCAAAGGCGATGATGTGCAATGTGGAAATACGTTTCATGAGCCTGGCAACATAGCCATATGCGGAACCATGAATTCTTCTTTTCTATCCATGGCCGGAAAAGGATACGAGCTCACGTCAGCCGTCCAGTGACGTAGTCGCTGGTGAGCTTGTTTTTCGGCTGGCTAAAGAGGTCCATGGTCTCGCCGACCTCGACGATTTTGCCTTTGTAGAAGAAAGCGGTTCGGTCGGCGATGCGCTTGGCCTGCTCCATGTTGTGCGTGACGATGACGAAGGTGTAGCGGCCGCGGAGCTGATAAATAAGCTCCTCAATACGCGCGGTGGCGATGGGGTCGAGGGCGGCACATGGCTCATCCATCAAGAGGATTCGTGGCTCCAGAGCGATGGCTCTGGCAATGCATAAACGCTGCTGCTGACCGCCGGAAAGACCCGTGGCGACCTCGTGGAGTCGGTCTTTGACCTCGTCCCAGAGCGCAGCGGCTTTGAGGCTACGCTCGGCGGCTTCGAGCAGCTCGGTTTTATCTTTCACACCGGCGACACGGAGGCCATAGACGGCGTTTTCAAAAATGGAGCGCGGAAAGGGGTTGTACTTCTGGAAGACCATGCCGACCTGACGGCGCAGCGCGATGGGATCGACCTCGGGTGAGTAGAGATCGGTGCCGTCGATGCGGATTTTGCCACTGACGACGCGCGCGCTGTCCACGAGGTCGTTGATGCGATTGATGGAGCGCAGAAGGGTGCTTTTGCCGCAGCCGGAGGGGCCGATGAAAGCGGTGACGTCTTTGCTTTCGATGTCGAGATTGAGGTCAAAGAGCACTTGGTGGTCACCGTAAGCATAGTTGAAGCTCTCCACCTGAATGAGTGGCTTGCCGGTGCTCGATTGGTGGGGGGACGGGGACAAAGTGCTCAGTGATTAGTGCTCAGTTTTGTTAGCTGAAAATCCCGCGCAAGTACGAGTCGGTCAGTTTCTCGCGGGGATTGGTGAAGAGGTCTTCGGTCGGAGCGTATTCGATGAGCTTGCCGAGGTGAAGGAAGGCGGTGAAGTCGCTGGCGCGTGCGGCCTGCTGCATGTTGTGCGTGACGATGACGACGGTGTAGTTGCAGGCGAGTTGTGAGATCAGCTCTTCGATCTTCAATGTGGCAATGGGGTCGAGCGCGGAACATGGCTCATCCATCAAAAGCACATCTGGCATGGTGGCAATGGCGCGGGCGATGCAGAGCCGCTGCTGCTGCCCACCGGAAAGGCCAAGCGCGTGGGCGTGGAGGCGGTCTTTAAGTTCATCCCACAGAGCTGCCTGCCGCAGGCTGCGCTCTACGGCCTCATTGAGTTGGTGCTTGTCTTTGACGCCGTGGACGCGAAGACCGTAAGCGACATTTTCGTAGATGGACTTTGGAAACGGGTTGGACTTCTGGAAGACCATGCCGACTTGCTTGCGCAGCACCGTGAGATCGACGTCGGCATCGTGAATGTTTTTACCTTTGACCAAAATCTCGCCTCGTGAGACGTGCGCCCCATTGATGCGGTCGTTCATGCGGTTGACGCAACGCAGCAGGGTGCTCTTGCCACAACCCGAGGGACCGATGAGCGCCGTGACACGATGATATTCCACTGCAAGCTGGATGCCGTGCAGGGCGGGCTTCGTGCCATAGCAGAAGTCCATGTCGCGGATTTGCACGACTGGCGGCGGTTTGGAGGCTGCTGATGCGGGTTGGGGACTCACCACTTGTACTTTTTACGAAGATGAATACGCAGCCAGATGGAAGTGGCGGCTAGGGAGGCGACGAGGACGAGGAAGATGAAGACGGAGCCGTATTGGGCGCGCTCAGCGTATTCGTTCTGGGGGATTTTGGCAGCGAGTGTGTAGATGTGATAGGGCAGCGCCTGCACGGACTCAGTGAACAGGCCGAGAAAGCGCTGCACGCTCTGCTCCCAGTGGGCGAACATGCTGGCATCTGCTGGCAAATCGGGCAGGTCTTTCTGCCACGGGAGCTTGTCTTTAAAGGCAAGCGCGGCGGTGAACATGATGGGTGCGGTTTCACCTGCTGCACGGGCGATACCGAGGATGGTGCTGGTCAGGATGCCAGGTGTGGCGAAGGGGAGCACGCTGCGCCAGATCGTCTGCCAGCGTGTGGCACCGAGGGCCATGCTGGTCTCACGGAAGCCCTGTGGCACGGCCTGGAGGCACTGCTCACTGGCGGTGATGATCACGGGAAGGATGACGAAGGCCAGCGTGAAGCCACCGCTGAGCACGCAGGTGTCCCAACCTTGAAAACTGAGCATGGTGAAGCCCAAAGAGATGCTGAAGATGCTGCGATCCGCCGGGACATCGACCAACACGGGCGCGGTGAGGACGAAGGCACCGAGGCCGAACAAGCCAAAGACGACAGAGGGCACGCCAGCGAGGTTTAGGATGGCAAGACGCTCCATTTCGATAAATTTCCCCTTCTTGGCATACTCGCTGAGGTAGATGGCACAGCACACACCGAGGAAGAGAGCGACGCTGACGCTGACGAGCACGAGCAG
>JANOBP010000093.1:0-5984 GCA_031411715.1 Verrucomicrobiaceae bacterium | reverse complement strand
TGAGATGGATGACATAAAATCAATGAGCGCGCTGGCGTAAGGTGAGAACGGAATGGGATTCGATGACGGCTTCAGCAGCGGCAAAGTCGGCAAGGGTGTCGATGTCCACGGAGCGCTCAGTGGGCATGACCCAAGCGCAGGTGCCAGGTGGCTGGAACTGATGCGTTTCACGCAGAGAACTGACGCGGTTCAAATAAAGGCCACCGTTGAGTTGGAAAGCGGGCGGCAGATCCTGACGCCGCGGGTAACGCATGCCATGGTCGATGAAGCCCACAAGCTGACCGCTCTCATTGATCTTATAAACAAGGTATGGATGCACGGCGGCGGCACAAACACCGACGACGGCTGGACAACCGGTGGACTCCAAGATTTGAGCCGCCCCATCGAGATCCTCCGAGCCACGCATCGGCGTCGTTGGCTGCAACAGCAGCAACGCGTCAGGCAGGTCACCGCTCTGCTCCAACCACTCTGCCGCATGCAGCATGACGTCAATGTGGGCCGAATCAGCTGTGGCCAGATGCGCGGGACGCATGAACGGAACCTCAGCACCCCATTCACGCGCGCATGCAGCGATTTCCTCACTGTCCGTGCTAACAATGACACGCTTGACGTGCTTGGCCCCCAGCGCAGCGAGGATCGAGTGCGCGATGAGCGGCTTACCCGCAAGCGGGAGCAAGTTTTTACGTGGCAGGCCGGTGGAACCGCCTCGCGCAGTGATGATGGCGACAATGTTCATGCGACGGCGAAAATGGTACTGATCATGCGCATGGTTTCAATGGCGCTAGCAAGACTCGGAGCGCGGGATGGCTCGCCGCGCATTGCTTTGAGCACCTCTTCAGCCTGACGGCGGAAGCCGGGTTTGAATTCCTTGTCTGCATCTGTGATGGGCACTTCTTGCAGCGCACGCTCACCGGCATTGATAAACTTGGCCTGCTCCAACGGGCGCAACTCCCAGCGACGGCCCGGAGTGTTCACCGTCACGGTCCAAGGGCCGGGGCCATTCCAAGTGCCCTCATAGAGACCCACGTCACCACTGTCGAATTCCACTGCTGCCAACACATACGTCGGTGAGGCGGCATTCCATGGCGTGATGAGCGTGATCTTCTTCACACTGCCACGGCACAGACTGCGCAGATAATCCATCAAGTGAATGGAATTGGCATACATCCATCGTTGCACGATCTCCTCGGGGTGATGGTGGAAGCGACCCGTTTCCAAAGACTGCTGATCTTCGACGCGAATGAAGCGCGGCTCGTTGCGTGAGTCGATATCGGCCAAAACTGCTTCCGTGCTGCTCAGGAAACGACGATTCAGGCCCACATAGATCGTGCGTCCATGCTGCTTGGCGAGGGCTTCAAGGTACAAAGCCTCCTCAAGGTCCTTGCCCGGAGGCTTTTCCATCAGGATCGTCCACGGATGCTGAAATGCCGCCTCCGCGACGTTGCGGATCGACATTTCCGGCACAGCGATCACCAGCAGGTCTGCCTGCGTCTTGTCATGCAATTCATCAATGGAGTCTGCGACGAGCGGGATGCCGATTTCCGCAGCCAGAGCTTCGGCTTTAGTGCGAGTGCGGCTGTGAATACCAGCGAGTGTGACGCCAGTAATGCTGGCGAAAGCTTTGGAGTGCTCGCGGTTCATGCCGCCGGCCCCGATGAAGGCAACTGAAGTGGTTTGCATACGATTAGGCCCAGGGAAAGACTTGAGTTTCAGGAAGCGCCTCGTCGAGGCGGACGATTCGATGATTTTCGACGTCGGAAAGATAAGCAGCGCTGAGTGTGCGAACGGCGGCGAGACCGTCTTCCCCAGATGGGTAGTTCTCGCCTTTGAGCAGAGCCTCAAGGACGCGTAAGGAGGGAACAAGGGCATCGGCAGGAGCGATGGCTTGCTGGCCCTCGGTCCAAGGCATGCCATAGCGCGTGGTGGGCATCTCACGGTGCTCGGCATTGCGCACCGTCCAGTTCATGTGGCCGCCGAGTTCATCGACAAAGATCTGGCCGTGACGAGCAGTGTAGCTAACGCGAACGCCGTGACCTTGATCACTGGAGGCATCCATGGTGAAGCGAATGCCACTGGCCGTGGTGAGGCGGACGGAGCCCGCGCGGTCTTCAAACTGGGGGCCGCGAGGATTCGGCACCTTATCGGCACTGAACCAAGCCTGCACCTCGGCAGCAGGTGCGCCGGCAATGTAGCGGAACATTTCGAAGTAGTGGCTGCCATTCATGGCGAGGCCAAAGTTACCTGCCGTGACGTGAATGCTGGTGACGCCGCCGAATTGCTCGGAGTCGAGCATGGACTTGGGGATGGTGTACTGGTCCATGAAACGCATCTGATGATTGATGGCCAACTTCGTGCCACTGCTGGCGCAAACCTCGATCATGCGCTGAGCGTCGGCGAGACTGGTGGCCATGGGTTTCTCACAAAGAATGGCCTTAACGCCAGCTTTTGCGGCGGCGCATGTAAGATCGGCATGAGCAGGCGCTGTCGTGGCGATGATCAGCACCTGCGGGCGCACTTTGGCGAGCATGTCATATGGATCGGCAAAGAGGCGGTCATCACTGAGTTGAGCCTTCTCTTTGGCGGAGATGCGTCCTTGTTCAAAGGGGTCACAAACGCCGACAACGTCGAGTTTGAGAGCGAGGAGGTTGTCGAGGTGACGGAGGCCCATGCGTCCGAGGCCAATGAGTGCGGCTGTCATGTGTGAGGAGTAAAATAAAGGTTTGGAGCAGCTGAGTATGAGCGGCAGAAGCGTTTTGGCGAGTGCTTCGTGTCTTCGTTGATTGAGATGGATGAGATCGCGGAAATGGTCCCGCGGGAAGGCGTCGGCGAGATCTAAAACAACGTTGCAGCCTAGTTCACGCGCTTTTGATAGGACAACCCTATCAACCTCTTCAGGGTGCCAGTCGCAGTTGAGATAGCGGCGAATTGGACCGCAGCGGTTATCGCCCAGAGGAATGTATAGCTAGTCACGGAGGAAGGCCGATAAGGAAAAGTGCCAGCTCCGCCAAAAGTCGATGATGTTGACGGCTTTGTGGGGGGATGCAAAGTTGACCGGCAACTCAACATTGAACATTCGTGAGATTCCAACCGCCATGTCGGAGTATCCAGAGAAGTCGAAGTAGATCCGGAAAGCATAGGCAACAGCACCAACCCAAGATAACAGAAAAGAACCACTCACGCCATTCGCAGCAGACTTGAAAACTGGATCGGCTAGAAGCGCAAGTTGATCAGCCATGAGCAGTTTTTGCCCATTCCGATGGCGAAAAGAGTCAGGCCGGAGGCAATTTAATCCCAATTTGCCTGATTAATGCGAGCAATCGCTGGCCACCTCTTCCATCAAGCACCCCCCAATCCGTGGCAACCATTGCTTGGGCGGCTTGAACTTCGCTGAGTCGCTCAGGTTGAATGATGCGCGAGACTTCGGCAACGAAGTCAGACTTTTTTTCGACGTGTATGACACCCGGTGCGATGTGATAGTCGCCATAATGGTAGCGGTAGAGGTCGTGATTGATGACAGGCTTACCAGCTGCAATGGCCCAACGGATTGTTGCCGAAATGCATGCGACAAAGACATCACAGAGAGGGATGACCTCAGCGGTGGGGCGCGCACAATATTTGACTCTGGAATGGCTGGAGAAGTCCATCTGCTCAGGCTTTAAGTGTGGATGAAGATTCACGACAACGTTCCAACCAGTGGCTGCGAGGGTGTCTAGCCAAAAAGTGACAACCTGGGCATGATTTTGGAATTCGCAGTCGATGAGTTGCGTGTTGAACTGATCTGGAGGAATCGCGGCGAGGAAAATGGGCTTGGTGGGATCTAGACCTAGTTCGTTGATGAGTGTGGTCTTCAAGCGCGGTGCGTCATGCTGGATTGCGGCGATCTGATCTAGGACGATGGAGCCGGTGACGTGGAGTTTGGCAGGGGCAACGCCCGTGCCCGCATGCTGACGTCCGAGTTCATCGGATTCAACAGCGACAGCATCAGAGAATGAGCAAGTTGTCTGCCATGGATCAGGCGGAGTGAAATGGAAGCGCTCTGTCATGAACGCAGCCCAAAAGGGCAGACGTAAGAGTTGAACACCCTTATGCTGCCGAGACCAAGCTGGGTAGCGATGCGCAAAGAGGCGGCGCAGCCATGAGTTCACAATGAAATGGCGAGACTGATGATAAGCTTCAGCGGCTTCGAGTGGATTATCCAGCGTGTAAGGCACAACGAGGGCTTTCGCACCGGCCTTATGGGCCAGAATGACAAGCACGTTTGTCAGGTAGCCGATGTTTTCTTCAGGCAAAATGAGAAGGTCTGGCTTCCAGCGTGCCAATAACTGCGTGTAAAAGCTGCGCACACGCTTCATCTGCCGCCAGCATGAGTCGAGTCGTCGATATGAATAACCGACGGGATCACGCCGCGTAGCCCATAATGGTGACTGCTTGCCGTCGGGTGTTGAGCCGTCATAACGGCAAAATGGAATACCCCGAAGATTGAGCAAATCTTCGTCAGCAGGCTTCATTGCCTTTTTCGAGGCAAGATAGTAACAAATCTCGAAGCCCTGACCTTGAAGCCACTCTGCCTGCGGCAGCATGGAAACGATGTGCGTGCGAAGATAGGCGACGAAGACCAGTTTCATGCCAGCGATGGAAAAGGCTTTTAGGCGATGTCTATGATTGCTTCAGCAGGCTCCTGCGCATCGAATTGCAGGTGGTAGAGCCTCTGATAAAGCTCACTGCTCTCCATGAGTTCATGATGAGAACCGATCGCTTCGACAAAGCCATCTTTCATGACCACAATCTTGTGCGCTGCTAGAACTGTAGAAAGCCGGTGCGCTATGGCGACGACAGTGCGACCTTCAGCCAGATCATGGATGGCTTCCTGAATGATACGCTCGCTTTCAGTATCGAGAGCTGATGTAGCCTCATCGAGAAGAAGAATCGGTGCATTGCGCAAAATCGCGCGAGCGATGGATATGCGCTGCTTTTGCCCACCAGAGAGATTCGCACCACCATCCCCAACCATGGCGTCATACTTAGCGGGAATGTGCTGCACAAAGTCATCCACATGCGCCTTCTTCGCGGCGGCCATGATTTCCTCATCGGTGGCATTCAGGCGGCCATAGCGGATGTTTTCACGGATGGTGTCATGAAACAGGAACACATCCTGACTCACGATGCCAAAGCTCTCACGTAGCGAGCTTTGTGTGACATCACGCACATCATTACCATCGATGACGATGCTGCCTTGATCGACGTCATAGAACCTCAGCATCAGGGAGAACAACGTGCTTTTGCCGGATCCGCTTGGGCCAACAAGCGCGTAAAATTTTCCAGGCTCCATTTCGACACTCACGTGCTGCACAGCCTTACGCTCGAGTTTAGCCCCCTCGCCGTCGGTATAGCCGAAGGAAACGTCTTTAAGCACCAGATTACCAGTGGATGGCTGCATGATGCGTGCACCGGGCTTATCGGAAACTTCAGACTCTTTCTCGAGCAGATCAAAAACCGCCTCAGTGGCGATAATCGTCTTCTGCATGGTCAAACTGATGCGGCTGAGTTCTTTAATCGGAGGATACATCTGTGTCAGTGCCATGACCAGCAGAAAGAACTGATCTGCCGTTTTGCCAAGATACCACCAATAGACCAAACCGGCTGCAATGCCGAATGAGGCCACGGTTTCGACAAAAGTTCCGCTCAGTTCGGCTAATTTGTTGAATTTCAGCGAGTCGATGGACATCGCGGCATTGGCTTTATCGAATCGAGCCATTTCGTACTCCTCACGCGAATTCCCCTTCACCACACGGATACCACCGACAGCCTCATGCATGCAGACAAGCATGTCAGAACTGGCCTGGGTCTCGATCCGCCCACTCTTCTGTGCCTGCTTGGCGATCATCCTCACTGGCAGGATACACAGTGGGAAAATGAACAATGAGATCAGTGTGAAAAACCAATCCATACTAAACAGCACCACCAAAATCGAAAGAATCGTCATC
>JANOBP010000092.1:0-3676 GCA_031411715.1 Verrucomicrobiaceae bacterium | reverse complement strand
GGCTGGAAGCCGTCACTCCTGGATGGAAAGTGCTGACCAAAGGCCTGCCAAAGACGGATCAACCACGGAACACACGGAACACACGGAAAGGAAGGCGATTCCCAGTCATCCTCCGGTTCCGTGTCTTCCGTGTTTTCCGTGGTTCCATCTCTTCCTGGGAGGTCAGTCATCCTGCCTGACGTTGCTGACGGCTGGAAGCCGTCACTCCTTGATGGGAAAACTCGGCCTCTCTGCTCCCCTGCTCCTCTGCGGTCAATCCGAGACGCCGAAGGCCACCGAAAAGTGGTTTCCGAGCGGAGAGGCAGAGGAGGCGGAGGTTTGATCTGGCGAGAGCGCAACAAGTCAGCGGGAGACTCTTGGATTGACGATCGATGAGCATTCGATTGTTGATTTTTGAAGGATGAGGCGTGCTCGACGAAGGGAGATAAATCAGCCATCCACAATCCTTGCTCATCCATCGTCCATCCATCCGGCGGTAAAGTCGGGCGGCGCTGGTGGTGGCGTGGGGAGTATGGTGGCCGTCTCAATGGCTGTGGAAGCTTTTCCGGCTTAAGCCGGGACTCCGAGCGACTGAAGCTTGGAGTCCGAATGATGCGTGTTTGGAAGAGCTTGTAGCATTTGCCGTTGAGTGGCGTTATCTGGCTACGCATGCCCCGCATTCTTTGGCAAAATACTGACATCACCTGGATCGCCGTTGCGGTGGTGGTGTTGGTGGGCGCGTTGCTGGTGGTGGGGTATTGGAGGTCGCCGTTGCGGGGCTGGCGGCGGCTGGCGGCGATGGGCTGCAAGCTGGGCGCGCTGGCGCTGCTGGCGCTGTGTCTGCTGGACCCACTGTGGACGCGGACGCAGCCGAAGAAGGGTGAGAATGAGGTGATCCTGCTGGTGGATACGAGCGCGTCGCTGGAGACGGCGGAGTCGCCGGGTGCGGCAACGCGGGCGTCTCAAGTGGCGGCGGCGCTGAAGTCGGGGGATGCGGATGCGGCGTGGATCACGGCTCTGGCGGAGGATTTCCGACTGCGGATGATGACGGTGGGCGCACAGACGCGGAGTGTGCCGCATTTCCGGGCGCTGAGCTTTGATGGGACGCGGTCGGACCTGTGCCGGACGCTGATGACGCTGCGCAGTGGCGGTGCGAATCTGGCGGCGGTGGTGGTGGTGAGTGATGGGAATGCGACGGATGGTGCGGCGTGGAAGAGTGAGGGCAAAGGCGCGCCGGTGTTTACGGTGCTGGCTGGTGAGAAGGCTCCGACGCCGGACCTGGCACTGCTGGAGGCGACGGTGGCGGTGAGCCCGTTCGAGGATGCGCCGGTGACGATCACGACGCGGGTTTCGGCGCAGGGTCTGAATGGCAAGCAGGCGGTGCTTTCAGCCCTGGATGAGGCTGGGAAGGTGGTGGCGACGGAAAAAGTCACGGTCCATGGGGACTCGCCCCAGACGGTGCGGCTGCGCATCCCGACGGCGAAGCCGGGGGTGTCGTTTCACCGAGTGGAGCTGAAGTGTGAGGGCGTGAAGGAGGCGACGCTGGCGAACAACACGCGGCTGCTGGCGGCGGATCGCGGCACGGGGCCGTATCGCGTGCTGTACATCGCGGGACGGCCGAACTGGGAGTATAAATTTCTGCGTCGGGCGATCGCGGGAGATGTGGATGTGCAGATGCCGAGTCTCATTCGGATCGCGAAGCGGGAGCCGAAGTTTGAATGGCGTGGGCGTGCGGGGGAGAGCGTGAATCCGCTGTTCCGTGGCTTTGGTGCGAAGGATGGCGAGGAGGCACAGCGGTATGATCAGCCGGTGCTGATCCGACTTGGCACCAAGGATGCGAAGGAACTGACGGATGGCTTTCCAAAGTCGCCGGAGGATCTGTTCAGTGAGTATCGCGCGATCATCATCGATGACCTGGAGGCGGGATTTTTCACGCAGGAGCAGATGCATCTGATCGAGCGCTTTGTGAGTGAGCGCGGCGGTGCGCTGATGATGCTGGGCGGGCAGGAGTGCTTCCAGGCGGGTGGGTACGATCACACGCCGATCGGGCGGATGCTGCCGGTGTATCTGGACCGTGTGGCGAGTGCGCCGGTGGCGGATGTGCGCTTCAACCTGACGCGTGAGGGCTGGCTGGAGTCCTGGATGCGGCTGCGGACGGAGCGCGCGGAAGATGAGACGCGACTGGCTGCGATGCCGGCGTTTCAGTCGATCAATCAGACGTTTTCGATCAAGCCGGGGGCGAGTGTTTTGGCCACGGTGTCGGATGCGGAGCAGAAAGCGCATCCCGCGATCGTGGCGCAGCGCTTTGGTGAAGGGCGCGTGGGCAGTGTGCTGGTGGCGGACATGTGGCGCTGGGGCATGAAGGACGAGGACGCACGCAAGGACATGGAGCGCGCGTGGCGGCAACTGATGCGCTGGCTGGTGGTGGATGTGGCGGACGGGATCACGCTGACGGCGGAGGCGGAGCCGGCGGATCATGAGCGGATGAAGCTGGCGGTGCGCGTGCGGGACCGCAGCTTCCGCGCGCAGAGTGATGCGGTGGTAAAGATCGAGGTGGTGCAGCCGGATGGGACGAAGTCGCAGCTTTTTGCGGAGCCAAGCCTGAAGGAGGCGGGGTTGTTTGAAGCGGAGTTTTTTGCGGCCAAGGCGGGGAATTATCGCGCGAGTGCGAGTGTGGAGGATGCGGAGAAACGCACGCCGCTGGGCAGTAAGGCGACGGGTTGGGCCTATGATCCGCAAGCGGATGAATTTGGCCGTCTGGAGCCGGATCAATCCCTGATGCAGCGGATCGCGAGTGAGAGCGGCGGGCAGATGCTGAAGCTGGCGGAGATCACGAAGCTGCCGGAGCTGCTAAAGAACATCCGCGTGCCAGTGGAGGTAACGCTGGCGACGCCGCTGTGGCATTCACCGTGGGTTTTTGTGGCGCTGCTACTGCTGCTGGGCGGTGAGTGGTATCTGAGAAGAAAGGGAGGCATGGCATGAAGCATCTGCTGTTTGTTTTTTTTGCGATCACTCTGCATGCGGCACCGCGTGCGCTGGATGTGGTCATAGTCGAGGGCGCCGCGGGCACGGAGGAGTACGGGAAGAAATTCGCCGCGCAAGTCGAGGCATGGAAAGCGGCCTGCAAAAAGGGTGACGTGCCGCTGGAGGTCATCCGAGGTGCGGAAACGACCGCGAAACTGGAGAAGCGGCTGGCTTCAGCGAAAGCCGAGCGCTCGCTGTGGCTGGTGCTGATCGGCCACGGGACCTTTGATGGGCGCGAGGCGAAGTTTAGTGCCGAGGGGCCGGATTTTGAGGCGAAGCAGCTTTCCGGTTGGCTGAAGCCGCTGAAGCAAGAGGTGGTGGTGATTCACACCGCATCGGCCAGTGGCGGCTTTATCAAAGGCCTGTCTGAAAAAGGTCGCGTCGTGATCACGGCAACGAAAAGCCCGGATGAGGTCTTCTATGCGCGATTTGGCGAGTATTTCGCCGAAGCCATCGGTGGACTGGAAGATGCGGATCTCAATCAAGACAAGCAAGTGTCACTGCTGGAGGCCTTCAAGCATGCCAGCAAGACCGCGGCGATGTTTTACGAGAACGAAGGCCGCCTGGCCACGGAACACGCCCTCATCGAGGACAATGGCGATGGCGTCGGCACACGCAGTGAAGTGACCGAGGGTGCCACGGATGGTTCACGCGCCGCGCAGCTCGTGCTGGT
>JANOBP010000091.1:0-2175 GCA_031411715.1 Verrucomicrobiaceae bacterium | reverse complement strand
TGATGATCAGTGCGGCACCAATGATGCCGCTCAGCCCCAGCGAAGTCAGCCAGATGCGCAACGTGGACTCGAAATGGTTGATGATGCTCACCAGCCACCAAATGAAGTAGCACCAGAGAATGATGCGACCCGTGGAAAGGTTTTTCAGATAACAAACAAGTGCCATATCCCTGATCGTGAAGCGCTTTGCGTGCCATGTCAAAGCGGCCCTCCTGCGTGCGCGCAACCATGAGTCATGTGCGTGGTTCCATGAAACCATGAAGACGCTCCACCTCATCATCACGACCATCCTGCTGATCGCTTCCTTCCAAAGTGTGCAGGCACAAAACAAAACTGCTGAAGCTACAAATCAGCTGCTAGGAACTTGGGAGGGCATCATGGCAGACAGTGATGGTTCGAAACATGGCCAGATTCGCTTGGTGATAACCGAAGATAAAATCACGGCTTCCAACCCTCAGGGTAATCGTGAGATGGGAGCGGGCACCTATAGAATCTCTGGCCGAATGATCGACGCCACGGGCACGGAAGGGCAGTTCGCAGGCAAAAAATACGAAGGCATCTTCGAACTCGACGGCAAGACGCTCAAGTGGTGCTCCGCCAATGACAACCCGCGTTCGCAGCGTCCCAACAAGATGCAGACGAATCCGCAGGTCGGGCAGTTCCTCATGATCTTGGAAAAGAAGAACTAATGCTCACTCCAGACGCCACGTCGCCTGCCGCAGCACGGCGAGCTTGGGCTCCTTCATCGTTTCATACCAAACGGTGAGTAGCGTGCCGTCGGCGAGTTCGACGGTACTTGGATAACCGAGGTCACCACCGATGCCGTCGCCGGAGAGAAGGATCGGATCGCTCCAGGTCTTGCCGTTGTCGCTGCTGAGACGGGCTTGATTGCCGTAAGGCTTGCGGCGGTGGCCGTAGGTCATGAGCAGGCGGCCATCGCGCAGTTTGAGAAGATGGCTGGGCAAGCCCCAAACGCCGATGGTATGTGGCTCGCTCCAGGTTTTGCCGCCGTCGGCGGACTCTGTTTGAAGTGTCTCACCTTTGTTGGCTTCGTTGTGATTGCGGATCTGCGCGATGAGCGTGCCGTCCGCGGCCTCGACGGCGTGGAGCTCGTGATACGCGTTCTTGTCGCCTGTCCGCGTCGGGATTTCCGCCAGCCACTGCCAGGTGAGGCCATCGTCCTTGGATTCGGCCACGCCAATTTTGCGGTCAGCGGTCCAGAGTTGTTTGCCCGCATACAGCAAACGGCCGCTCTTGAGCTGAATCGGCCCATGCGGGCTGTTCACGATGGTGGGAATGCGTGTGGACCACGATTTGCCGCCATCGGTGCTCCGAATGATCCACTGGCCGAGTTCCGCTTTGCGTTCCTCGTCGCTCAGACGTGCCTGCGCAGCCTTCCACTTCGCGATTTGCTCGGGCGGCATGGCTTTCGTCGTCCAGCCTTTGTCCGTATGGTCCGCGAAGCCGGTGGCTTTGGCCAAATGATCTTCATAAGCCAGCGACGTGAACGTGGAGACAATCAGCGTGCCCTTCGCCGTCTCCAGCACACCGGAGTCGCGATCGTCCGTGGCGCTGTCCAGCAGCACACGCGGAAAGGTCCACGTTTTGCCGTCATCGCGTGAAGTCATGGCATGCACCTGACCAAACGGGCACACATGCGATTCGCGACCGCCGGACCAGGAGAGCCAGAGCTCGCCATTCGCCCTTCGCACCACCGTGGACCAGCCGTGGTAATACTCGGGCTGCTGTGAGATGACCTTGGTCTCGATGATCTTCGCCGGCGGAGCCTCTGCTTGCGCAAACAACGGCAAAAAAGTGAGAGCAAGAAGGAGTCGTGGATAAATCATGGCGTGAGCTACTACGGCTCACGCAAGGATGTCCTTCACCACCTTCGCCGGCTCCACGCCGGTGAGTTTGAAGTCGAGACCCTGCGCCCGGAAGGTGAAGCGCTCGTGGTCGATGCCGAGCTGGTGCATCACCGTGGCGTGCAGGTCGCGCACGTGGACGGGCTTTTCGGCCACGTTGTAGCTGAAGTCGTCCGTTGCGCCATAGGTCGCGATCATCATCCACGCTGCTTCACGATGTGGATGGCCGGTGGCGGTGTGAAACATGGCACGACCTATGGCGCAACGGACGACTTCAGCTACAACGTGGCCGAAAAGCCCGTCCACGTGC
>JANOBP010000090.1:0-1366 GCA_031411715.1 Verrucomicrobiaceae bacterium | reverse complement strand
CACAGCAGCAGATTTCGACCCGTGCTGAGGTCTGGAATGGTGCGGTTCATGCCACAGGCCGCGCACAGTGTCTCTTTGGCATCCGCTGGCAGCGTCCAGTTGCACACGCCATGCTTCACACCGTTCGCGCAGCGTTTCATTTTCCCACCGGGCCGCAGCCTTACCATCAGGCCCTCCACAGGATCATAGCCCACATCTCCACCACACTTCAGGCACTTGGAACTGCCGAAGAAAAGAACATTGCCACAGTCACAGGTGAATCGTTGCATGAAGAAGAGGCGGCCTCATGGCGAAGCCACCCTGCCTTCGCAGAGATTCCAAGGAATGTCATGCATTGCTTCAGCCAATGATCACACTCCAGCCGCCAGATTTCCCACCAAGCGCAAGCCATGCAGCGTCAAATCAGCGTCCACAATGATGCGCTCCTCCATACCAGAGATGATCCACGTCGCATCACCACCTGTGGCCACGATTTTCGGCTCGGGCAATTCCTTGCGCAGCGCTTCAAGAATACCCTTCACCATACCACGGTAACCGATGGCGGCCCCAGCGAGGATGGCGTGCTCCGTGGACGTGCCGATGGCGCTCTCCGGCTCACGCAGCGTCACCTGCGGCAGCAGCGCGGTGCGCTCATGCAGGTAGTCCGTCATCAAGCGCAGCCCTGGGGCGATCACGCCGCCGATGTAGTGCTTGTCCGCGCTCAGGATGTCAAAAGTCACCGCCGTACCAAAATCGATCACGATTCCCGGCGCGCCATGCATGTGAGCCAGCGCCACCGCATTGGCCAGCCTATCCGGGCCGATGCTCTCCGGCTTTGGATACCGAATACCGATGCCCATGGGCGTCTTGTGGCTCAAAACAATGAGTTTCGAGCCAAAAACCTCACGAAACGCCGCCACAGCATCCGGCACCACACTGCAAAGCACCACACCATCGAACTCCCAACCGCGCACCACCTCACGCACATCATCTGGCATGATTTCATGCGTTGCATGCTCACGACGATCCAGAATCGCCTCTGAAGAAGCGAGACCAAATTTCGTGCGGCCATTGCCGATATCGACGAGGAGGCGTTGGGGACTCATGCACGCACCGTGTCGGCATCATGCGGCTTTTGCAAATCCCACAGCACTTTCATCGCGATGACACCGAGCCATGGCGCGAGGCCGGCGAGGGCCATGCCGAGGTCAAAGGACTTGGTTTCATCGACCAACCGGCCGAAAATCTTGTGCATGGGAGATGACACGGCCCACACCCACATGCTGAGCAGTCCCGTGAGCCTGCCTACATGACGATCTGAAAGCTCCTGCACAAAACTGTAGTAGCAGGGAAACAAAGCCAGCGCGCCCGCACCGACGACGAGGAT
>JANOBP010000089.1:0-2207 GCA_031411715.1 Verrucomicrobiaceae bacterium | reverse complement strand
CAGCGCAGGGTCGAATTTCATACCAAGTGAGAGGCCAAGCTCGGAGAGCTTTTCCTTGATCTCGGTGAGGGATTTTTTGCCGAAGTTGCGGTAACGCAGCATTTCGCCCTCGGTCTTCATGGCCAATTGGCCGACGGAGGTGATGTTGGCGTTGTTGAGGCAGTTGGCGGCGCGGACGGAGAGTTCGATCTCGTTGACGCTCATGTTCAGGAGCTTGCGCAGCTCGCTGTTTTCTTCGCTTTGTGCTTCCGGTGCGGCTTCGAACTCGATGGCCTTGTCGTCATAGTTGACGAAGACGTCGAGGTGATGGCGCAGGATGGCGGCGGACTGGAGGAGTGCATCGCTCGGGTTGATGCGTCCGTCGGTCCAGACGTCGAGAACGAGCTTGTCGTAGTCGGTGTTTTGGCCCACGCGGGTGTTTTCAACCTGGTACTTCACACGGGTGACCGGGCTGTAGATGGAGTCGATCGGGATGACGCCGATGGGTGTGTCAGGGCGCTTGTTTTCTTCCCAAGTGGAGAAGCCACGACCGACGCGGACTTCGAATTCGCACTCGAACTTGGCCTTACGGTCCAGCGTGCAGATGAGCTGGTCCTTGTTGATGACTTCGTAGTGATTGTCTTCCTTGATGTCACCGGCGGTGACGGGACCTTCTTTGTCGATGGTGATGGAGAGCAGGGAGGGCTCCTTGTTGTCGCCATTGTGCTTGAAGCGCACTTTCTTGAGGTTCAGGACGATCTGCACGACGTCTTCGAGCACGCCAGGGAGGGTGGAGAATTCATGCTCAACGCCGCGGATCTTCACGGAGGTGATGGATGCTCCTTCGAGGGAGGAGAGGAGGACGCGGCGGAGGGAGTTGCCGATGGTGTGGCCGTATCCTTTATCGAAAGGTTCGGCGACGAACTGGGCGTAGGTTTCAGTGGCCGTGGCCTCGTTGCGAACGAGGCGATTCGGCATTTCGAATCGTGCTAGACGTGCTGACATGTTATTTACTGATGTGACCGGGTTACCTCCGGGCGAGAATCCTGCGCATCTCGAAGAGAGGCAGGCACGGAGACCAACGGCGAATTTGAGGGGGGGGCTCGCGAGGGGCGTGGATTATGGGGGCGGGCAATCTGAATGCAAGCGGGGATTTGGGCCTCCTTTGGGGCGATTTTTCGCCGCCATGACTCGGTGCCCTCAGCGGTCTCCATGCAGGTGGAAATCGGTGCCAGTACGCTGGAGTGCTCGGTGCTGGAGGAAAATGACCCTCGTGAGCTTTGACAAAGCGCCCTGTCCGCTCACACTTCGGCCCCTTGAAACGTGTTCTCTTTGTTTGTACTGGCAACACCTGCCGTAGCCCCATGGCAGAGGCGCTTTTCCGTGATCTCGTCCGAGGACGGGGGGATTACGAGGTTTCGAGCGCGGGCGTGGCTGCTGCGACAGGAATGCCTGCCAGCAAGCACACGGCAGCTATTTTGAAGGAGAAGGGGATCCAATGTTCTGATTTCATGAGCCGCATGCTCAATGAGCAGATGCTGAAGGAGGCCACCCATGTGTTTGCCATGTCCTCACACCACATCGCAGCCATTGAGGACGAATTTCCCGACTTCGCGGACAAAGTGTACCTCGTCTCTGAATTCTCAGCCGATGATGCCCTGCGTGGTCGCGATGTTTCGGACCCTTTTGGTCAAGGGCGCGCCGCCTATGATGAAACACTCTCCGATTTGGGCAAAATGCTCCCCAGTCTGCTTGCTTACATCGACAAAACTTGGAAAGAGCCAAATCCTTGACCTCATGGCTTCCTTGACCCATTGACCACTGAACTCATGCCAACTCCAGCACTCCCTCATACACTAGCCATCGGCTCCGATCACGGCGGCCTCACGCTGAAGAACGCTGTCGTGGCACATTTGCAGGCTACTGGTTATGCTGTGGAGGATTTGGGCACGCATGATGGTGCCTCCGTTGATTATCCAGACTATGCGGAACTCGTGAGCGAGCGCGTCTTGGATGGTCGTGCCGATGCGGGCATCCTCGTTTGCACCACGGGCATTGGCATGTGCATCGCGGCAAATCGACACGCGGGCATTCAAGCCTCCCTCGTCAGTGATGCAGCCACAGCGGCTATCACGCGTGAGCACAACGCCTCCAACATTCTCTGCCTCGCCGGCAAAACCACCCCCGCAACCACCGCCAAAGAAATCGTCGATACCTGGTTAACGACG
>JANOBP010000088.1:0-3306 GCA_031411715.1 Verrucomicrobiaceae bacterium | reverse complement strand
CCATATCGCCCCGGACTGGTGGGACTACACCACTTTAGAAAACGATCTCATCAATGATGCCGCCCGGCTGACGGAACGCGATTTGCGGCAGCTCTCACGGCCCGGCTTCAAGGTGGTGATGTATGACACGCTGGAGGATTTTTATCTCGCCGAGGCTCTGGAATACATTCACGCATGGAAACAGGCCACACCGGACAATCCGGCGGGCATCTGCGGTCCGATTGGCCCAACGGAGCAACTTCCGCTGGTGGCCCGACTGGTGAACGATCTCGGCATCTCGATCAAGGACGGCCACTTCTGGGGCATGGACGAGTGGTATGACGAAAATACGAAGAAGGAGGTCTCGATGGAGCATCCGCTATCGTTTGAGAAAGCAGATCGCGATTTGTGCTTTGACCGCATGCAAAAGAAGCTCTGCATGCCTGACACGCAGCTGCATTTCCCGAAGGCGGACACCGCAGCCTACATCAAGAGCTGGCAGAGCGGCGTGCGCTGTGCGGTGATGCAGGGAGGGCAGGGGGATATCAAGCACTGGGCCTTCAATGACCCGCCGAAGCGCACCGCTAAATGGAAGAACGAGCCGCCACCGCCTGCGGAATATCGCAAACTCACCACGCGCGTCGTCGAACTGCATCCAGTCACGCTCATGCAGAATGCGCGTACCTCTGGTGGCGGTAACATCACCATGGTGCCGCAAATGGCGATCACTGTGGGCCCGAAAGAAACCTGGATGGCTGAGAAGGTCAGCATCTGGCACGCAGGTGTGCATGACAACCCTTTGGGCCAGCGCCTGACCGCGATGATGATCTCCAAGCGCCTCGCCGACTCAGCGGTGCCGATGTCGCTGCTCGCTGATCACCCGAATGTGCAGTTCAACTACTTCCGCGGCGGCTTAGGCCAATGCGCGGTGGAAATGCACTAAATCGTTCGCTGTTTTCGGATCTCGGCTCGCAGTTGGGCCGGGGGGAATTGTGAACTGAGAACCTCGAACAACTTTATGCTCCAGACACTCGATGTTGCCCTTGGCCTGGCATTGATCTTCTTTTTGTTCAGCGTTTTGGTTTCGACCATCAGTGAGATTTTTTTAACGATGCTGAACGCTCGTGGGAAAATGCTATGGGAGGCTCTATCCCATCTGTTGCCACAAAATGGGCATGGAGCAGATGCCGCGCCACTGAATGACTTCGTGCAGCATCCGCTGATGATGGCCATGCACCGCAGTAAGAAAGTGGATGCCAGTGTGGCGGCGGATTTCCCTTCGTACCTGTCCAATTCGCAGTTCAGCCAAGTGCTGGTCGATTTGCTGGAAGTGAAGGGTGGCGCTAAAGAGGACGGCACGCGCTGGGATCAGGTGCGTGCTGGCATTGCGAAAATGGATGCGGGTGCACGTGGCTCATTGGAGGCGCTGCGCCGGGATGCGGAGCGCCAATTGATGCCAGGACAAAATCCGCTGACCGTGTTTCAATTTCTGACCGAAAAGTGGTTTGATGGGATGATGGACCGAACGAGTGGCTGGTATAAGAGGCTGACGCAGGTGTGGAACTTTGGTCTCGGGCTCGTGCTGGCTGTGGCGTGCAATTTGAACATCATCGCACTGACTCGGGCGCTTTCGACGAATGATGAACTCCGAAGCGCGCTGGTGCAGAAAGCAGAGGCGGCTGTGCAAAACGGCGCTGCGGCGGCCAAGGGCACGGCGCGTGATGAGTTGGCCCAAGTGGCGAAGGATTTTGGTGATGCGGGATTCCCGATCGGCTGGAATGAAAAGACGGCGGCCACCTGGCAGTGGGAAACCTTCTTGCCGACACTTTCAGAGAGCCTGCTGGGCTGGTTGATGGCTGCTGCTGCGGGGATGTTGGGTGCGCAGTTTTGGTTCGATCTAATGAAGAGGATCGTCAATCTGCGAGGGACGGGGGTGCGGCCGCAGTCGCCGCCAGAATTGCCCGTGCCAGCTGCCGGAACGGGGATTCCATCGTGCTAGTGGCACCTTCTTTGGCTGGTCAGTCTAATTAGCAATGCATGTGGGCACAAAAAAGCGCGGGAGCTTTTTCAAACTCCCGCGCTCGTGATGTTTTTGCTCTAAAAAGAGGCTTGATGCTTATTCAGCAGCGGCAGCTTTCTTCTTGGGTGCAGCTTTTTTAGCGGCGGCCTTTTTGGCTGGAGCCTTCTTCTTCTTTGGCGCAGCTTCTTCAGCGGCGGGTTCAGGAGCGGCTTCGACTTCAGGTGCCTCTGCAGCTGGGGCTTTAGGCACATAGGCATCGACCCACTCGATGAAAGCCATCGGGGCGGAGTCGCTGCGGCGTTGGCCGAGCTTGGTGATGCGAGTGTAGCCACCGACGCGGTCTTTGGAGGCCGGGGCGATCTCTTCGAAGAGCTTCTTGACGACGCTCTTGTGACGCAGGTAGGCGATGGCCGTGCGGCGTGCGTGAAGGGTGTCGCGCTTGCCGAGGGTGAGCATCTTTTCCGCAAACGGACGCAGGGCTTTGGCCTTGGCGAGTGTGGTGCGGATACGACGGTGCTCGACGAGCGAGCAGACGAGGTTCATGAGCAGCGCGTCGCGGTGATCCTGCTTGCGCTGTAGTTTGACGATTTTTCTTCCGTGTTTCATGTCGTGATTAAATCTTTGCTATCCGTGAGTGGTTACTATTCCTCGTCATCGACGTCAGGAAGATGACTGTCCATCAGCTTGGTGAAGCCGAGGGCGTCAGCGCCTTCTTCATCGTCCTCGATCATGCTGCTGCGTGCGAGAAGGGAAACACCACCTGGTGTTGGCTCAAGCAGCGCAGGGTCGAATTTCATACCAAGTGAGAGGCCAAGCTCGGAGAGCTTTTCCTTGATCTCGGTGAGGGATTTCTTGCCGAAGTTGCGGTAGCGCAGCATCTCTGCCTCGCTCTTCATCGCCAATTGGCCGACGGAGGTGATGTTGGCGTTGTTCAGGCAGTTCGCCGCGCGGACAGAAAGCTCGATTTCGTTGACGCTCATGTTGAGCAGCTTGCGCAGCTCGCTGTTTTCCTCGCTCTGGGCTTCTGGAGCGGCTTCGAATTCGATGGCCTTGTCGTCGTAGTTGACGAAGACGTCGAAGTGATGGCGCAGGATGGCGGCGGACTGGAGGAGGGCGTCGCTAGGATTGATGCGACCGTCGGTCCACACGTCGAGCACGAGCTTGTCATAGTCGGTGTTCTGGCCGACGCGGGTGTTTTCGACACCATACTTCACACGGGTGACCGGACTGTAGATGGAGTCGATCGGGATGACGCCGATAGGGGTGTCGAGACGCTTGTTTTCTTCCCATGAGGAGAAGCCGCGACC
>JANOBP010000087.1:0-2086 GCA_031411715.1 Verrucomicrobiaceae bacterium | reverse complement strand
TACGTGCGCTGGACCGAGAATCGGAATTTTGAAGCGTGTCTGGAGTTGATGCGCAGCGGGCAGCTTGATCTGCGGCCACTGACAACGAAACGCGTGGCTTTTGGGGATGTGATCAGGGTTTATGGACAACTTGAAAGCGAGGTGGGGATCGTGGTCGAGTATGAAAGTGCTCAATGCTCAGTGCTCAGTGCTCAGAGTTCGACGAAACTCAGCACTGAGCACTCAGCACTGAGCACTTCGGCTACACCATGCTCCAGCCTCGATGTCATCGGTGCTGGAAATTTCGTGCGCACGATGCTCTTGCCACACTTGAAGGGCAAAATCGCACTGGGAGCCATCGTGAATGGCACGGGGCTTTCGGCACGACATGTGAAAGAGAAATTTGGTTTCGCGATAGCGGAGACGGAGGCCGCGAAAGCGGAGGCCGAGGCGGTTTTGATCGGCACGCGGCATCAGTTGCATGCGCCGCTGGTGTTGAAGGCATTGGAAGCGAACAAGCACGTTTTTGTGGAGAAGCCTTTGTGTCTGACTTTGGGCGAACTGAGCCAGATCGACGAAAAGATGGTCGTGACGAAGGGAAGCGTGATGGTTGGCTTCAATCGTCGTTTTGCTCCGGCGGCAGCGGAGATGAAGAAATGGCTCGATGCGGCTCCGGGAGCCAAAATGATGTCGTATCACGTCTGCGCGGGCGTTTTGGCACCGGATCACTGGTATGCGGATGCAGCGCAAGGCGGACGCATTTTGGGCGAGGCCTGCCATATGCTCGACTTCGCGTGTTTCACTCTTGGCAAACCACTGCGCGTGACGGCGCAGCGACTCGGCGCGGATTCGGTCGCTGCACAGGTGGAGTTTGCGGGTGGGTCGTCGTTCCAACTGATCTACTCAGCTGAAGGAGATAGCGCTTTCCCGAAGGAAACGATCCGCGTCTTCGCCACCGGCCTCATCGTGGAGTGTGAGAACTTCATGAAGCTCACGGTGTGGAAAAACCGGAAGGCCAAGGTGACGAAACAGAGCTCTAAAGGCCACGCAGAAGAAATGTCGGCCTGGCTGGGCTATCTGAGGGACGGCAAGGCACATCCTCTGCCTTACGCGCAAGCACATGAGAGCATGCGGCTGACGTTTGCGGTGTTGGAGGCGATTCGTGAAAACTCTATTGTGCTGATCTAATGAGCGGGTGGATTCTCATCGCTGGTCTATGCCTCGTCCTCGGGGCTGAGTTCCTTGTTCAATACGCCATTGAAAAGCTCGGCGGCCCAAAACCTACGACGGGGCTCAAGGCGGAGTGGTTATGGGCTATCGTAATCTGCTGGAACGTATTTTGGATATTGTCGGTGATTGCGCTTGGAGAAGTTGCGGGTCTTTCGATCGCTTTTGTTACTGCGAGTCTCCTGTGGTTTGCACGCCGATTCATTCGGAGTTCGCCGAAGTGGGCGAAGATATTCTACAGGGCCGATGCACTGAACCTCGAAACGTCAAAACCATGACCGCTCTTCGAAAGGTAAGCTGGCTCTGGCATCGACTTCGCGCGATGCCGCCGCAGGAGATTGCAGGACGCGTGAAGGTGAAGGCGCAGGAGTGGACTGGCACGGCGACAATGAGGTCGTTGGATGGATTTATTCTGGGAACGGTGGATGCGAATTCTTTGAGGCTGCCGATGCGGGATAAAGCACCACAGGTCCTGAAGGAAGCGGTGAAGGTGCGGAAGGCGTGGCTGTTTGGCTGGAAGGAGATCGCTTTCGATGATCTGACGAAGTGGAACCTGGACAGGCTGCATGGCGTCGAGGTGCCGGAGGAGGTGCTCAATCATCGTGAATTGCCGGAGGGCGCGGATGCGCGGTGTGTGTGGGAGATTTCGCGCTGGAGCGAGGTTGTGCGGCTGGCACAGGATGCGTGGCTGAATGAGAATCTGGATAGTCTGCGAATGGCGCAGCAGTGGATGCGGGACTGGTTGGAGAAGAATCCGACCTCGAAGGGCATTCACTGGCGCAGTCCGCTGGAAGGAGCGTTACGCTTGATGAACTTCTGCTGGATCGATGCGCTGGTGCGTGCCTGCGGCAATGTGGAGTTGACCGCTGAGCAGGATCGG
>JANOBP010000086.1:0-3247 GCA_031411715.1 Verrucomicrobiaceae bacterium | reverse complement strand
GTCTCGCCGTAGTTTTTGTCGCCGAGGGCGAGGACGCTGTATTTGACGCCGTCGAGCTTGGGGCTGCTGCCGTTTTGATTGATGGTGTCCCAGAAGGAAACGGCGTTGTCAGGCATGTCACCCTCACCCCAGGTGCTGGTGATGAGGAGAACGTTCTTGTCTTTGATGAAATCAGAAGGGTGCAACGAGTCGAGGCCCGCAGCGCGCGCTGCGAAACCCCGACCCGTTGCTTCCCTGGCCAGCCGCTTGGCCAAACTTTCCGCATTGCCGCTCTGACTGCCGAAAGCGATGAGCAATGATCGCTTTGCTTCTGTGGGTGCCTCTCCAGCCACTGATGTGCCTCGATTCAGGACTCCGGCGAGAAAGCCGTTGAGCCATGCGCGTTGCTCGGTGCTGAACGGTGCGTTATCAGGAATGAGTGGGACAATTTTCATCTGTCAGAGCGGCTTGAGAGATGAGCGCGGTTTAGAAATCGATCTGCACTTGGACGTAGCCGAAGTGAGCGTCGTCAGCGGTGCCGGTATTGGCGAGGTAATCGCCCGCGATGAAATAGCTATATCCTGCCGTTAATCCAACGTGCGGATTGAGCTTGTAGATGGCGGTAAAATCAATCTCCTGACCGCGGAAGCTGCCAGCGGATTGCGCGGCTGCGTTGACCGGGCGTACAGCTGCGACGCCGTTCACACGACGCCAGGAATCGTCATTGGTGGCGTTCCAATAGAGGTGGTAGTCGAGCATGACTTTGAGCTTCGCTGTTGGGCTAAAGCTGAGATTGAGCTGAGGATTGTGCATGTTGATCCAGCCCGTGGTGTCCATGTAACCGTAGAAGAGATGGTTGGTTGGATACAGGTTCTGGAAAGTGCCAATGTCGCCGTCAGCAGCATTGCCGTCTCCACTGCCGTAATTGTATTGAATGGCGAAGCGGGGTTTCCAGGCATGTTTGAGCCAGTTGTAACCAACGGCCCAATGGCCGGCAAAGGCGGTGAGGTCACGTCCAGAGACGGTGCCGGTTTGGAAGGCCATTTCCGTGGTGTAGTCGAATCCTCCAAGCTTTTTTGGATCGCCTTTCCACAAGGTGCCGAAAGTGTAGAAGTCGGTGTCACCGAGGCGGGCGCCAAAGTCACCGTTGCCATCGTCACGCTTGTTATAGACGTAGAAGTCGGTGGTGAGATTGACTGGAATGAAGCTCGTGGCGAGATACAGGCCACTGAACATCTGATTGAGCGACTCGTCGTTATCGAGGAATGAAGACTGGTTCCACATGTTGTTGGTGAAGGCGACGGGCGAGGAGATAAAGAAGTCGAGTGAGTACTTCTCGGCCGCATAGCGGAACTTCACTGCATCAAATGTGCGAGCTTGATTCAACCATTCGAGAGGTCCAACGAGACGTTGGTCTCCATAGCTGAGGAACTGACGACCTAGCGTGGCACTGAGTCCCTTCTTTGGACTGCCGAGCTGCACATAGGCCTTCAGGATGTCAAAAACGTCATCGCCTTCCGCCCCAAAGGTGCCGATATCATTCGGACGGCTGCCGCCGAGTTCTCGAACGTCCTGTCCCTGGATGTATAGTTTCATCCAAGGATTCACATCGAAGCCAAGCCCGAGGCGGAAGCGCTGAAGCAGCCAGGACGCGTCTTGCGGCCCGTTAAGAGCACTGTTGAAGTCAAAGTTGTTGTCACGAATCTCGAAGCGCATTTTTTCCTGCGCATCGATCGTGAGTTTGCCGAACTTAATGGGTGCATAAGCCGGAACGACGGGAGCAGGGCCGTAGGCAGGGCCTGGCGGTGGTGTTGCGGGTTTTGCCGCAGGAGTTTGAGCGAGTGCGAGCGAGGTCGTCGCGAGCAGGATCGGTATTGTGATTTTCATGTGGGTGTTTGGGTGTGTTGTTTTTCGGCTACGCGGCGGCTGTAGGGAATGTGTAGGCATGGGCGGCCAACTCGGCAGCCATGTCGGCAGATGGGACGAACTTCGGTTCGAGGCTTGGGCGGATGTGGGAACGGTCGTTGAGGAAGGTGATCAGGTGCTCGCGCAGTTCGTAGTAGCGCGGGTCTTCCATGATCTCTTTGCGGCTGCGCGGACGCTCAAAGGGGATCTTCAAGATGTCGCCGACCTCAGCTTCGGGGCCATTGGTCATCATCACGACGCGGTCGGAGAGGAAGATGGCCTCATCGACATCATGGGTGACCATCAGCGTGGTGATGCGATTGCGACGCCAGAGTTCGAGCAGCACTTCCTGCAACTCGTAACGCGTGAGTGAGTCGAGCATGCCAAAAGGCTCGTCGAGTAGTAGCATTTTCGGCTGTAGGGCAAATGCACGGGCAATGCCCACGCGCTGGCGCATGCCTTGGGAGAGCTCGCTGGGGCGTTTATGCATCGCATCTCCCAATCCAACGATCGTGAGGTAATATTCGGCCATCTGGCGGCGCTCGGCTTTGCTGGCGGTGAAATAGACTTGGTTGACGCCAAGCATGACGTTTTCGAAGGCCGTCATCCATGGGAGAAGGCAGGGCGATTGAAAGACGATGCCGCGATCCGGACCTGGGCCAGTCGCTTCACGACCAGCGAGAATCATGTTGCCCTGGCTGACATCACTCAGGCCGGCGACCATCATGAGCACGGTGCTCTTGCCGCATCCACTGTGACCGATGAGCGTGGCGAACTCGCCCTCCTTGAGCTTGAGATTGAAGTTTTTGACGATCGTCGCCGGGCCTTTCGGCGTGTCGTAGGTCTTCCACAGACGATCCAGTTCGAGCATGGGGAGGAGCGCACTCATGCGGCCACCTCCACTTCTTCACGGTTTTTATCGCTGCGACGTTTTGGTCCACTGCGGTTCAGGAATTGAAGTGAATTCACATAACTGAGGTCTTCGGGCAAGATGTCCGGCAGGGTGATTTGAACGGAAGCCTTCACCTTGGTGCGGCCTTTGGCTTCAAGGAGCGTGTTGATGAGCTCCGAGCGCAGTTTCTTGAAACGGGTGTTGTGATTGATGGCCTTGCGATCACGCGGACGCTCCATGTCCACGATCATCGGCTCGCCGAGCGTGGCTGGGGAGGTTGGGAGCAGCGGGATGACCTTGTCGGCGACGAGGATGGCCTCATCAGGGTCGTTGGTGATCCAGATGACCGTTGTTTTGTTCGTCAGCCAGATGTCAGCGATCTCATCCTGCAGCTGCGCACGCGTGAGGGCATCGAGAGCGCTCAGGGGCTCATCCATGAGCAGTACCGGCGGATGATTGGCGAGCGCCATG
>JANOBP010000085.1:0-2732 GCA_031411715.1 Verrucomicrobiaceae bacterium | reverse complement strand
CGGCATTTTGCAGACCCGCCACGGCCTCAGCCATCACAATGGCGACCCCGAGCAGCTTCGTCGTCTCACTGAGACCGACACCTTCCTCATCGGCCAACTCAGCTACTTCCTCGATCAACTCAAAGAACACAAAGAAGGAGACACGCCGCTGCTCGACACTACCCAAGTCCTCTGGGGTAGCGGCATGGCCTACGGTCACAGCCACGGCAACGCCAACCTCCCCACCATCCTTGCCGGTGGCAAAGCCCTCGGCTACAAGCACGGCACGCATGTAGATTTCAACCTGCCCAAGATCGGCAAATATGACGTCACCAACGCTCAAGGCCACTACAGCATCTGCTCCCGCCCAGTCGATAGCGATGCGCGTGTAAGCAACCTGCTGCTCACCATGCTGCAACGCATGGACGTGAAGGTGGACAAGTTTCAGGACAGCGTCGGGGTGATCAAACAGATCGTGGCATGAAGATGGAGCGGGCCGGGGTAGTGCGCAGCAACGTTACTTCCTCCGCTCAATCAGCGGAATAAAATCCCGGATCACACGCACTGCCGGATCGTCGCTCTGATGTCTTCCGCCGAGGATGAAGTCGTAGCTACCATCGCTCCGGCGCAGGTCCGGCATGAAGCATCGCACCACGCGCTCGACCTGGCTTGCCTGACCATCGCGAACGGAAAGATGCGGTCGTAGTGCGATTTTGCCGTCGTGCGCGACCTCCACCTCGTGAAAACTGATGCCATGCATCGCGGTCATGATGAACACCCGGCCATCTGGCGCGGACCAGATCGTTGCTCCAGGCCGTGAGAACTCCAGCGGGCGCGCCTCCAGCCGCGCGGCATCGACGATGCGGTGCTGCGCGATGCTGTAGGTCATCACGACGGCATCGTCCTGTAAGATCATGACAAACTGCCCACAAGGTGAGATCGCGAGTTGTGCCTGCCCGGGCAATGCGAAGCCAAAGAGATCTCGCAGGTGCCCCTGCGCATCGCAGTCGTAGCTGAAGACCTTGGGATGCTGATCCGCTGGAATGTCCGTGCTGCCATCGAGGGCACGCACGTAGTCTGCGCGGATCGTGCTACTCCCGGCGAAGATTTGCTGCCGCAATGTTCCATCCTTCGGGTTGATGATCACGCGGTTCACAGGCGACCAGATGTCAAAACAGCGAGTCATCCACGTGGCCACTTCGCTTGGGCCAAGCGTGCGCGGATCAAAGACTTCGAGGCCGGTGGAGAATGCCTTGCCTCCGCGTCCAGGTCTGCCGCGCCCAATGGCAGCCATGCGTCCGCCGGGCGCGGGGAAGAGCTCCTTGTAGTCCTTGATGTTGTCCCGATGCGCACCGTCGATGTTGAGGCCTTGCAGTCGCTCGTGAAACATCTCCCCACTGAACGAATCGAGCACACGGCCCTGCGTGGCGTAACGGAGTCGCATCATACCAATGTAGCCGGGGACATAGAGCCATTGTGCATCATCGTGGCTCGCCCAGAGAGTGTTGTAAGGGCCAAGGTGAACCTGCGCAGGCATGGCGCCGCCGCCAGGCATAGGCAGATAGGTCCGCTGCACACGTCGCTCGGAGTCGAGCTTCGAGAAATCCAGCCGCGAGAAGTAGTAACCGTATTCGCACACGCCGATGGCTTGATCTGCCTCACCGGGGATCGCAGTAAGGGCAAAGGCCGGCCCTTGCACGACACCACCGCCGCCACCGAGTCCAGTCACGTCAAAGCGCACGGTGATCACGCCGTCCGCTGCGCCGTCAAGCTTCATGCGATACTCGCCGCGCGCATCCACGAGCTGATCCTTCGTTGCCCCGCTCAGTAGCAAAGGCACTGCTGCGCGCGGCAAACGAAACTCACCGCAATCAAACTGAATCAAAGGCCTGCCCGCCGCGCCGATGTTAATCAGTCGCTGCTTCTTCAGTCCCGTATGAGTCACGATGGCCGCACCCGTGCCGCCTTCGGTCAGCTTGCCTGTGTCCACATCAAAGTGCCACGGCCCGCCTTTCGCATTGGGCGCAGCTGTGAATGCCAGCCCGCTCTCCGTCTCCACCGGGCCTCCGACCTTGTGAGATGAATAGTCGGCTGGAGCGATCTCACCGCGATACATCTGATTTGGTGCGCCCTCCCAACAACCCGCGTGCAACTTCACCTCAGCACGAAATTTCTCCGCATCATCCCAGTGATCCTGCGGCAGCGAGATCACACCGCTGCACACCTCGACATTGCCGTTAGGCGTCAGCACCCGATGATGGCGCGCGAAGACGATGAATACGCGCCCGCGAATCACCAGCAGCTCTCCCAGCGCGGTGTCCCAACTGCGTCGCCAGCCAGGCACTTGAGGGATCAGCTTGGTGATCGTCGCCATAAAATCGACCGGTGGCTGCTCGAACTTCTTCTTCGCAGGATCAAAGCGCACCAATCCCGCGCCGTGCTCGACATTGGAAAAATAGATCCGCCCCGAATCATCGCAGTCCGCGCTCTGACCACCCTGAGCCAGACCGCTCGACGTGTCACCAAGCATCGGCAAGCCATTAGGTGCCGGCTCATCCGTTGTATGCACGGCGAACTCCTCACGCCCTAGTGTGATCACTTCTTCGCCAGCCTTCGCGGCCCACTGCGGATTGACCGGCACTTCCACCAGGAACTTCCGCCACTGCTTCACACGCAGCGTTTGCTCATCCATCACCGCCTTTCGATAGGAAAAGTAGATCCGCTGATTCACCAGAAGCACACAGTTCTGCGAC
>JANOBP010000084.1:0-9124 GCA_031411715.1 Verrucomicrobiaceae bacterium | reverse complement strand
GATTGCGAACTCAACGCTCGAAGTGTTCGCCGGAATCACGATCTTCGATGGCATTGTGAGGGCATCGCTGTCTGAGGTGAGCTTCACTTCCAGCGCACTCGTTATGTCCACCTTCACTCGGACGAGTCTGACCTGTGTCGTTTCGCCGGTCTTCCCGAGTGTCTTGCGTTCCACCATGATGAGCAGCCTTGCTTTCGCCGCGTTGGCTCTTTGCCATTGGAAGATCGAATCGGCTTCGGGCTTGGGATTAGCAGGCGCTTCATCGGCAGGATGAAACCGATTGTCTGTCTCAAGCGCCAGCACGCCATCTCCAGCCCACACGCTGCGATTACTTGCGTGGATGTGATTGTCCCTCACTTCCCAGCCGGTGCAGGTAGTGTCTTCAAGAATGATGAACGGGTTGCTGGGGGAGACCTGAAAGATATTGCCAACGATGATGGCGTCGAAGGTGCGATCTGAAGCCCAGATGCCGGGCATCACCTGAGAGTCCTCGCTCCGCAAAATCTTGTTGTATGCGATGATGGGATTTTCCTGCGCTCCGCCAAAACGAATGTAACCCGCACCGGACTTCACGGTGTTATGATAGAAGACATTGCGCGGACCATTGGGGCCATGACGAAGCGTATTCGTGGCATCGGTGGCCCAAGCGGTCTGGCCCTTGCCGTTTGGGCAATCAAAGGTGCATTGCTCCACCAAGTTCTCCGTCGGGAAACGGCCATGAAGCTGCGGAGACTGCACAGTGTTTCCCGTGAACACGCAGTCACGCACCACGCAACGCATGGACTGCTGGAAGACCGGCATGTGGCGCATGTCATTCGCCTGACAGTGCTCCATGAGCATATCCATGGTTCCCACCGCGAGATAGGACCGCGAGCCGCTGCCGATCGGCGCCCATGTGCCATCGAAATGACAGTCGCGAAACTCCACGCGAGCTACGCTGGACAATTGATAAGGCCAGTTGCCTGGCTTGAGAAAATGAACATTGCGCACCCAGCTCTCAGCGACTTGTGTCAGCGAGAGAGGGTCCATCGCCACGTCGGCGGAAATGGCTTCAATCGTCAGATCTTCCACTCCACAATGCTCCAGCATCCGCCCCTTTCTCATCTGCGGCACTTCATCGACAAAGTAGTCGTGGGGAAATGTGCGATCAAAGCTCACCGTGTGTGCGCTGCTGTCGATGGCGATGATTCGAGCAATGAAGACACGACCGAAATGCCCCGACGGTTCGGTGTAATCGAGATGGTTCTCCGGCTTGCTGAATCGCGTGCGCATGGTCGAACCCGGCTCCGCCTTCATGGGTTGAATACGGATCCAGTCGCCCACGGCATAGCCTTTTGCCGCCACATCCTGATCAAAAGTCGCGATGTTCGTGCCGCGCAGCAGGTTCTTTGTTGCAGCGAAGTATTGCCCTGCCCAAGGCGTGAAATCAGCCGCCGTGCCATCTTCCGGCGTGAAGGTGAACAAGGCCGCGCCCGCCTTTCCACCCGGACCGATTCGCAGAATCGTTTTCCCTTTGCCCGCACCCTGAATCACCATGTGGCTCTTGTTGATGATGTGCGGCGCACTGAGGTGAAAAGTGCCCTCCGGAAAATACAGAATGCTTTTTCCACCTTTGGCTGCATTCGACAGCGCGTCAGCCAGCGCTTTTGCCACCGCGGCATCATCATTCCTTTCGTCACTGGCAACCGCACCGTAAACACTCGCCGACACATCAAAGATCATGTGACCGCTGCGAGCGGAGGCCGCGCTGATGTCAGGGATGCCGCCGGGCACGCCAGCACCCGTAAAATCGGGATAAACGATCCCGTCCGGCCCCACCACATCCCCCGCCGTCAGTCGATCCGTCTCCCAAGGTTTGATCTTGTATTGCGAAGGCCAAGGGGACGCTGCAGTGAGAGGTAACACGGTGAGAGCGAAAAGGGCTAGCGGCAGATGGGCGGACATGGGTAAACTTGTTCGTCACTTGCTCTGAATGCCCGCCTGCTTGGCGTAGGGCAGCATGATGCTGCCGCTGGCGAGTGAGGATTTGGCGGCGGCATCATCTTTCAGATAGGCATTCCAAAAAGCTAGCGTGCCGGCCTTCACAGCATCAGTGATGTTGCCGGGAGTTGCTCCGCCGAAACTGACGTGATTCGCGCCTTCGATGAAGACGAGGTATTTGTCGCCAGCGGGACTGAACTTGAAAGGCTCCTTCTTCCACTCGGGCCCCTGTCCACCCGCGCCTTTGTCCAGAGAGCCTGTCACCGTGAGCATTGGAATAGTGAGAGTGGACCAACTTGAATCTGTTAACCCTTGCTGACCGGTTCCTTGACCAGATATCGGCATGATGCAGCGCACCCTCGCATCCTTGAAACTGCGCGCTTTCACCTCACCGATGTCCGCCGTGACACCACCGATGAGCATGGTGGTGTAAGCACCGAGCGAGTGACCGCCGACACCGATGCGGCTGCGGTCGATGCGGTCTTTGAGTGCTGGCAATTGAATGATGAGTTGATCCAAGGAATCGAGAATGAAAGTGATGTCGCCCACACGATTCTCGGTCTTCAGCACCGCGTTCTTCATCAAGGCAGAAAGGCCACCTGCGGGGGGAGCGCCGCCCTTGCCTTTGCTTTTCCCAAAGCCGTCGATGTGCGACGGGCTGACCACGACAAATCCATGCTCCGCCCAATGCTGCGCAATCGGTGTGAAGGCCGTGCGATCCGCCCCAAATCCATGTGAGAACACGATGAGCGGCAGCTTCGATCCTGTCGCGGGATAGTGAACTCGGCTCTCGATGTCACGCCCGCGCTTTTCATCGCGCAGAGTGATGTCAGAGGAAAGCGGTGCGGCGTGTGCGAGCTGGGCGAGGATGAGGAGGGTGAGAATGGGTTTCATGATTCCTAATAAGCGGGGCCTGTTCATCTCTTCAGTTCTCAATGGTCTTTGCAAACTCTGCCGCGACGCGGTCTTCATACTTCGCGAGCGCGCCGGGTTCCTGATGCTCCGCGAGGAAGCGGAAGATCTGCCGCGTGCGCTCGGCGAAGGGTCGCCATTCTTCCTCGGCGGCACCGTTGGTCTTCAAGAGATAGGTCGCGTAGTAGTGCGCCTTGCCGAGCATCTCGCGCACGGCACGGGTGATCTTCGCGTCCTCGCCATGCGTCTGTGCCGCCTCGCGCAGCAGGCCGGTCAGTTCTTCGATGCTGCCCGCGACATCGAGCAGCTCCAACTGCGCCTTCGATTTCGCCAGACGAATCTGATGATGCACGAGCGGGGCCTCGGTCTTCGGCAGCTCAGCGCTGAGCTTGTCATACTCCTCGATGATGACCGCCCAGTCCGGCTCCTTCATGCGCTCCAGCTCGCGGATTTGCTCGACGTGCTTGCGCGCCGTGATGCGAGCCAGTTCGTTCTGGCCTTCATTGAAGTGGTAATACAACGCCGCCACCGGACACAGCAGCCAGAGCAGGGTGAAAAACTTCCTCATCGTGCCAATGCCGCCTCCTTCCTGACGCTGCGTACCGTCCAGTCGGAGCCAAAGAACTCCAGCGCGACGGGAATGAATGCATAGATGAACGCACCGAGCACCATCGCCAGCACCGCCCACTGCGCGAGCGTGAGCCCCTGATGCGGCAGGGCCAGCGGCACGACGAGATCGCCCAACGCCTCGGTCGCGAGATGCTTGTCATTCACATCATGATAAACGCCGAGCAGCGAGGTCGCGACCCGCTGCAAAGTATCAGCCTCCTGACGCGATTGATGCCCGTCGATGAAGCTGCCTTTGTGCGGATTGCCGACACCGAGCACGAGCACCTCCCGCACCGAGGCCGGTCGCGGATTGATCGGCGCGAGCGGCACTGAGTCGCCGTCTGTGAGGATGATCATGCGCGTGCTGCCCTTGGGGAAATTCGCCACGACTTCCAACGTGCGATTGACTGCCGTGCCGAGATCGGTCTGGCCGACGGGCATCGCATAGGTGAGCGGCAAGCCATTGAATACATTGCGCACGAGTTCAGGATCACGCGCCTCCATCACTACTGGCAATGAATCGGTGTAAAACCCGATCACGCCAAAGCGCAGATTCCCGCTCACACGCTGCAGGATGCCCTCCACCACCTCACGCATCCGCGCATGACGCGTCAGCGTGCCGTCCGGCCCCGAGTCCTGCAAAAACATGCTCGGCGACAAATCCGCGACAAACACCAGCCGCGTCGCCTCCGCATCATGGCGCTCCTTCGCCGTCGCATCATCGGGTGCCTCAAGCTTGAGCATCAGCAACGTCGTCACTCCCCAGGCGAATGCGGTTAAACCAGCCACGCGCAACCACGGCACCACGCGCGTCCATGGCTGCCCACTCCCTCTCGGCCCAAACGCCAACCGCGCCGCCACCCTGATGCGCAGCCCATGCATCCACTCGGCAAGCGAGACGAGTAGCAGGACAGTGGTAGCGGCAATCAGGGAAATCATTCGTGAGCGGGGCGATGCAAACGGCTGTAGCGCGGGCATTCTAGCCTGGGATGAACAGCTACTCGGTGTGCTAAGAGCGATGCCGGAATTCCGGTGCCGTTCACGAGGTTGCCCTTGGGATTTCGTGCGTAGGCGTAGTGCACGGCTTTGGGTTTGGTGATTTTGTCTGCCAGACGATGACGAGCTCATTCTCAATCTGCGCGTTAGCCCACACGAATTTCCCATCGGCTCCGGCAATGGCGACGTCTCGATTTCGCCAGACTTGGACTTTTAAGCCGCCCGCTTGATCAAAGGTGACGGTGATGCCATCGGAGCTGATCTCGGCGGATTTGAAAAGCGGGCCGGACCAGAAAGCGATGTTCTTTTGGTACACGTGATGCAGCACGACGCGTGAGAGTCGCGAGGCGAAACCGACCTTGTTCATTGGGTGGCCTGGGTCGCCCATGTCCATCGCTTGTGCCGGTGCATACGAAGGAGAATGATGTGGTGTATGGCCGCAAGTTCGGTGTGGCGCTGACTCTGGATGTAGTGAAGCCGGAGAAGCCGAATGGCTTTGGCATCGTCCATATGGTCAGCGGCGGCTGGGTGTCGGGGTATTTACTGAACACTCCCGACTACTATGTGCCATTCCTTGAGCGCGGTTACACGGTCTTTTCCGCGCGACATGGCCGCGCAACTCCCGCCCACCTTCATCATCCATGGCGATCAAGATGCCCTTTTGCCCATCCAGCAGGCCGAGACGTTCGTCGCCAAAGCGAAGGAAGCCGGTGTCATTGCCGAACTCGTCGTCAAACCCGGTGCCGCGCACGGCTGGCCGGACCGTCAGCCGGACTACACGCGGTTCGCCGAGTGGTTCGACGAGCATCTTCGCGGGCTTTAGTCGCCGATGCGATCCAGCTTGAAGACCCATCCTCACTGAGTCGCGATGGTGCGGAAAGTGAGGTTGATTCGCGGGGCTAGTATTCTTTTCGACTTCGGAATGCTGTGCAGCCAGTGCGTCTGTGTACCGCCCTTCATTACGAGGAGGCTGCCGTGTTCGAGCATCACGGCCATGGAGAGCGGCAACCGCTTGTGCTTGAAGCAAAACTTCCTTTCCGCGCCGAGGCTTAATGAGGCAATCGCAGCATGGGGTTCGAGAGATTTTTCGTCATCGCTATGCCAGGTCATGCCTTCATTGCCGTTCTGGTAGAGATTGAGCAGGCAGGAGTTGAAGTACGCACCGCAGCGTTGCTCCACGAGGGTTTTCAGTTCCATCAATTCCTCATTCCAGGGCAAGGCGTGGCGGGTGATGCCGGAGTAGGTGTAGGAAAACTGGCTGTCCCCATACCACGACACCTTGCGCGCGGTGACGATGTGCTTGCCACAAATCACCACTTCGTCATGCCGCCATGGCACCGAATTCATGAGCACATTGCGATAATGATCGGCCCGCTCGTCAGTGAGGACTCGCCCCAAGTGATGCACGATGCCGTCACGCGGCAGCAGATTCGCGCTTGGATCAGGGGGAAACAAGTCCATGTCCGTTGAGCACAGGGTTTATTGATTTGCCTCCAAGTCCACCAGCGCGCGTTTACGCTCCACGCCCCAGCGATACCCCGACATGCGGCCATCCTGCCGCACAACACGATGACATGGATGACGACGACGGGCGCATTTGCCGCACACGCGCCCGCCACCGCGCGCACCGCCTTTGGCGTGCCAAGCAATGCTGCCACCTCGGGGTAGGTGGCCGTCTGCCCGGGTGGTATCTCCGGGGCGCTGGCTGCTGGCGAGTTTGGGGAGGATGCTCACCTCGATGCCGACCTCTCTGATTACGCCGCCGGTGCCGCTGGTGACGTCGAGGGTGAAGCCGAGGTCAACGTAGAACGTTGGTGTGGGGACGACGTTGGGGCGGGTGGTGGCTGGGGATGGTGGGATCATGCGGTCACTTTCGCCATCTTCCGTGCCGCTGGCTACCTGCGGCGGGCGGGACGGTCTGGAATGGCCCAGAGGAGTTGGTTCACATTGCCGAGGAAGCCGACAAAATCGTCGTCATAGGTTCCGTCTGCCTTCATGCGGGCGACGAGTTCGGCTTTTTCCTCCGGGGTCATGAGATGGATGGGCTTGATCATAAACGAGGGTAGCAGGGTGAAGGCGGTCTCTCAATCCATATGGCGTTGTTCTTCCAGTTCCTCGGCAAACGTGCTGATAAGACGGTCTTCGATGTCGAAGCGGTCATTCACGGGGCGATGAAGCTGGCGCTCATAAAAGGTGGATGAGTCTCGCGTGGCCTCTCCCCAAACCAGCGGACATTTCAGCGATCGAGCAATCATGCAGACAGCCTGGAACAGGGCGAGGCCGACACCTCGGACGTTCACTTTGCGGCCCGAGATGCTGGGATGCACGAACATGAAATCGAGCATGAGGTGATGGCACCAAGTGCGGCGGACCATCGCGCCGCCGAGGCTGGCAGGGAACCAGTCGGCGGTGACTTTGAGCTTGAGTCACAGAGGGAGCGGGTAAAGAAGCTCAATGGGATGCGCAAGACAACGCTTCCACCAGCGAACACCATCTTATTGCGCGGGGAAAGAGTCCGCGTCGTCGTCCAGAAGGAGCAGAGGACCGCTATCAATCGAATCGAGCTAAGCAATGGTTACCTGACGATTCTCGCTGGAGCCGAATGCAAGAAACCGAAGCAAACGACCCTGACTAACTGGCTGCGACGACAGGCGCGCGAGGAAATCATGCTTCGATTGCCAGAAATCTGCCGCCGTCTTCGTCGCAGTCCAAACAAGGTGTTTGTCATGGGCCAGCGCACGAAGTGGGGAAACTGCTCAGCAAAGAAAACCCTCTCCTTCAACTGGCGGCTGATCATGGCTCCGCCGCATGTGATGCGTTACCTCATCACCCATGAAGTCGTGCATCTAGCAGTGCCAGATCACTCAACAAGATTCTGGCTCACCCTAAAAAGCCATTGCCCAGAAGCGGACCGTGCGAGGCAGTGGCTAGCGGCGAATGGGGCGGCTTTGTTCGGCGAATTTGTATCGGCGTTGTCATCCAGCCGGATTAAGCGTCAACCATGAGCACGAAGCACCGAGCCACGAAGAAGCCGAAGCAAACAGGTCGTGTGACGAAGCGGAAGCCAGTGCGGCTAAAGAAAGCAATCAGCGCCGTCCAAGCGCGACGACTGGCCGCAAGGCAAGTGATGGCCCGGATGTTTGATGGGGTCCCCGTGCAGGACGGTGCCGAAGTGAAGTGGAGCATTTTCAACGTGCGCCTCAAGAGTGCGTGGGTGGTGTTTCCCAAGAGTGAGCCGGATCAAACGATGCGCCTTGGCCCGTCGCACGTCGTCGTAGTTTCCAAGCGCACAGGCCGTGTGCTCTATGACGGCGTGACCGGTGAGGACTGATGAAGGGCGCGGTTTCGCTTCGGAATGCAGGCGCACGAGCGAAACCCATGAAAGGGCGGCCCTTCTTTTTTTCGCAAGTAGGCAGAGGGGTAAGGAGCGGAAGACTAACACCATCAGACCGGGCCACTGCCGCACCGCCGCACCGCTATCGAAGTGGCCAAGCATAAAATATTTTCGCTCAACCACTCGCGCCCTGTTTGGCGTGTAACTCATTGATGATGAAGATGGTGGGCAGGGCTGGATTCGAACCAGCGTAGGCGTAAGCCAGCAGATTTACAGTCTTTTCCATACGCGTTTTCTCGTGATCCTCTGTGATCCGACTTGTGCCGCTGAAGCCTTTGATATACAAGGGATAAAGCGATATATAAGGGTTCCGGATGAAACACAACAGCACAAAGCAGAACAGAAAAAGTGAGCACATTTTGAGCACACCGAAGAGTGTGTTACCTCCTGCCGAGTCCAACCAGTTTGCCTCCAGGAGCAAGACGAGCGCGAATTACTGGATGGTCAAAAACCGTCTTTTTAAGTACACGCGAAGAAACGCCAAGGGGGCCATGGTGTCGGACGCTGATTTCTCCTGTCAGCTTTCGTTTGGCGGCCGACGTGAACGGTTTCAACTTCACACCGCGAACAAGGCCGAGGCTGCGAGCAAGGCGGCATTCATCTATCGTGATTTGGTAGGCAAAGGGTGGGAAGAAGCTTTGCGGATCCACAAGCCGAAGTCGCCGCCCAAGGTGAAGGAGCTTGCGACTGCCACTGTGGGTGGCTTAATCGCGGCAAGCCTGAAATTATCGAGCGCCCGCCCTGAGAGCATGGGGAGTTACGCAAAGGCGTTGCGGAGGATCGCTGCCGGTGTTTTTAATATTCCGGACGGAAGCAAATTCGACGCATTCCAAGGGGGTCGTGTTGCGTGGCTGGAGAGGATTGATCGCATCCCGCTGGCGGACTTGACGCCGGGCAAGGTTCTGGCGTGGAAAAATAAATTCATGCAGGCGGCCCGCACTCCGGAGGAACGGGGGCGCGCTGCGGTGACGGTGAATTCGTTGATCAGAAACGCCAAAGCATTGCTCTCGAAAAAGGTGCGCCCGTTTCTCGGACAGGAGATGCAGCTACCGTCGCCCTTATTCTTTGAGGGCGTTGCTGCGGAACAGGAGCCGAGTATGCGCTATCGCTCCAAGATAGATGCTGAGGCAATCCTACGTGCGGCTCAGAGAGAACTGGCGGCCCAGGACGCCGAGGCGTTCAAGCTGTTGCTTTTGACATTGGTTTTAGGTCTGCGGAGAAGCGAGGCCGACA
>JANOBP010000083.1:0-5231 GCA_031411715.1 Verrucomicrobiaceae bacterium | reverse complement strand
CCACGGCTGCTCCGGCATGGGCGGTTGATACCAGAGACCCAGCATTCGGAGCAAGCCAAAACATGCAAAAAGAATCAGTGCGGCAGCCGGTAGCCTCGTTTTCCTTTCAAACACCTCCACTTTGTCGACGATCCGCTCGGCCAATCCCACTGGCAGCAACGTCACCACGGAGCACATCAGTCCGCCCATCACAAAAAAGATCGTGAACGGATGCATGCGCAAAGATTCAGCCCAATTCCCACGCAGCAGTGCCATAAATGACCGCGTCATCCCGC
Organism: Verrucomicrobiaceae bacterium; assembly: GCA_031411715.1. GTDB lineage: Bacteria > Verrucomicrobiota > Verrucomicrobiia > Verrucomicrobiales > Verrucomicrobiaceae > Prosthecobacter. Next base: position 4,956 of record JANOBP010000083.1, on the reverse strand, counting down.
AGCCTGGACATGGCCTCTGCGTGATTTCGGCAAAAATGCATGGCCAGATCGACCAACCGCGCCACGCCGCGATTCCCAGCACCAACGTCGCCAACAGCAGCATCCGGCACAGCAGTCGCTGCCGCATCAGTGGAGCCATCACGGGCTGTAAAAATGAAAAACGCATCGCAGCCGCATTTACAGCGCTCCGCCATGACTTCAATCAGCACCCTCTTCATTGACGCACGCTCCAGCCCGCCGATTCTCGAACCATGAAGATCTTAGCAGCCATGTCCGGCGGCGTGGACAGCAGCGTCGCCACCGCGCTGCTCGTCCGCGAGGGGCATGACGTGCACGGCGTGTACATGAAGAACTGGATCAATGAGGAGAACATCATCGGTCACTGTCCTTGGGAAGAAGACATCGAGGATGCCCGCGCGGTCGCCGAGCAACTCGGCATCCCCTTTCGCGTCGTCAATCTCATGACCGAATACCGCGAGAAGGTCGTGAAATACCTCCTCGAAGGCTACCAGTCCGGCATCACCCCAAATCCCGATGTGATGTGCAACCGCGAGATGAAATTCGGCGTCCTCTGGGACTGGGCGCAGGAGCATGGGTTTGAAGGAATCGCGACGGGACACTACGCGCGGCGTGTCGATGCGGAGCCAAGTGCCAAGTGCTCAGTGCTCAGTGCTCAGTCTTCTGAAACTAAGAACTCAGCACTGAGCACTGAGCACTTGCTCCGCAAAGATCCATACACTCCGCAAATCCACCGCGGTGCCGACCCGAACAAAGACCAAACCTACTTCCTCGCCATGATGCGGCCGGAGCAGGTCAAAATCGCCCACTTTCCCATCGGGCACCTTTTGAAGCCGGAGCTGCGCGATCTCGCGCGACAGTTTGGACTCAAAACCGCCGAGAAAAAAGACAGTCAGGGCATCTGCTTTATCGGCCAGATCAAGATGGAGGACTTCCTCCGCACCTTCGTGCCTGACAAGCCTGGCCCAATCGTTGACCTCGAAGGCAAAGAGCGCGGTGAGCATCGCGGCCTGCATCTTTACACGCTCGGCCAGCGCAAAGGCCACGGCGTCGCCAGTCCATTGCACAAACAAGCCTACGTCGTCGTCGCCAAGCGTCCGCAGACCAACGAACTCGTCGTCGCCATCGAGAGCGCCGACACGCCGCTGCTCTGGGCACAGAAATGCACCCTGCATTCGATTTCCACCACTGGAGAGCCGCTCGACGCCGCTCGCGCGCTGAATGCGCAGCCTCGCTACCGCTGCCCCGCCGGCCTCGCGACCTTCACGCCGCTCGGCGGTGGCCGTGCATCGCTCGAATACTCTGAGCCTCAGCGAGCGTTAACTCCCGGCCAAATCTGCGCGCTTTATGATGGCAACCATCTTCTTGGTGGCGCAGTCTTCGAAACCATCCAACACGACTCATGAACACCCGCCGCTCCTTCCTCCACACCATCCTCGCCTCCGGCATCGCGCCTGTCTTTGTGCCAGCGCATGTGCTGCGCTCTCAGACAGCGCCGTCAAACAAGATCACGCTGGGCGTCATCGGCTGCGGTGCGCAGGGCACGGGCGACATGCGCGCCTTTCTCACCAATTCCGACGTCCGCGTCACCGCGTTGTGTGATGTGAACCAAAAGCGCATCGACGCCGCGCGCTTCCACATCAAGGAAACCTACGGCAGCGACGACGTGAAGGTCTTCAGCGACTTCCGTGAGCTGAATCGTGATCCCGCCATCGACGCCGTTTTGATGGCCCTGCCCGTTCACTGGCACAGCATCCCCGCCACTGACGCGGTGCTCAACAAAAAGCACATCTACCACGAGAAGCCCATGGGCATGTCTGTGGCCGAGGCCAAGCACGTCCGCGCCGCCGTGCGCAAAACCGGTGTCGTGTTTCAATTCGGCACGCAGCAGCGCAGTGACATGAAATTCCGCTGGGCCTGCGAGCTCGCACGCAATGGCCGCCTTGGCAGCATCAAGGAGATCCAAGTCGGCGTCCCCGGCGGCAAAACCTCACCGGTCTTTGCCGATGAACCCGTGCCCGAGTCCGTGGATTGGGAGCGCTGGGTCGGTCCCGCGCCATTCACGACATTCAGCTCCGAAAAACTCAAGCGCGACAATCACGAGAACATTTCCAACTTCTCCCTCGGCATGGTGTCCTGCTGGGGCATTCATCATCTCGACATCGCCCAGTGGGGCAACGGCACCGACGACACCGGACCCACCAGCGTCAAGTTTGAGGCCGCCGACTGGCCCCAGTCCGGCTCCTGCGACAACGTGCTCGGCTGGCGCATGCGTTTCGAGTACGCCAAGGCCGCTCCCATCACCTTTGTGAATGAAAAACGCGACGGCATCGGCCACGGCCTTCGCCTCATCGGAGAAAACGGCTGGGTCCACACCGTGCGTGGCAGCATCAAGGCCAGCAACGACGCCATCCTGCTCGATCCCGCCAACAAAGTCGGCACCATGCCCATCAAACTCGCTGAAAGCATCGAGCACACCCGTGACTTCATCACCGCCATCAAGACCGGCAGCAAAAGCATCTGCGGCATCGAAACCGCCGTCCGCAGCGACACCCTCTGCCAGCTAGCCGCAATCGCCGTCAAAACCAAGCGCAACCTCACCTGGGACCCCACCGCCGAAACCCTGATCGGCGACGAAGCCGCAGCCGCCATGCTCAACGCACGGCCATTCCGTGGTGACTGGAAGCTGCCGGAGATCGGGTGAGGACAGATTTTATACCGCTAATCTGACACTAATGAAACGCTGATAGCTGAATGGTAATTCGATCACAGTGCGAGCATCGCTGTATTCCATTTTTGTTTTATCAGCGTCAAATTAGCGTCATATCAGCGGTTAATACCTAACTTGGAGTTTGGATCATCTCCATCTCGCGGGCGAGAACCCAACCCGACATTCCATACGAGGTGGATAGCTCGTATCCGCGCACACCATTTTCACTCAAGTAACGCCGGACTTCGTCCAGCGAATGGCTCCAGAAGCGCGGCCAACCTGACAGACGATGTCCTTCTTGAAATTCCGCCAGTCTCGCTTCGAGAATGCTCTCGGCGGTTACCTCCTCAAGATCGAAGATGATATTGCCGAGGCAATCATGTTTGAAGTCGTAAGCTTCAACACTGCCAAACACGATCGTGGTGCGTTCAAACGGATCTCCTCGATCACGATATTCGGTCTCCATCCGAATTTCCCGTCCTTCGCACTTCACTTCATAGCTAACGATGAAGTTATCATGCACGGACTTTATCATCTTCAATTCAGTCTGAGGATTCGACTCACGCAGCCTGCAAAGTCTCCACGCGCATCCAAGTCGGCTCGCCGCGGACGCATTTGAGGCTACGCAGGGCAGTGATGGCTTCCTTCATGTCGCCGACGTTGGCGTCGTGGACCATGAGGACGAGGGAGGTCTCTCCGCTGGTGGATTCGAGGTCTTCGGGCTGAATCATCGATGAAATGCCGATGCTACGCTTGCCCAACTCGGCCGCGACTTGGGCCAGCACGCCGGGAACGTCATCAACAGTGATGCGCAGGTAGTGATGCGACACCGTGTCATCCACGGGCTTCGATTTGCCGTAGAGACCATGAGGGACAAAGCCACTGTGGCGCGCACCGTGCATGAGCACTGCGGCGGCCTCGCAGAGGTCGCTGATGACACTGCTACTCGTCGGGTCCTGACCGGCGCCGCGACCATAAAAGAGTGTTTCGCCGACGATGTCGCCATTGACGAGCACCGCATTGAAACTGCCGCTCACACTGGCCAAAACGTGGCTCAGTGGCACCAGCGTGGGCTGGGTGCGCACCTCGACGAGGCCGTTTTCGTCGGCACGGATGACGGAAAGTAACTTGATGGTGTAGCCCAGACGCTCAGCAAAACGGAAGTCGGTGATGCTGACGCGATCGACGCCTTCGACGCAGACTTGGTTGGGATGAATCCAGAAGCCGTAGCTCAGCGAGGCAAGAATGATGGCCTTATGCGCAGCATCCCAGCCGCTTACGTCGAGATACGGGTCCGCCTCGGCAAAACCTTTGTCCTGTGCCTCTTGCAGCGCGTCAGCGTAGCTGAGGCCGGCCTGACTCATGCGCGTGAGGATGTAATTGCACGTCCCGTTGATGATCCCATGAATGGAGCGGATGTGATTTCCTACGAGGCCCTCCTGAAGCACCTGGATGATCGGAATCCCGCCTGCGACGGCCGCTTCAAAATAAATCGGCACACCACACTGCTCCGCCAGCGCGAAGAGCTCCTGCCCGCGCTCGGCCAGCAGCGCCTTGTTGCCTGTCACGACGATTTTTTTGGCCCTGAGAGCCGCGCAGACCATGTCATAAGCCGTGGTCGTCCCGCCGATCAACTCCACGATGACCGGAATCGCCGCATCATTGACGAGTTCCTGCCAGTCCGTCGTCAAAACGTTCGCGGGCACTGCCACATCGCGTTGGCGGCTCAAATCACGCACGGCGACTTTTTTCACCTGTAGCTCCGCGCCGATGCGCTGGGTAATAAGCGCGCGGTTTTTCTCCAGATTTTTATACACACCCGCACCAACATTTCCAAGTCCGGCAAGGCCGATTTGAATGACGCGCGGAGAACTCACAGAAGACATGATATAAACAAAAATTCAGGGTTAAAAAGGGCCGTAGTCATGGCGGATGCCACCTCAAAGCGCAACCACGAAGGCACGGCCATCAAGCACGGCTATCCCAGAGCAGCTAACAAATAACCAAGGCACAAGCTTTGAGGCCCGAGTATGTTCCGCGCATGACTCCGACTGCCTTGAAGAGCCGTTTTCGGTTCGTTTTGACCCTTTTTATCATTGGCTTGCTCCTCAGCGGCCTCACCGCCTTTCCTTTGGTTTACGAATTACGGCTCATGGCTGCGTGGTTGGGCATTTCGGAGCACACGGCCTATGCGCAGCATTCGGGCTTGGCGTATTGGATCGGCTTTG
>JANOBP010000082.1:0-6200 GCA_031411715.1 Verrucomicrobiaceae bacterium | reverse complement strand
AACACCGCCCCACCCGCCCCTGCCCAGGCCCCCAATCCCCTGCTCCCAGCCATGCAGCAGCCACCCCAGCGCCGCAGCATTCAAAATCCCTCTCCCAGCACCGTCCCCCAGCCCGCCGCCACCCTACCTCAAAGCCCCTCCCCCCAGCCCGCCCCCGCCAGCGACATCCCGCTCCCACCCCCGTGACCTGCGTGCCCGGTGGTCCATACGCTTTGCTCACGATCTGAAGTTTTGAGGTTCGCCGAATGCCTTGAACGGAAGTGAAGCTGGTGGTGCGCCTGGGATAAACCGAAGCCCATTGCTCATCTTGGGAGATGTCCGCGAGTAATTGCCGTGAGACATGGCCAAGCGCTGCCATCAGGTGCAAGGCGGCTGCCAAGAGGCAAAGCAACGCGCCTCAGTTCCTTCGCTGCAAGCGCATCAACACACTCCGGTTCTCTCACGCAGCGACACCCAAGCCATGTGCCAATCAAAGAAGCCGCATGAACTATAAGGCCATCCTTCAGTCCGCCGGCACCGCTTTGGGTGGATGGCGGTCGGCTTGGATCCATTGCTGGGCTTCGGTCCAGAAGGCTTCGACGGGCAAGGCAAAGGTGGTGACGCGATCGACTCGGGCGATGTTGATGCCGACGACTTGACCTTCGAGCGTGGCGACGGGGCTGCCCATGTCGGTGGGGAGCAGTGGGATGTCGTGTTGGAGGACTTCGGGGAAGTTGTCGGTGCGCAGGGAGATGCCGCCATTGGCGAAGTCTTCGCCTTCCCAATTTTGCAGGACTTTGGTGCGACTGGCGAGGCGGACGCGGCAGGTTTCTTCTTTATCTTTGCGCAAGTAACGCACTTCGAGGACATCGCCGGGTTGGCGTTTGTTCACGATGTCATGCACCTCACGGAACTGCGCGACGGTTTCGCTGGCGATGGTGAGTAGCACGTCGTTTTCACGCAGACCGGCGAGTTCGGCGGGGCTTTCGCTGGCGATGCCGATGATGCGCACACCTTTGTCGCCCTCGGCTGATTTTTCGGCCATGCGGATGCCCAATGCGGCACCTGTGCCGGGAATGCGACGACGATTGGCACTGACGATGCCGATGCGCGGCTCTTTGCCGGTGTCGGCCACGCTGCAGAGCCACTGGCCAATGGTGAGGGAACGTGCCGCACCGAATGAAACGGCACGCAGGCCTGTGATACCGACGGATTGGGCGAGAAGGAGATCGAAGCGCGTCTCACGACGAATCTCACGCAACTCGGCGACTCGTCCGTCGCTGAATTTGATGCGCGCTTTGTCGAGATCTGGCACCTCGCTGGCTTTGATGAGGACGTAGCCGTCTTCGCCGACGATGGTGGCAGAGCAGATGGCACGACCGAGCATGCTTTCAATGCGGGCAGCACAGGCGGTGGTGAGCGGCGTGAGTTTTTCGACGGCGGCGAGGGTTTGCTTGCCGTTGGTGCGCTGATCAGCAGGGAGCGTGGGGCGTGGGGCCTCAGCGTGAAGCGACGCCGCTGTTAGCAAAACAACTGCGGATCGGATGAAGCGTGAATTCTTCATTGCCCCTCCTCCTGCGGCTTTTGGGCCAGTTTGACGGGAAGCTCGCGCTCTTTGCCGTTGCTGCGGAGTTTGATCTTCAAGGTGTCGCCAGCAGCTTTGGCGCGCACGGTGGCAGTGAACTGCTGCTGATCCGTCATCGCGTCATCGTTGATGCTGAGGATGACATCGCCGCTGCGAAGGCCGGCTTTTTGAGCGGGCGAGCCGTCGATGACATCGGCCACTTCGACTTCGACTTCGTCTGTCATGCGTGTGGCGACGCCGAGATAGCCACCAGCGCCGGTGCCCCAGGTTTTGATGACTTGGGACTTCTGCATGGCATCCCACGAGCGAAGGAATGGGGCCATGGAGACGTGGACGTTTTGATCCCGGTTCTCCCAAATCTGGCTGTGAATGCCGATGACCTCGCCGGCGAAATTGAAGAGCGGGCCGCCTGAGTCGCCGCCCATGAGGACGCAGTCGGTGTGCAGGCTGTTGGCGGTTTGTTTGACGATCTTGCCCACGCGCAAAACGGGACCGCGTGCTTTGTCGTAGCCACCGGGATGACCGAGCGCGAAGCACCATTCGCCGGGCTGTGCCTTGATGACTTCACGGCTGAGATTAACGAAGGGCCATGGTTTATCGCGCTTCTTGAGCTGAGCGAGTGCGGCATCCGTTGTTTTGTCGAGGCCGAGGGACTTGGCCGTGGTGATGCTGCCATCTTCGAAAATGACGCGCATTTCTTTGCCAGGAACGCCAGGAACATGTGCCGCAGTGAGCAGCAGGCCATCGGCGGAAATGATCACCCCACTGGCGGTGCCGCCGCCGGTTTGAATGGAGACGAGGGACTGACGCACCTGAGGCAGGAGTTTCTGCACTTCACTCTGCACCTTGAGCAGCGCGGCGATGTCGGTCTTCGGTGCTTTATCGGGCGCCCCTTGCTTTTCTGCGGCACGAGTCTGCCCAGCGAGCAGGATCAAGGTCACAAGAAAGCTAAAATGGGTGCGCATAGGGATCAGCAATGAACCAACGGTTCAATAGCACGAAAATTGCCAGATATGCGAAGAGGCATCAAGTTGGCCGGAGAATTGGTTTGGCGGGATTGACACGATTTGCAGCCAAAATGGATCGAATCATCTGCTCCCGCGAGACGCGCGGCTGATTGGAGCAGATCGCCCGTAACTTTTTTGGGTCTGTGATGATGATGGATTTCGGTTTCATGACAGTGTAAACTACTTTCTCGGACTCCGCTGGTCAATCTGGGATGCGAAGGGGGAATCTGCGGTTGAATACGGGGCTGGGCTGCGCTTCTCTCGCCTCTCTCCAATCCCCAAAACATCCTTTTTATATGAATTACGACCTCATCGTCATCGGCGGCGGGCCTGCGGGCTACGTCGGAGCCATCCGCGCAGCGCAACTCGGCAAAAAAGTGGCCTGCGTCGAAAATGACCGCGCTGGTGGCACCTGCCTGAATTGGGGCTGCATTCCGACGAAGGCGCTGCTCAAGAACGCTGAGCTGTATCACACCCTCACGCACCGCGCCGAGGAGTTCGGCCTCAAGATCGGCAACATCGAGTATGACTGGTCCAAAGTCATCGGCCGTAGCCGTGGCGTGAGCGATAAGCTCAACAAGGGCATCGAATTCCTCTTCAAGAAAAACAAGGTCGATTACCTCCGTGGCACCGCCAGCATCCCTGCCGCTGGCAAAGTCGAAGTCACCGCTGCCGACGGCAAAAAGGAGACGCACGACGCAGCGAACATCCTCATCGCCACCGGCGCGAAAACGCGCGACATGCCCGGCTTCCCCTTCAACGGCACCACCGTCATCGGCAGCAAGGAAGCCATGACCATGGCCACGCAGCCGAAGAGCATCATCGTCATCGGCGCAGGTGCCATCGGCATCGAGTTCGCCTATTTCTTCAACGCCTACGGCACCAAGGTCACCGTCGTCGAGATGCTGCCTGACGTTTTGCCCGTGGAAGACACCGAAGTCAGCAAGACACTCGAAAAAAGCCTCATCAAGTCCGGCATCCGCATCCTCACCAACACCAAGGTCACCAAGACCAGCGAGGACGGCAAAGGCGTCAAAATCACCGTCGAAGGTGCTGCCAATGAAACGCTCGAAGCCGACGTTTGCCTCGTCGCCATCGGCGTGAAGCCCGTGCTGCCCGGCGGCATGGAAATCAAGCTCAGCGACCGCGGCTGGCTGCAAACCGACGACCGCTACATGACCAGCGTGAAGGGCATCTACGGCGCTGGCGACATCATCGGGCCACCCTGGCTTGCGCACGTCGCTAGTTACGAGGCCGTGCAGTGCGTCGAAGGCATGTTCACCAAGCACAAGCCCAAGAAAGTCGGCGTCTTCCCCGGTTGCACCTACTGCCACCCGCAAGTCGCCAGCATCGGCCTCACCGAGCGTGCGGCGAAGGAAAAAGGCCTCAAGTTCAAGATCGGCAAGTTCCCCTACGCCGCCAGCGGCAAGGCCCTCGCCGCCGGAGAGCCCGAAGGCTTCGTCAAAATCCTCTACGGCGAGCCTCACGGCGAAATCATCGGCGCGCACATCATCGGCAGCGAAAGCACCGAGATGATCGCCGAGATCGGCCTTGCCATGAATCTCGAAGCCACCTGGGACGAAATCGAAGCCACCATCCACGCCCATCCGACGCTGTCTGAGATGGTCAAGGAGGCCACCGAAGTCGCCAAGGGGCATCCGATTCATGTGTGAGTGATGAAACGTCTCCTTTTGTCCCTAATAGCATTCTTCTTGGCGGCGTGTCAGTCGCCGCCAAGACAGTGGTATTTTGGCGAGTCCGGTCCTGGCACGATCCAGTTGTTTGCCGGTTATGGTTTCGAGAAGCTAGGAGTTCACCATCTGCCCAAAGGAGCCACTGTTGGGGACCTCATTGATCAGGCAGTATTGGCGGAGTATGCAGCCAAGCTACATCATGGCATACCTGGAAACATTCCGGTTCCTTGCGTATTAGAAAACAAGAAAGGACACAGGAAGGTGAATGCAAAGAGCTACTCCGATGTTCAGACCTCGCGCTTCAGAAACCACCGCTTGAGTGACGGTGACCGGCTGGGGTTTGAAGTTCTGAACTTTTAATTCTCTCACATTGTGAAGCCCGCAGATCAATATCACCGCTTCGTCCGCTGGTCGGACGACGACCAGCTCTACATCGGCAACTGCCCGGATCTCTACTTTGGTGGCGTCTGCCACGGAGAGAACGAGGAACAGGTCTATGCCGAGTTGTGTGGCATCATCCGCGATGAAATCGAGCACCGCCAGCAACATGGTGAAACCTTGCCGCAAGCGGTTGTGCGTGTGACGCGAGATGTCGATTTGATGGCGGCTTGATCGACGCAAATTCGTTTATTTACTCGGCATCATGATTGCAGCCTACAACCGCTCCAAGATGATTCGTGGCGCGCTTTGCCTACTCGGCGGTGTCTTGTGCTACACACTGGCGTGGCTGTTCTTCCGATATGCCTCGGCGATGGCTCTTTATACCTTCGGAGTTTCCACGAAGCAGGCCTTTGTGATCGCTGTCCTTGCTATGACCGGGGTATCATGGAGTGGGTATTTCACATGGAAACGCGGCAAAGGGTTCCAGACCTATGTCGAGTCCGCGCTCTACCATAACCTCGCCGGTTCGGCGAATACTGCTGGTGCCGAGGTGGTGGACTACTACGCACAGCGCATCACAGGCCCTGCCTATGTGCTGAGCCAGATTTTTCTTGGTGGGCCACTATTCCTTCTTCGTGGCATTACCCACTTCAAGCAACTGCTCCCAAACGAAGCTGGGCTGGAGCAAAAACTGCATCACACGCTTGGCATCCTGCGCCAAGCGAACAAATGGCAGTCCATCAACGAGTATCCCGAGCAGCAGCGAGAAATTCTCATGCTCGCACAGATGGGGCGGATCGATTTCAGTGCCTACAAAGGCACACCACGCTTCAAAGCATCACCGCCGAATGGAGTTTAACTTCGATCTTCGACGACTCCTGCTTCTTGCGGTGCTGCTGGGTGGTTTTGCCAGCCTCGGTGGTTTCACAGCCCCAAGTGTTGGCTCGGACGATTTTCATCAACCTGCACGCGTGCAGAAAGCATGGAGCTATTGCGTCATTCTGTTCCTCGTCGGAGCGGCCTCATCGACCATCGTCGAGCACAGCGTCGGCTACATGGACCCAACGAACCTTCGACCTGCATACATTGTCCTCGGAGTGTTGCTCATGATCGGATCCATCTTCTGGCTCAAATCGCTCAAGCAATCGGTTGAATCTTCGGTGAACCAGCCGGAACCGGGCCTGCTGGACTACGGCCTCCTCAAGATCGACCTGCGAACACCTGCCGAGGAACCGGGGCTGAAGGTGCGAGCGTGAGTGATCCAAAGGAGACCCTTCACAGCGACAGGTTGGGTGAATTCAAATGGCAGTAGAATGGGGGCTACTTGCAACCCCCAACTGAACTCTGCTCCTTTGCCCCTCAGCCCCTTGCGGTGATAACGAACGTCTCGTGGCTCTCGCTTTGCCGCAGAGGTGCAGAGGTGCAGAGGTGCAGAGGTGCAGAGGTGCAGAGGTGCAGAGGTGCAGAGAGGCAGAGAGGCAGAGAGGCAGAGAGGCAGAGAGGCAGAGAGGCAGAGAGGCAGAGAGGCAGAGAGGCAGAGAGGCAGAGAGGCAG
>JANOBP010000081.1:0-10457 GCA_031411715.1 Verrucomicrobiaceae bacterium | reverse complement strand
TTCAGTTATAAGAAGATTCAAATCATCGACGGTTGGGCTTTCGATGTTCCACTTGCGATGGGCGAGTTCAAATAGCGCCTCGTTATCGAAGATGAGACAAGCGTCTGCGGAGCGGCGCAGAGTATTCAGCGTGAAGACAGTGTTGTATGGCTCCGTTACAACGCTTGAAACCTGCGGGGAGGGCAGAACGGCGCAGCTAAGCACTGGAGTCTCAGGATACTTCTCTTTGATGGATTCGATAAGCAAAGCTCCAAATCCCGAGCCTGTGCCACCGCCAGTTGCGTGCAGCACCAATACACCTCCAACGTTATCGCACTTATCAATTTCAACGTCGAGGCGACCCATGACTTCAGGCAGGACTTCGCGCCCCGCCCCCAGATACCCGACAGCAAAGTTACCTCCTGCACCTTCAGTGCGACTGATAAGGTTGGCCGGATTAAAGAGCGAGCCTGAATTGGCTTTGATGTTGTCAATAACGCTGGGTTCCAGATCGACCATGATGGCACGTGGGACAAAGCTCCCTGAGGTGGTATCTCCGAGCTTGGAGAAAAAGGAACTCCAATTACCCTTGGGAGATTGGCCCTGCGCTGTCTGCCCAGTTAGCGGGTCTACACCGTGCTCTTGGCAAAGGGTTTTCCAAAATTCGGCAGCGATTTGGTTACCCGCCTGTCCGATTGATACGACGATTGTGTTATTGACCTTCATCAGTCTAATTTGTTAAGCGTGTGGGTTAAAAAATGAGCTTACCGAGTGTAAGCGCGTGGAATTCGAAATCATGTGACATTTATCTCTCTCACTTTTACCTGCGAGCTTGCGCAGAGTCCAAACAAAATCCGCCATTTGATAAGGTTTATTACTGCAAAAAACAGAGGCCATTGAAGAACAACGAATTGCCAGTTCACCCATCACAGAGGAGGCCTTGGCAAATCGGAGGCAGTATTGGTGACCGGTAGGGAGCCAACGTGACGCTTAACTAAGCCCTGTTTCATACGTTCGATCTCTTCTGCTGTAGGCAAGATGGCCTTGCGAATGATAACCGGCTCTTTTTCTGCCTGTTTTTGGGTTTCTGTTGGCTGTGGTGGAGTAGTCGATGGCTTATCATTTAGCGAGGGCGAGATGGATGGCTCGGTTGGTTTCACAAGTGTAGTATCAGAAATTTGGATTGGCTTCTCCGGCATGGGTTGAGAGGCGATATAAGGCTTGGGATTACCAGGAGAGGTTACCACAGACTTTTTGCTTTCGGCAATGCCATGAGTCCCGACAGGCTTGGCGAAATCGACTTTAGGACCCTCGGTTTGGCCTGAAACGGATCCGACGACAGCTTGTTGTGGTTCGGAACGATCCAACAACCACCAAGCACCAAATGACAGGATGATTACGGCTGCGGCAGCATAAACAATCCACGGCAGACCTTCACGCCGATTGGAATATGGGCGAAACTCACGAACATCACTCGAAGAAGCCTTCGTTGGCTCATCTGAACTCCATTCATTTTCAAAATCAGACACAGCTCCAACGCTCTCCATCTGCTCGATCGGAATTGACTCGCCCCGCAAACGGGTTGCTAGATCGACAGATGGCGAACCACTAAGTGTAGCTTCAAATTTTTCCAAAAACTCCGTCGGACTTGGTGCTCGCCCCGCAATCTGGGAAACTTCCGCAACCTCTCGCACATAGGCAGCGGTGGCCTCTGGGACCACCTCACTAAACTGTAGCTTCCCCCCCATATGTCGCTCGCCAGCAAGGAGATAGGCAGCAAGTGTGACAAATGAACGATGGCGAAAATCACGCTCGCTAAGATGCTCGGCACCTACTGCTAGTGGCATATCATTGGATTCAACAAGCAGTGGCTCATAGAGACTGCGCATAGTGAAATGCGGACGCAATTTGAGAGTGAAAGGTGGCCAAGCATCAATACGCTTCTGCATCAAGCGCTCATGCTCACGCGCAGCTGTTGGGCCATTCTTCCCGACACGGAGTAGAATATTCGAAGGATGCAGATCTATCTGCGCGACACCGCACTCCACAGCCTGCTCAAGCCCCGCACGCACCTGCTTCATAATCACAATGATTTCATTAGGATTGAGCGCAACACGCTCAGCCATGAGTCTACTCAATGTGAAACCAGGTTCGCGCTCCTCAGTCAGGAAGGACCAGTCAGGACTTTCCCAAAGGCTTAGTGAACGCAGAACATTCGGATGACGATCCTGATTAAAACGCCACATCTGTAAAGGCACCGCATCATAGCTGGTTTTTTCCACGATACGGGACGGCGGAAGCATGTGTACCGTAACAGGTTGGTTAGTTTTCGCATTCACAGCAGGAACCGAGAATGGATAACAGCGTATTTGATTCACATCATCGACGCGAAAACGATTCCCCAAGATGGACTGAACAGGCATCTTCTCCAGCAGGATATCCTGCAACTGGGAAACCGGTTGCAGCGGGCCAATCACGACCAAATGCTTGCGTAGATTGCGCCCTTGCGAGCTACTGGTAAGCGAACTAAATGCCTCTCGCACATCGTCGCGCAACTTTTCCAAAGAGGCAGGTGCGTTCGATGTGTCCATCAAAGACGTTCTCAACGTAGTGCGCAATCCAACAGGCAGTTGAGTCAACGTGGGGAATCTATCCGGATTTTCACCACTAAACGCCTTTCCGGTTAGCATTAGAAACAGAGCCTGACATAGCTCTGTAACAAGCCTTGCGGAATCAATCACATCACCCTCATCTGCCTTTGAAAGGCCATAGTCGTACACGCGCAACTGGAGAAAGGTATCTTCAAGCATGCCCACGAGCAGCTTATTCAACCTCACGCGTCCTAAAAGACGAGGACAACTTGCCTTGATGAGCATCAAGTCATCCAGCAACTGGTAAACCAATGCAAAAGCCGTTGAAGGCGACAGCGCTCCTCGCCGTGAGATGTAATCCGCTATGAATTCACCATCATTTAGGATGCTCGTATAATAAACCATCCCATTATCTTCGCCTGTATCCAAAATGCGCATGCACGACTGCGTTCGCATCCCCTCAGCCATGCGCGCCCGCTCAATGGCAGACTTCTTGGCTACGGCATCCAGCACGGTTCCACCGCCCAAAACATGCAGTTCGACCAATCGCTTGGTTTGCTTGTCAAAAGCCAAGAAAACCAACTCATCAGTTGAGCGAGATATATGCACAGGTCTCCCGTCCGCACTATGTGCGATTGTCAGATTACCGAACTGCGGAAGTTCTTCGACCATGTTTTTTAGATGCTTGCAGGCTTATTGAATCCCCCAACTCACGCAGAATTAGGGCCAATCAAATCAGCCATTCTTAAATCTAAGGGTTGTGGCGCAAAAATGCAAAAACATTCTGATATTTATTGCTGTTTAATGCCAATCGGCACCCTTGACGCCTTTAATTATGGTTTTTTTACTCGTCCCAACATGACATTTGGCCTCTACTTCATACCAGCTTTGTCCTTAACGGGTGGAGAAACCACCTCAAGCAGGGAGTGGCGAGTAATGTAAAACACATCGGGATCCCCTTCGACCTGTCCGTATAGCAGAAAAGTGGAATCAACATTTGGCTGAGTGTTGGAAAAAATCAGATTGATCTCATGAAGTGGGCCGTCATTTTTTCCTGGTTCGCCTAAAACAACCTGGATCCGTAAAAGCGGCGTCTTCAACGCTTGGACCGCGTCACTTCGACTGGCCGACCAATCCTGTACGGAAAATTTCGACAGTAATCCGGCAATTCGATCCGCTTTTACACGATCAAGCTGCGGCGTGATATCTTGACCTGCACGCGATCCAGTCCATTCCGCGGTAGCTGGGTTATAATTCAGTATCCACGGTGCGGCTGCGCCCATTGACATGGTAATACGACGCAGAGCAAATGTGGTGAAACGCAACGCACCCAACCCCTTCCACTTAATGCTATCCGGCGGAAGGGCTGGTAGTAGTGAAGGGTTAATACGATACACAAATGGCTCATCGTCGTATTTGGCATAAAACTTCGTGCTCTCGGCATTGCTGCCGAACAACAACTTAAATGGTTTAAACCTAGGATATTGCCAAGAGACCGTTTGAAAGGGCTTATCCAAACCAAAAGTGGCTAGATCTGCAGCAGTATCCGCGCTGAAATCAATGATCTCATGTGAATTCAGCGCCTCCAGCATGCGCGTTAAACGCTCCCCGTTGGCCGTTTCCCATTTTCCGTGACGCTCTAGGAACCAAGAGCCGCCATTATTGCGCAACTTCACTTCGGGAAAGGAGGCACTGGTAATGTTGATTTCACTCAATTCCTCACCGTTCACCTGAGCCAGCTTGTGATCCCGTAGCAGGTTAGGCTCCACCCACAGACTCGCCAAATTTCTCGCTGCAACCGTAAACACTGGCCTTCGGTATCCCGTCGTGGCAGTGGTGGATGTTTGCTTTTCATTTAGCGGTTTCTTGAAGGTGATCTCAAATACCTGCTTGCGTGACTTCACCTCAATTTTCGCTTTAATCTCATCGGCAGCCACTGTGACGGACTGTGCAGCAGCGCCACTGGCCACGGTATCAGCAGCGTCCTTCGATTCAATTATCTCCACGTTTAGTAGTATCGAAAGGATTTCATTAATTCGATCCTTGCTGCCACGGGTCTTCAAAGGCTTCATCAGCACCCATGGCATGTGCTCATCCTCACGCAGAAGCTCGATTTGGCCCGAAGCCTGCGTCAAAGTTATACCAGTGATCAATTCTGCTGGCAGACGCAGCAACTTCCCATCTCTCCATGATTGTTGTGGCATCTGAAGCACAGCTGGTGCCGCTGTTCGAGCTACATACCAAACAGTCTCGCCCTCCTGCCCGAGGCGTGGTGGGTAACCAATGTAAAAACTATTCTCCATCACTGCGGGAGCACCGAACCAGCACTCTTGCACCAATTCAGTCCCCTTCATGAGCTGCACCTTGTGGCGAGGCTTGTCCAAGCTCGTTTTCGCCCACTCCTTATCGTCAAATTCTTCACGGCGAATGCGCTCCATCCACTCAACACCATCTAATCCGAGGATCAGAGCCGCCACTTTCTCAGGATCTGCGAGATCCTCACCCAGTTGTCCCACACGCCACAGAGAATCCTTTCGGCTTAAACTCAGCACTCCGCCGTTTACATCGGTAATATGGATCTCGGTGATCTTATCACGCTCCAACCTACTCGGTCCTCGCTTAATGGCGCGCAGATCCTGCGCGGACGGCAAATAGCGCTCAAAGCCCAAAATCGCGGCAACCAGCGTCGCCACCACAATAAAAAGCAGGATTGTCGTGCGTGTGCTCATATGATTTTAGATCGTGGAATGCTTCATGCAGCACGGCGCCCTGCCCACACCATAAATCCCAGCGCCAGCACCAGCCCTGGCATCGCCAGAGAACTGATCCAAAAAATCACTTCATGTTGCTTGGGTGTGAGTTGAATGCGGTAGGAACGCTTCGGTTTCGCAGTGATGCCGATCCACTTCTCTCGATTGATGATCCAATTCAGACTTGCGGCCATGAAATCTCGGTTCACTGCCAGCATTGTGCCCTTATCAAGTAGCGACGGATTCGACACCACGACCAATCGTGAACTGTCGATGCTCTTACTTTCATTCTGCGACGCCCCGCGTTCTACACTGGCCCCCACATACACAGGGGGCAATGTGTCCTCTTCCTCGGCCACTGGCAGGTCTTCCAGATATTTCGTCTCACCCCAAAAATTCGTCGATGCGATGATCATCGGCTTTATCACGATCGACCGCTCCCTCATCGCCGGATCTTCAGAGTCCCTCAGTTCTAGCGACTCCGTCTGGCCTGTAAAAGTCGTCATCGTCGAACTCAGATGCCGTGTGAAGGATACATCGCGGGAAAACTCCGCCTGAACGGAGAATTCCTTCTTCACACCAGTGCTCGTACTCATCGCCACCACCACTCGATCACCACGCGGCCTCACCCCTACCGTAGTCAGCCACTTGTCTAGGTTTGGTGTGTTACGGTTCGGGTCCAGCAGCAGCATGACTCCCGCGCGCTCGCCATTCCAGTAGTCCGACAGCATTCCAATCTCGCGCTCACTAAAATCATACCGTGCCCCCATGAGCAGCACACCATCTGCATCCTTCGTGATCCCTCCGATCTCACTCAGATTCACGGGCACCATCTCAAAGTTCTGCTGCCGCCCCAGTTCCGTGATTACCTCCATGGAATCCAGCAGCGCTTGATCCGAGCGACTCCCCTTCCCCACGATGTAATAAAACCGCCGTAACCTTCCCTCCATGACATTTGCTAGCGCTGACGTCACTGCGTCCTCTCCACGAAACTCCACAATCTGCTTATTCGTGCTCGTACCCGTGTCGCGAATGACCAACTCATCCTCTGTGATAAATCGCTTATTTACCCCCGACATGACCAAAATTCCGTTCTGTGCCAGTGAGAGCCCCGTTTCCGACTTCAAATTCTCCGCGCGCTCAATATCGCGCACAGGATCGATCGAGCGCACCCGTACACGTTGTTTACCATGCAGGCGATACTCATCTAGAAGCGACTGCACTTCACCATACACCTTGGAATCTCGCGCGAAAACAATGTAGATCTGCACATCCTTCGTCAGCGTATCCAGATAGCTCAGCGTAGACTCACTTAGAGTGAAATCCTGAGACGGACTCAAATCAAAACGCCAGTAGTGCCTGTAATTCAGCCGGTTGATGGCACCAAAGATAGCCAAGCTCAAGACAATCTGCAGAAGCACATTAATCCCGATACCAAGCCGACGAGGCAATGGCTGCACAGCTTTGCTATCAGGAATTGGAACAGACGTTTCTTCGGGCATGTAGATCAAATTTGAATCATCACGGTTTCCACCGACGGAACTCCACCACCTGATGCGTGAAGGAAAGAAAGAGCAGTGTAAAGCTCACATAATAAACCAGAGGCCGCGTATCGATTAGCCCCGCCGTAAATATCCGGATGTGCTCCACCGAAGCGAAATAGTTCACCACATCCACGATCATGTCCGAGATTTTCCGGCCAATCGCCATCACAAACACACCAATCAGGAAGTGACTCAAGCTTAGTGTGAACGAGATGATCGCTGCCACGATTTGATTTGATGTTAACGCGGAGGCAAACACTCCCATCGACAAATTAAACATACCCATCGCAATGAGGATCATATACGACCCCTTCAGCGCACCCGCCGGGATCTCCACCTGCCCCACACTCACCCAGTTCGCGATCTGGAAGTTCAGGATACTTGGGGTCCAAAGCACCACATACACAACGCAGGCTGCAAGGAACTTCGCAGCCACCACCTGCCATGCGCGCACAGGGGCCGTGAAAAGCGTCTCAAACGTCCCCTGCCTCTTCTCCTCCGCAAACAACCGCATCGTCAGTAGCGGGAAAATGAAGAAGTACGACAGCCAGAACCACATCGCATGAAACGTCCAGCTCACGATGCTGCCTTCACTGGGCGCGCTTTCCAGGATTGAAAGCGCCGCGCGGAACGCAAAACCGTTTAGCACCATCACCAGCGCCAAGACCACGTACGCCACTGGCGACACGAAAAACGCCCGTAACTCCTTCTTCAGCAACACCCAAAAAATTCTCATAGCTTCACACCTTTCATTGACTCCGCCTGCGACGCTAACTCCACAAAAACATCTTCCAAAGTTGGCAACTCCAAGTGCAACTCACGGATACGCCAGCCCTCCTTGGCCGCCAGAGCCTGCACGGCCTCACGCACATCATACCCAGGCTCCACACGCAGGGTCAGTTGCCGCCACGGTGGGCCAACCGGTGTCTCTTCATGACACTTTCTCACACCAGTTAGCTGCTCCAGCTTGGCCACAGCCTTCTCATCCTTCCCATCCATTTCCACTCGCACCACGGTCGAGGCACGCAGTTGGGACGCAAGATTCCTTGGCGTATCGTTAGCCAAAATGCGTCCATGATGCAGCATGATTACTCGGTCACAAGCCTGCTCCACCTCCGCCAGGATGTGCGTGGAAAGCAGCACCGTATGCTTGGAGCGTAGATCACGCAGCATTTCACGCACCTGCCGGATCTGCACGGGGTCCAGACCATTCGTCGGCTCATCCAAAATCAGCAACTTGGGGTGATGCACGAGTGCGTCCGCTAGCGCAACCCGCTGACGGTAGCCTTTGGACAAATTTTCGATCAACCGCCGCCGCACATTCGTAATCCCGCACAACTCCATCACCTCCCCCACCCTTGAGCGCATCTCCGTTCCGCGCATCCCTTTCAGCTCCGCCCGGAAGCGCAAATACTCCTTCACCCTCATATCCAGGTACAACGGTGCCATCTCAGGCATGTAGCCCACAGACCTCCGTGCATCCAGGGACTGCCGAAAGACGTCAAACCCCGCCACCGTTGCCGTCCCGCTGGTTGCGGGCATAAAACCACTCAGAATCCGCATCGTCGTCGATTTACCAGCCCCATTTGGCCCAAGGAAACCCACAATCTCCCCCGGCTCCACCTGAAACGAGATTCCATCCACCGCCGTACGCCCTGCGTACTGTTTGGTGAGGCTTTGGACGTCGATCATGATGGCGTGGAGATTATTATATCGGAGAACCCAGCTTTTAGATCAACCAGCCATAAATGACAAACACTCAATCCATGAAATCCAAAAGTGAAGTCCCAATCGAACTCAGTGACTGAGCAATTACTCTCTGCCTGACTGCACCACAGTGGGCAGACAAATAATAACCAAATCTCTGAATCCAGGCCAAGATGGTGTCCCCAGCCAAAAAGGCCTGCCCTTTGATCAATCGTCGGTCCATGCCGTCAATCCCCAAGATCTCGGCCAGCAAGCGACGTTGACTGTGAATTTTGATGGCATCTCCGCACGTTTCAAAATGCGCGAGCACTCTGAGCACACTCTCTTCTCTCGTGCAGTTGTCACGCGTGAATGGAGGCGGAAACGGCAATCAATGTGCGCCTACACCTGAATGGAGCGTCATGGTGACATAAACGGCGTAGATGGACAGCAGCGCAAATCCGCGCCAGCGACCCAAAGCACCGCCAGCCCCCGGTAGTATAAGGATGGTGGTCACACCGCCGAAAATCAGGCTGGGCATCAGCTCGGGCAACTTCACGGCATAGGGCTGGATCAAGGCGGCGAGTGAGGCGATGAAGAGGGCGTTGAAGATGTTGCTGCCAAGGATGTTCCCCAGCCCGACGTCATGATGCCCACGCATGCGGGCAATGATGGTCGTCGCCAGCTCCGGTGTGCTGGTGGCCACGGACACCACCACGACGCCGACGACGAAAGGAGTCCAGCCAAGAGCCAGAGCCACGCCCTGACCGCCATGCACCACGAACTGCGCGGCTGCGATGAGCAGCCCCAGTCCGATGGAGACTTGCAGCATGGTTTTCAGGGTTGAGACCTTCTCATGGCCAGAGGTATCGGCGCGGGATTGCTGCGCCGCATGCCGCCGGGCATGACGCACCACCGTGACCAGCCACACGAAGAAGAGGCTCATCAAAAGCAGCGCGTCGGTGCGTGAGAACCATCCATCCTGCAGCACGATGGCCATCAGCAGCGGCACGACCAGCGCCCAAGACCAGTCACGCCTCACGCCAGCATCCTCTGCCTTCATGCCGGAGAGAGAAAGCACCAGCGCCAGGATCAAGGCGATGTTCACCACATTGCTTCCCAGCACATCCCCAAGCGAGATTTCCGGCACACCATCCTTGGCCGCATGAATGGCCACCATCAGCTCAGGGGCCGAGGTGCCAAACGCCGCCACCGTGACGCCGATGACCGCCACCGGCCAACGCGCCCACTTTGCCAAGCCCACAGCACCATCCACGAAGAGTGTGCCACCAAACCAAGCCAGCAACACACCAGCCAACAAAAGAAGAATCGAAAGTGTCATGGTATCAATGCTCAAAGGTTCATTCCAAAGCCTGCCGATGCGTGTGCATCGGCAAGCTCGTGAAAAGGTATTGTTGAATCAGTTCACGCTGGGGAGTGCGGGGCGTTGTTTGGTCATCATGGCCATGAGGGCGTCGAGGATGCCGTTGTTGCTGGCGCCGCTGTTGACGAGGACGTCGGGGACGACGCGGAGGTTTTTGTCGGCGATGATTTGGAAGGCTTGGAGCATGCCATAGACATCGGAGCCGAGGGAGGTGACGCCAGCTTGGTAGGCATCGGCTTTGGCCTGGCCGGTGGCGCGGATGGCTTCGGCGTCACCGCTGGCGCGGAGGCGGGTGGAGGCGGCTTCACCTTCGCTTTTCTTGACGGCGGCGGTGGCGTGGAGTTCGGCGATGTTGACGCCCTGCTCGGCGCTGACGACTTGATTTTGGATGTCGGCGAGGGAGGTCTGGCGGACGAGTTGCTGGCGCTGTTTTTCGGCGGCTTCCTGCATCTCGTAGGTCTTGCGGCACTCCTCGGCGAGCTTGCGGTCGGTTTGAGTCTTCATGAGGGACTCGGGCGGTGTG
>JANOBP010000080.1:0-26963 GCA_031411715.1 Verrucomicrobiaceae bacterium | reverse complement strand
CACCAGCGAGGCCGTTCCCGCACCACCCAGAAACCCAAAATGCTCCACCAGCAACGTCCGTGCTCCGTGCCGCGCCGCAGCAATGGCCGCCGCCACGCCCGCACTACCGCCGCCGATGACAACAACATCGGGCTGGTTGGGGAAATCTGTTGGGGCTGGCATCATGGCGCACATGCTTGGCGCAGGCCATGCACCCCTTCAACTTTGAACCTTGAACCCACAACCATTCTCTCCTTCATCCACACACATCATGCACCACCTCCTCGCCACCTTCATCGTTCTCACAGCCTCACTTTCACTCGCCCAGCAGCCCGCCGCACCCGCGGGTCATGACCACGCCGCCGTCGAGATACCTGGCCTTAAAAAAGAACTCTTCGCTGGCATCACCGAGGCCGACTTCATGAAACTGGGAGACAAGCCCAAGACCGTCAAGCTCACCCTCGTCGCCACCTTCACCGCCGCCAACTACGGCATGAACTTCAACGGCTACTCCCACGGCAAGATCAACTTCACCGTGCCCAAAGACTGGACCATGGAAGTCACCTTCATCAATCCCAGCCCCATCCCACACAGCCTCATCGTGGTGGACAAAGAAATGCTCAAGAAGCCCCAAATGGGCGATCCCTACTTTGAAGGTGCCGGCGTGCCCAAGCCCGAAGTCGGCCTCTCCTTTGCCAAGGCCAGCTTCAGCTTCCTTGCCGACGAAGCAGGCGACTACGCCCTCGCATGCGGCTTCCCCGCCCACGCCGCCAATGGCCACTGGCTCGCCCTCACCATCAGCGCCGACGCCAAAGCCCCCACCATCCAGCTAGGCGAAAATCCAGCGCGTGAGGTGAAGTGACCTGTTAACGGTCGGTCTTTATGCCGTTGCAGACTGACTGCAGAATCCGAGTTGGAAAATGAATGTTGTAAAACGGGCCATGCTTCACTTTGCCACCGAGTTTTCACAGCAGATGATCACAGGGCTCACCAGTTTTCGAAGAGATCCCAATTCGGGGGAAGTTTGATGCCCATTTCGGCGGCATCGCGTTGGGCGGCTTGAAGCTGGGTTTGGCGGTAGGCGTCGTATTGGCGGATTTGGTCGGCGCTCAACACGCTGCGGATGGCTTGCTCGCGATCTTGGCCGGGGGTGATGCTGCGGACGTCGTTACCTAATGGGATCGAGAGTTTGGTGCTGGGGTCAAAGTCTGGCGAGCTTCGGGCCATGATGGCAAAAACGCGGTCCTGCTGGTCTTCATTGAGCTCCACGGCTTGCGTGAGACGGTTGAGGCGGTTGTTGGCTTCTGTTTCGATCTCCTGGTTTCGCTCGATGAGACGGTCAGATTTGTAGCGCTGAAGCTCCGAGCCTTTGAGCGTGCTCTCCATGAATGAATCGAGTCCCTTTTTCGGCTTTTGGTATTTGGCGGCCTTGATCATGTCCTCGAGCTTGCTGTTCTCTCCATAGGCGATCTGATTGAACTTCTCTGCATCTTCAATGGCGCGCTCACCCATCCATTGCTGCAGCGCTTTTTGCTGGGCTTCGTTGAGATGATAGGCTTCGCCCATGTGTGCGGCGATGCGGGCAAATTCCTTTTTCTGCTCACGGCGGCGCAAATGATCAAAGACTGGCGCGATCTCCCTCAGTGCAGGCTTGATGCGTTGATAAAGGCGATCGACATCAACAGGCCGCCCATGCTTCAAGTCATCCAAAATGTCCGCCATGCCGCCACGAGCCGCGTCTGCTATGTCCGGCGTTGCTTTGGGAATCTGTGCCTCCAGTTTGGCAATGCGGCTTTTGGCACGGGTAAGCTCCGACTCGAGCTGTGAGGCTTTTTCTTCCGGACTCCCTTTCGTTGCTGGCAGGGAGTCGTGAAATAAGGTGACACCGGCTCCTCCAATGAAGAGTCCGAGGGTGAGGGCTAGGATGAGGCGCAAGTTCATGAGCACTTTGTATCTTGATCTGGTATTAAAAGTCCAGCATAACACGCACTCATGCCTGAAACTCCTGCCATCGACATCCGTGACCTGCGTGTGGACTACGGTGACTTTGTGGCGGTGAATGATCTGACGCTGCAAGTGCCGAGAGGTGAGGTATTCGGCCTCGTGGGACCGAATGGGGCTGGGAAGACGAGCACCTTCCGCGTGCTGGCCACCCTGATGGAGCCAACCTATGGAGACGTCCGACTGGCTGGCATCGACATCGCGGATGAACCTGAATTGGCCAGGCGCGTGCTCGGTTATATGCCGGATCTGGCACCAGTGCCGTCGGATTTGAAGGTGCAGGAGTTTCTCGATCTATTTGCGGATGCGCATGGCTTGGGTGGAGCGGCGCAGCGGAGGGAGCGCATTGAGGAGTGCCTCGAGGAGGTGCGATTGGTTGAGGAGCGTGGAAAATTCTGCAAGACGCTCTCACGTGGCCAAACGCAGCGTCTCGTGCTGGCAAAAACGCTCCTGCACCGTCCAAGCGTGCTCATTCTTGATGAGCCAGCCAGCGGCATGGACCCTTTGTCGCGGCGGCATCTGCGCCTGGTGATGCGAAAGCTCGCGGATGAAGGCGCCACGGTTTTTGTCAGCTCCCACATCCTCAGCGAGCTGGCAGAGATGTGCTCATCGATCTGCGTGATGAATAAAGGCCGCCTGCTGGCCTCCGGCACTGTGGATGAGGTGCGGCAGGTGCTGGGGCGTAGTGAGCGCGTGGTGAGTGTGATGCTGCTGGATCGCGGCATGGAGGCCTGCGAGTGGCTGCGCACGCGCACGAGCGTCAATGAAGTCTTCCTGGTCGAAAAACGTATTCGTTTTCACTTCACTGGCACGGAGGAGGAGCAGGCGGAACTGCTGGAGGGCCTGATCGCAGAGAAATTCCGCGTGACGGTGTTTGAAGAGCAAAAGTCCACCTTTGAAGACATCCTCGTCGATGTGGCAGAGAACAACGCACGATGAACACACCAACGACATGCCCTGCCTGGAAGCTGTGGGCCAACCCGATCATCCGGCGCTACTGCCGCTCCCGCCTGCGCCCTCAGGCACTCGGCGCGACGGTGCTGATTACCGTGCTGGTGACGGGCTTTGTCTTCTTCATGATTCGTACGGCCTCCATGCACCGCAGCAGCATGCTGATCGTCGATGCGGAGCGCACTCCGCTGCTGACATTGCTTGGTATCCAGGCCTTCATTCTATTCTTTATGGGCACCGGACAGGTGGTGGGTGGTATCAATACCGAAGCGGATGAGGGAGTGCTCGAATACCAGCGCCTCACACCGATGACACCTCTGGCAAAGGTTCTGGGTCACTGGCTGGGATTGCCGCTACGTGAGTGGCTATCTTTTGCCGCGACGCTGCCATTCACCATTTGGGGACTGTGGCGCGGACAAGTGCCGATGACGGCGTGGGTGTCTGTTTATGCTGTTCTTATTAGCTCGGCTCTGCTTTATCACCTCACCGGCTTCACAGCTGGCATGGTGATCAAAAACCGCCGCATGGCCCTGATGGCATCGATGAGTCTGATCCTCCTCCTCTACACGATCATTCCACAGATCGCGAAAATGGGCTTGGTCTTCTTTGATTACATCACCCTCTGGCCGGTGCTGAATGAACACATGCACCACTTCCTGCCACGCGAAGCTGGCGCTGCGGTGAAACTGATGAATGCGCTGAACCGTCAGGTAAAGTTCTTCGATTTGGAGTTCAGCAGCATCGTCTTCACTTTATTTTGCCAAGGCGGGCTGGCTCTCACCCTTGGAACCATGGTGTGGCGGCGCTGGAGGAGTGTGGAAGCCCACTTACTCGGGAAAGCATGGGCTGTAGGTGTGTTTGTGTGGATTCAGACGCTGCTGCTTGGCAATGCCCTCCCACTGATAACACATGGGTCACTGTTTCCATCCATCGCACTCCGTGCGCGCTTTCAGATGCAAAATGCAGAGCTTTTGGAACCCACGCTTGGTGAAGGTATCACCGTGATTGCTTTATACGGCTTCACATCGTTGCTCATCATGTTGGTGCTCACTTTCATCATCACACCGGGCATCGACAATCAACTACGCGGCCTTCGCCGTGCGAAAAAACTCGCCGTGCCACGCGCTCAGCACTTTAGCGATGCGGCCAGTGCCTTTCCATTCGTCCTGTTGCTCATCGTGATTGGTGGCGTGGCGTGGAGTATCTTTGCTCATGAGTTGATGACATCGAGATGGTTTCCAGGTCATGACTTGCCGGCCTTAACGCTGCTGGTCCTGGTGATGGTTCTTGCCAATACCACATTGGGATTCCATGCTGCACTGGAAGGGTGGGGTGGGCGGCGGCTGTTCATGTTTGTCATTTTCATCGGCATTGTGCCTGCGATGGCAGGCTTTATCCTTGGCACCGCCAGTGATGGGCTGATGCCGTTGGCTACGTGGCTTTCCGCCATCTCGCCGATCTCGGGTCCGGCACTCGCACCTGCCGTTTTGGTGCCTGGAAGTGATCTACCCGCGCAAGTCGCCCGCGCCGTTCCGCGTGCCTTTTGGTTCTGGCAAAGTGTCACCGTGCTGGCCGTTGCATGGCTGCTGTGGCAGCTGCGCGCCGTACACCGAGAACGGCGTGCTGGGGTGAAGTGAGCTGGAAAACAGCTTCAAACAGTCCCGTGAGTGCTCAGGCCTTTCGGTGTGCAAATGAGAACCTCATGGTCGCCGAATTTCTTTCTGCGAGGGAGTTGTACATTTGGGCAGATGAGGAAGTTGCGTCCTTTGGGATAGGCCTTTCGGAAAATGGAAAGGTTGCCGCTGTCGAACGAATCAGCATTCCATTTGCACTCGATGGTGTCCACCTCGTCACGTCCAGTGTGGACTACGAAATCGATTTCGTGGCCCTGTTTGTCGCGCCAATAGCGGATCGTTTCATCAGGGAAGTGAGCTTGGAGATGCTCAAGAACGATGTGTTCCCAAAGCAGGCCAAGCTCATCTGGGCGTGGTGGATTCCATCCACGTGCCCAGCAGACGAAGCCGGTGTCGAAAGCAAACACCTTCGGCATCTTGGTGATCTCGCTAAGGCCGCCGTTGTGAAAGGGTCTCACGATCGTGGCCGCGTGCATTGTTTCCAATGCGTTGAGATGACTATCGAGAGTGGGACGTGAGATACCGATGGCTGTGGCGGCTTTCATTAGCTCCAACTGACCACCACTGAGTTTGAGGATGTATTCAAAGAAGGTGGAAAAACGATTGAGATCCCGAAAACCAAACAATCGCTGCACATCGCGTGCAAAAAAGGAGTCCACCCATTCCCGGTAGAGTGCCGGGCTTCGATGGCTTGCCAGCAAGGCTGCAGGAAGACCGCCATGATAAAGGCGTGTGGCGAGTGAAACGGAGTCAAAGCTTTCCAACTCATCAAAAAGCACGGGCAGCAAATGGACGACGCGTTTCCTCCCTGTGAGCGTGTCGCTAAATTTTTTTGTCGCTGCCAGGGTGGAGGAACCCGTCGCTAGAATCTTGAGCTTCGGAAACATGTCCGCTCCGATCTTCAGCAGGCGGGATGGATCATTCAGTTGATGAATTTCGTCGAAAACGATCATCGGCTTGTCACAGCTCTGGTAAAACGCCACAGGGTCACTCAGAGAGCTTTCTGCCTCGGGTAAATCACAGTTAATGTAAAGCGTGCGCTCTTTGTCCAAGGCCATGGCCAACGTTGTTTTGCCTGAGCGCCTGACGCCACAAAGCCAAACGATGGGTGCTTCAGCCCAAGCTTGCTCGATTCGCTGTCGCCAGAATGGTCTATCAATCATGTAACCATACTTTACGTTTAGTATTACTAGATGTAAAGTATGGTTTCACTGTCCATAGCGTTGTGCAAGGGTGGAATGCGTTTTCCAACGGCTGGAGTTCAGTCTTTGATCAGAACCGCCTCGCTGTCCGCCCAACAGGCCAAATAGGGCCATTCGGCACCTTTCATCCACAGTGTGGCGATGAAGGGGCCGTTGAAGATGAATTTTCGCGGCAGGAAAGGCAGTGTGGTGGGGTCGGCAGGCTTGGGGCCGCTGACGCTAGGACCCATGCTCAGAAAATCCGCAGCGACTTTGAAGATGGCCTGTGAGAGTGCGCCTTGCTCATCCAGGCGGAATACGAGCAACTGCTGGGCTTCACGGATTCTCCAAAAGAATTCGGGTAATCCATCTTTTGCTAATTGCCTGAGGTAGGTCTTGCCGATCAATTCACCGTAGTCGCAGGCCAGGGTCGTTTTGAGCTTGGGCAGCCAAAAGTGATCGCTGGGGGTGAGTTGATTGTGGTAACGCCACCAAGATTTGTTGAAGCTCACCGCTTGATCTTTCGGCAGTGGGTTTTTCATGGCGTCTCGCATCCATTGGATGCCCTGAGTCAGATTTTTCAGTTCTGGTCGCATACCGACCAGCATGAACTCAGGCCGGCCTTTGTCGCCGCTGAAAAAGGTGAGCTTCAGGATGTATGAGCCTTTGAAGTCATCATAGAGAACCTCCACCACATCGAAGTGCGCTGCCGTTTCGTTACCGATGCAGCCAAAACCTTTCACAATCTTGCTCTTACCATCGGAGAAGCGGAAAGCAGTGCTCGATGGACGAAAGGATGCCGGGAACTTGGGCGCGTGCGAGATGCAGCTCACAATAAGCGCGGTCTTGAGGCGGAACGTCCCTGCATCGAGTTTTGCAGGTGGCAAGTAAGGCCCGATCATGGAGGCCGCATTTGCACCGACTAGCCTGCGCAGTGAATCGCGGATTTCCTGACGAAAGGCCTCTGAATCATCTCCTCCATAGATAACCGTACCATCCGGCAGCGTCTTTGCTGCGTCCCACTCGAACTTGTTGAGCACATCTGCTACTGGAGTGTGGGGATCGAGTTCGATGGCCTTAACGCCATGATATGCTTTCAGTTCATCCCATGCGGCTTGCCCCGCTGGACTCCAGAATAAACTCACATTGGGTCTGAAAAGCTCACTTGGGTCCAAAGTGGCAACGACGTTACCCGAATACTGTACATCGGGAGTTTGGCTGAATGCGGCATTCACGGCCACATAGTAAACGAGGAGGTCTAGAGCCTTCATGATGGCCATCCTTCCTCATTTGTGCGCCAGCGACAAGAGAGGCATCAAAAAAACGAGCGTCTCCTGGAATGGAGACGCTCGCAGAGAGGTTTTGGGTGATTTATGCAGCGGCACCAGCGAGGCCAGGGGCAAGGCCGCCGGGTTCATCGTCTTCGACGACTGCGGGGCGGGCACCTGGGGCTTTAGGGAGAGGCGGTGGCGGTGGTGGCTTGCTGCGGGTCTCCGGCGGGTTGGACATTTTGCCGGTGAGGACGATGTCTTTGACTTGGTCGCCATCAAGGGTCTCGAACTCGACGAGTGCGTTGGCGATGATCTCAACTTTATCCCGATACTGGAGGATGAGGGCTTTGGCGCGCTCGTAGCCTTCATCGACGAGGCGGCGGACTTCGCGGTCGATGTCCTGCGCGGTGGCCTCGCTGTAGTCACGGGAGCGATTGATGTCACGACCGAGGAAGACTTGGTCTTCATTGGCTCCGTAGCCGACCATGCCGAGTTTTTCGCTCATGCCCCATTCGCAGACCATGCGGCGGGCGAGTCCGGTCATCTGCTTGATGTCGCCTGAGGCACCGGTGGAGAGGTCTTTGGTGAAGAGTTCCTCCGCGATGCGGCCTGCGGCGGTCATGGCGATGCGGTCGAGGGCTTCTTTGAGATGGTAGGAGTGCTGATCTCCTTCAGGCAATGACATGGTCACTCCGAGTGCATGGCCACGTGGAATGATGGTGACCTTGTGGAGTGGGTCGGTGTGCTCAAGTAGGACGCTGATGATGGCGTGTCCGGCCTCATGCCAGGCGGTGGAGGTTTTTTCCTTCTCACTCATGGCCATGCTGCGGCGCTCGCGGCCCCAGCGGACTTTGTCGCGGGCTTCTTCGAGCTCTGGATTGCCGATGGACTTCAAATTTTGACGCGCAGCAAGGAGGGCGGCTTCGTTGAGCAAGTTGGCGAGTTCGGCACCGGAGAAGCCGGGCGTGCCGCGAGCGATCTTGGAGAGATCGGCTGCGTCGGAGAGCTTCACTTTCTTGGCGTGAACGCGGAGGATTTCCTCGCGGCCCTTCACATCAGGCAGGCTGACGGTGACCTGACGGTCAAAGCGGCCTGGACGCAGGAGCGCTGGGTCGAGCACGTCAGGGCGGTTGGTCGCAGCGATGATGATGATGCCTTCCTGGGTATCGAAGCCGTCCATTTCGACGAGCATGGCATTGAGCGTTTGCTCACGCTCATCATGACCACCGCCGAGGCCGTGACCGCGATGACGACCGACGGCGTCGATTTCGTCGATGAAGATGAGGCAGGGCGCATTCTTGCGGCCTTGCTCGAACATATCACGAACACGGCTGGCACCGACGCCGACAAACATTTCGACGAAGTCGGAGCCGCTGATGCTGAAGAAGGGCACATCGGCCTCACCAGCGATGGCTTTGGCGAGGAGCGTCTTGCCAGTGCCGGGAGGGCCGGTCATGAGGACGCCCTTGGGGATCTTACCACCGAGGCGCTGGAACTTTTTCGGGTCTTTGAGGAACTCGACGATCTCCTGCACTTCTTCTTTGGCTTCCTCAACGCCGGCGACGTCTTTGAAGGTGACCTTGTTGCGGTCTTGCGAGAGCATCTTGGCCTTACTCTTGCCAAAGCTCATGGCACCACGGCCAGCGCTGCGGATTTGATTCCGGACGAGGAAGTAAAACAGCGCGAGGACGATGGCGAGCGGTAGGATGAAGCTGACCATGGCCCATTCGTTGCCCTGGTGCTCAGGAATGAGGTCGAGCTTATGATCCGTGAGGAGTTTCTTCAGTTCATCACGCTGGTAGTCAATGTTGACTTGAACCGTGAATGCTTTGGACGTGAGCTTGGCAATTGGTGCCGTCTGAATCACGGGAACCGTCAGTTCTGGTGTAGTGCTGGTGGTGTCACCAGCGGCCGTAGCAGGTGAGGAGCCTTTGGCTTTGTCAAAAGCAAAGCCAGAAATGAACTGCTTGGAAGTAGTGTCGGAACTGATGAGCTTCAACGGATGTGTCACATCAATACGGTCCTCGGTGACAGCATTCTTGAAGTCGGTGTAGTTGAACTCGACGCCGCCAGACCTGTTGTTGGCCAAAAACGCCATGACGACCAGGGAGATGGCCAGCAAGATGAGGATCAGGCCACGCCAGTTGAATTGAGGTTCCTGGTGGCGGCGATTGGGGCCGTCACTGCGATTGCCAAAGGGGTCGTCGGACATATTAGATTAGGGGGTGAGCCGTAGTTATACGCGCTGGAGCGTGTTTGAGAGTAATATTTTTGCAAATTACCATTCCGTCCAACTAGCGGGCAAGATCGGCAGTCTAAAGCGCCAGCGGCGCGTTGGTTTCTGCCTTGAGGATGTCGTCGAGGGTCTCGCGACGGGAAATTTGAGTCACGCTGCCATCTGCATCGAGCCAGAGCTGAGGTGCGCGGCCGATGGAGTTGTAGTTGCTGCTCATGGCGTATCCATAGGCACCCGCATCACGAATGGTGAGCAAGTCGCCAGCGGCGACGGGTGGCAATGGGCGCGGCTGAATGAGTTCGGCGTCGTCGCGGGTGAAAACGTCACCGCTTTCGCACAACGGACCTGCGATGACGACGGAGGCGGTGGGGGTCTCGTTTTCACGACCAACGACGCTGATGCCGTGCCAGCTCCCATACATGGCTGGACGCACAAGATCGACGAAACCGGCATCGACCATGGCAAAGGTGGCGCCGCTACCTTTTTCGTTGTCACGCGTCTGCTTCACATCCGTGACGCGGGTGACGAGGGTGCAGGCGGGGGCGACGTAGTAACGACCGGGCTCGATTTCAAGCCGCAGCGTGCGTCCAGCAGCACGGCTGAGTTTTTCTTGCGAGCTGATGAAAAGCTCACGCAGGCGGTAGATGGGCTGAACGGCGGCGGGATCGCGATAATTATGCGGAATGCCACCGCCGAGGCTTACAGCCTCCAGTGCGGGAAATTGTGGCAGCAGGGAGGCAAAGAGGTCGGTGAGGTGCGCTAGATTATCCACCAACTCATCGAACTGTGGACCGCTGCCGATGTGAGCGTGCAGCATCGTCACACTTTGCCCGGCGGCTTGAGCGGCTGCATTGGCAGTAGCGATGTCACTGTGCCAGATGCCGTGTTTGCTGCTGGGGCCACCTGTGTCACAAGAGTTCACATGGCCGTGACCGAAGCCTGGATTCACGCGCAGGCTGATTTTACCGTGATAGCCTGCGGCAGCGAGCTCGCCGATCTGTCCGGGCGAGCCCACATTCGGCAGCACACCTTCCTGCATGACAACAGCCAATCCATTGTCGCGGAAGACATCCGCTGTGTAGCAGATCACCGGTGGCTCCTGGCCGCCGGAATGCCCTGCGCGGCGCGCGCGGAGGACTTCATTGCCAGAGACAGCGTCGATCCAGATGCCACCGGCAGCCATCTCCCGCAAAACGTGAGTGGCCGGGCAGGCCTTCATGGCAAAGCGCGCCTGAAGATTCGGGGCATCCGTGATGCTCTGAATGTCCGCGATGCGACGGCGGATGACGTTGGCGTCATAGAGCCAATAAGGAGTGCTTACCGATGCGGCGAGCTTGCGTAGGAGTTCAGGGGAATGGGCGGACATGGTGAAAAATGAGGCTGCATTCATGGCCTCCCCATGCAGCCTTGCAAGGAGGAAGCGTGATGAGTTGTGTGTTAGGGGCACTCCCTGGAACTATCTTTGTGCTATCGAAATTCCGCGAGCGAAAGTCATTTTGAAGTCACGCGATTGACTTCAATGAGCCAATCGGGTGTCTTTCATTAAAGCATCCCGCCGGCTTTCACGTCGAGGTACTTGTTTGCCAATGCGACGGGCAGGGTCTGGGCGGGCTCATCGACGGTGAGGACGCGTTGGCGGCGGAGGGACTCGAGGAGGTTGCGGCGCTCAGTGAAGTAATGCGTGAGTGCTCCGAATTCGAGGGCGTCGTGGAGGTTTTGCACGGGAACGGCGGCGCGGGTTTCGAGCTCTTGCTCACGCAGCGTGGCGGTGAGGACAAGGTGACGCTTCTGCATGAGATGCACGGCGGTGGAGAGCGTGCTGGAGTCCTCACTGCGGAGATTGGTAAGGAGGATGACGAGGGCACGGCGCTTTTGACGGGACATGACTTGCTCAGCGGCCTCGATGAAGTCGCTGGGCTCGCTGGTGGCCTCGTAGTCGTAAAGATGGTTGAGCAGCTTGGGCATGCTGTGCGCGCCTTTGACGGGTGGTAGCCATTTTTTGGCTCCGCCAAAGCCAAGCACGCCGATTTCATCTCCCTGACGCAGGGCGATGAAGGAGATGAGCAGCATGGCATTGAGGCAGTGGTCGAATTGACTCAAGGAGCCATCCAGCGCACGCATGCGGCGACCGCAGTCGGGGACGAGGAGGATGGTTTGATTGCGCACTTCATCAAAGTCACGACTGACGAGGCTGAGGCGACGTGAGGTGGCCTTCCAGTCGATGCGGGAAAGGACATCGCCGTCCTGGTAGTCACGCAGTTGATGAAAGTCGAGCGAGGCACCGAGGCGGCGGCGGCGAACGATGCCCATCTGGTCTTCACGATTGGCCATGGCGAGCAGCGCAAAGCGGACGACGGGCTCGTAGTTTGGATAGGCACGTGTCTCGGTGGCTTCTGCGACGAAGTAGCAGCGGCGCCAGAGTCCGAAGAGCGAGTCGGCGAGCACATGAGCCGGAGTGAAGGCATGCAGGCCGCGCTGCACAAACCGCACCGCATAGGTGATGGCGGCGAACTCGCCCGGTGGCACGGTGATGCGATACGGCAGGCCTTCAGCAACGGCAGCGGTGGGGATGCCGTCGAAGACCTCAAGCTCGAGCGTGCGGCTCAAGGCATGGCTGAATGTGAGCGTGACGGATGAGTCCACTCCGAGTGCAAAACGCCCAGGGAGCGAGCGCTGCGCCATGATGCGCCCCTTTCGCGGAAGCGTGAAGGCGTCAACGACCACGAGAAGCACAAGCAAACCTCCTCCGAGCTGCCAAAGCAGCACGAAGCGGTCCCACACGCTGGCTGCAAGAGCAAGCAGCAGCATCGCGATGAGGAACTGGATGAGGCGTGTGGTGGGGCGCATGGGAGTCTTTTTCGTCCTCGTTCTCCTACTCGAACTCGTCCTCGATCATGGCGGCTACGAAAGCAGGTTGGAGCATCGAGTGTTCAGTAGATGTCGTCTGATGATTTGGGAGCGTTGCGTGATGGAGGTGTGGTAGAATCGAGGACGAGTAGGATCGGATCACACTCGCGGTGCTTCGACGGTCTTTAGGATAGCGGTGAGCATGTCATCGACGGTTTGGCCGCTGATGGCGATTTCAGGAGAGAGTTGGACGCGGTGGCGGAGGACTGGGGGGACAGCGCGCTTGACGTCAGCGGGCGTGATGTAGGTGCGGCCTTCGAGCAAGGCATAACTTTTGGCGACGCGGACGAGGCTGATGGCTCCGCGTGTGCCAGCGCCGAGGGAGATGGCGCTGTGCTGCCGCGTGGCACGGACGATGTTGACGGCGTAATCGACGACGGGTTCGACGGCGTGGACGTTGGCGGCTTCCGCTTGTGCGTTGATGATGTCCTGAGTGGTGCAGACCTGTGGCACGTCATTGCAAGTGAGGCCGTTGCCGCCGGCTTTGGAGGAGACAGCGTGGACGATCCAAGACTCAAACTGGCTCTCTGGATAGTCGATGAGCACCTTGAGGAGGAAACGGTCGAGTTGGGCCTCCGGGAGCGGATAGGTGCCTTCTTGCTCGATGGGGTTCTGCGTGGCGAAGGTGGTGAAGGGCGGCGTGAGCACGTGGCTTTCTCCATCAATGGTGACTTGGGTTTCCTGCATGACCTCAAGCAGCGCCGACTGTGTTTTGGCAGGTGCGCGGTTGATT
Organism: Verrucomicrobiaceae bacterium; assembly: GCA_031411715.1. GTDB lineage: Bacteria > Verrucomicrobiota > Verrucomicrobiia > Verrucomicrobiales > Verrucomicrobiaceae > Prosthecobacter. The sequence goes on along the minus strand of JANOBP010000080.1, from coordinate 14,070 downwards.
TCATCCGCGAGGAGCAAATTGGCAAAAACAGGGCCGCGGCGGACGCGGAATGTTTGACTGGCGAGGTCAAAGAGCGTGTGGCCGGTGACGTCGGAGGGCATCAGATCGGGCGTGAACTGAATACGGCGGAAAGTGCCGCCAAAGGTGCGCGCGAGGGCGAGAACGAGATGCGTTTTGCCAAGCCCCGGCTTGCCTTCCAGCAGCACGTGGCCGCCAGCGAGCAATGCGGCGAGCACTTGATGCACGACTTCATCCTGGCCAACAAACACCTGGCCGACGGCGGCGCGGATGTTTTGAAAGATGGCGAAGCTTGGCGAGATGACCGGTGGGGCGTAGGTTTGTTCGGTGTTCATGATTCAAGGATTAAAGATGCATGCGCATGGTTTGGAGATCGCGAATGAGCGCGAGGAAGTTGTGGGCGGATTGCGGTGTGGGGACGTCAAAGGCTGCGGTGACACGCTCGACTGGAAGGTTGCATCGAGTGGCGATGGATTGGGCAAGTGCGTCGCTCAAATGGTGGCTGTGGGCGTCGATGCTGGCATGGCGCTCGCGGAGGATTTGCCAAACGGCTTCTCGTGAAGATTGCACAAGGACATCCGGGCGACGCATGCGCCAGAAGAACTGCCCCAACGCGGCGATGTGACTGGCAAAGTGACGTGTTTCATCCAACTCCACGCGCTGGAGCGGGCCAAAGCGCGCCATGTGACGCCATAGCCAGAAAGCGATGCACAGCAGGAGTGTGAGCAACACCATCCAAGCGCGATCCCATAGCAACGCCCAAAAACTAGCCGTGGCGCCGGCGACAAAGTGCACCTGACGCTCGGCATCTCCGCCGACGAGTTCTGCCAGCCAGCGCGCATGATCATACTCTTCAAGCCAGCGATTGCGGAAGGGACGTGCATGAGCCAGCACGGTGATGCGACCGGCTCCACGCATGAGGTGCAGCGCTGCGGCGGTGTTTTTTTTGCCAACGACGAATTCATCACCGCGAAGCTTGCGCTTGATGGCCATGGACTGAAACCCCGCAAGCTTGAGGTGGAAGGTTTGATCACGCCACTTGAGGTTGAAGTCCGCCATCTGGTCATCGATGACCTGCTCGATCATATCGCCCATTTTCTTGACGAGTTCTTTGGGATCAGCGGTGTTGGCTGCGGGCTTTTTTTCTTCGTCTTCGGACTTGGACTTTTCTGTTTTCTCTGCGGCCTCTTTGAGGTCATCCAAGAACTTGCCGCTGAATTTCTTGATCGCTTTCTCGAGGTTCTCTTGGTCCCAGCTCTTCACTTCGATCTCGAGTTCACGCAGCAGCGGATCACCTTCCTCTTCGAGCACGGACTGGAGCACGTTCATGCCGAGTTCGATGCCTGAAGCGTGGTCATTGTAGGCACGGCAGCCGCTGAGGCAGTAAATGAGGTGCCCGCCTCCATCGACCCAGTCGAGAATCTGTCGCATGCGACCCTCTGAAAGCCCACCCTCAGCGGAAAGAAGCATCACGCCGTCGGATTCCGGCATCTTGGTCAAATAGAGCTTCCGCTCGGCATGGTGACCGAGTTTGTCGAGCGTGCGCTCTGCAGCGAGGAAGGGATTCACTCGTGCCTTGCCGCGATAGCCGAGGACTTTCTCCACTTCGACGAATTCGCCGTCACAGGCAGCCAGCAACAGGCAGAGCATGAAGAGAATGCAGCGCTGGGCGGATTTCATGCTGCGCCCCCTTTCTCGGCGAAGGGCCAACTGGCGCAGAGCGCGGTGAGTTCATCACGCGTGATGGGAATGGTGGCGTAGGCGGTTTGCACCCAGGCACCGGTGAGATGGCGGAAGAAATCAGCCTCAGTTTTGTCTCCCGCACGCACGACATGGATGAGGCAGTCTTCTTCGGTGTCGCTGTCGCGGATGGGCACGCGACGGCGCGTGACGAGCCATGATAAGGAACCGCGGTAGAGCAGGCTAAGCGCTTCACGGGCATTTCCGGCATCCCAAGCGGCCATGGCGGCGGCGAGGATGTCATCCGGCAGGCTTTCACGAGTGATGTTCATGCCCATGACGACTTTGGGCGCGGCGGCTTCCACCTTGGCATTGCGGCGCATGGAAAAAACGTGCGCGTTTTTCACGATGAACCAGATCAGCCAGACAACGAGGCCAACGAGCACGAGATAGAACAACGCTTCTCCAACCATGAAGACAAAGCTGAAGTCGCCGCGCGGGAGGTTTGATTCATCAAGCTTGTCCGGGTCGAACTTTGGCACCCACTCCCAAGTCTTGACCTTGTGGACTTCGAAGTCGGGACTCTTGAGGACTTCAGCGGCGACATCCGTGGCATTCTCAGCGGCATGTGAGGTCAAAGGTGCGAGGAAGAGGGCCAAGGCGAGCACCGCAAGCACAGGCGGCGCTAGGCGGGCGGCCAGACGGCGAAAAGCGAGCTCGACGTCCCAGCCCTCGATGCGCGTGCGGCAGTTTAAGTAGAGGCCAAAGCCTGCTCCAACATAAAACAACTCTACCACGCTCATGGCCAGCATGTAGCAGCCCGTGTACCACCAGATGAAGGGCGTTTTGATCAGCGAGGTGGCGTCCATCGTTTCAAACAGGCCGCTCCAATCCGGACGCCAGGTTTCTGGCAGGAAATCATAAGTCGTGAAGCACAGGCCGATGAGCAGCACGAGTTCCAGCTTGAGGAAGGAATAGGAAACCATGATGCCCGAGCCACCGCCATCCACGGCAAGAGTTTTGACACGCTTGCGCATCACGGCACCGCGCAAGCCCTCCAGCATCTGTGCTGGCAGTGCAAAGCTGCGGATGAATGAAAAACGCCGCCAGAGCAAGGCTGGCAAAAATTGCGAGAACCAAAGGCGAGGCCATGCCTTCAGGGTTTCGACAAATCCAGGCCGAACACCGAATGCAGCGCGGCTGAGATGATACAATGGCACGCGATCATAGAGCGGCTTGAGCCACCAGATGATGAAGCCTGCAAGCTGCGGTGAATTTGGCAGCAGAGCACAGATCAGCACCCAAACGGGCAGCACGGTGGTGATCCAAAGGGCGAAGAGTCTCCCAAAATCCCGTCGCACCATCGCGCAGCCGAGATCGACGGCCTCCCAAGGCAAGCGGGGACGTAGGACGATGGTGAGATCCTCAAGCCGCATGCCTGCTCCTTCCTGCAAACATGAAAAAAGCCGCCACCAAGAGGAACTGCACGATGCCGAAAGTGTACTTGATCAGAGGCGTGAACTGATGCGGTGACCAGAAGCCCTCAATGACCGCCGCAAGTGTGGTCATGACCGCCGCGCCGATGATGAGAGGCAGCGCACGCCGCCCCGCGATCACCAAGGCATCCCGACGCAGCATGCGGCCTGGTTTGAGCACGCTGAGGCCGAGACGGAAGCCCGCGATGCCCGCGATGATCATGCCGGTGAGTTCCAGCGCGGAGTGACCGGACACCCAAAGCAACAGGCTCTCGGGATCACCCGCGTAACGAATGTAACCAGCAAGGGCACCCATGTAGATGCCATTGAAGAGCAGCGCGAAAAGGGCACCCACTCCACCAGCCAAACCACCCGCAAAGATTTTGAAGTCGATGCTGACGTTGTTCCAGATGTAGAAGCAAAACATGCCAAAGTCGGAGTCGAACTTGCCTCGACGCTCCGCGATGAGGTTCGAGCCATGGCCATACATGCGTTCGGCATCCGCCATGCCGTCTGGGCCTAGCAACGCCATGGACCACTCGGGGTAATGAGGTGTGATGAGGATGAAGACCGTGAGCGGCACATAAAAAATGGCGCTGCACCACCAGAACAGCCGCCACTCCTGCCGCACGAGTTGTGGGAAGGTCACCAGCATCATGTTCAGGAAGGACTCGAAGCCGCCAGCCGTGCGGCGCTCCAGCAGGCGGAAGCCGCGGATGGCCATGTCATTGAGTTTCTGGACCGTGCGGTGCGGACTCATGCGGTGCTGTGCCACGCTGAGATCATGGCACACCTGGCGGAAGGTCGCTGGCAGCTCGACGGCATCCGCCTGTGGCTTATTCTTCTCCACATCATTCATGAGGCGCTCCAGCTTCTGCCAACGCGGCTCGATTTCTTTTTCAAATTGAGCAGGCGTCATTTCGAAATGGGATTGGGGTCTTGAAGCCAAAGCGCCATGCCGACGAGGCGGCGCAGCCCTTCCTGACCTTGAGCTTGCGTGAGTGGCTCAACGAGTGCGGAAAGCTCCAGTCGACGTTCATCGGACCAAAGCGGCGCGCGCTCGATGAACTGATGCAGCGCGGCTTGTTCTTCACGCGTGAGCACCACGGGCGGTGCACGGCGCTCAGCGTTGATTTGCGTCTGGGGGATCATGACCGGCGGCGGATCAGTGTACACCATCACCGTGCCTGCCACGAGGTCACCGAGACGCTGGAAGCGCTTGGTGAACAGGCAGGTCAGAAATCCAGTGAGATACAAAAAGGGCATGAAGTCGATCACGCGCAAAAAATTGCGCAAAACGGCCTGCGCCAGTGTCACCGGGCCACCTGTGACGCTAGCGACGCGGATTTTCATCCATTTTTGTCCAGGGGTGCAGCCGCGCGCGCTGGCCTCGAAGGCGACGTTGTAAAACCAAGTGAAAATGAACGCCATCAACATCGAAAGGCCGCCACTGATCTCAAAACCGATCCATCGCGTCACAATCAGTAACAACAGCAATTCTGCTACGAGCAGCGCGATCAGAAAGACGATGAGATCAAGCAACCAGGCCGTGCTTCGCACCGCCGGTCCAGCCACGCGGAGTTGAATCTCCACGCCATCCGCCAGTTCCACTGGTTGCAATGTATCCACACGAGCTACGGCCATGAGTGCGCTACTCAAGCGGTGGCATAATGTTTTGACAAGATGTGATTTGATCCGCTAGGCTTTTAGAAATCCGCATGACACTCCCGTCGAGTGGCTTTTTTGAACTCCACCCCAACACGATCATGGAAAGCAATCCCTACGCCACACCGACCGCCAACCCTTATGGCTCATCATCCTCTCTGAGTGCGGATGCCGTCTCTCCAGGAACCATCGCAGCGCTCGCTGGAACGAAGCCGTGGGTAAGATTCATGTCAGTCATGATGTGGATCGGTGTTGGCTTCATGGTGTTGGCAGGGATCATGATGGCAACTGTGATGAATGGCATCATGGCTGCCACTCAGCCGAATAATCCCTTTGGCAAAAGTTTTGGCCTTTTAATGGGGCTACTCTACATCGTGATGTCCTTCTTGTACATCTATCCCGCCCTCAAGCTGGGAAACTTTGCCAGCAGGATCAAGGACTTGATGAATTCCCGCTCAGTGAGTGACTTGGATGCCGCTTTGAACCAGCAGCGCCAGTTTTGGAAGTTTCTCGGCGTCATGATGATCGTGCTCTTTTCGCTATACATTCTGATAGCTATCGGCGCTGGAGTCGTCGCAGCGATGTCCGCGTCCAAAGGCATGCACTAAGAAACCGATCAACATTGAACCCAACACGACCATGGAAAGCAATCCTTACGCCACGCCGACCACCAACCCATATGGCTCTTCCACCAGCCTGAGCTCCGAAACCGCTTCGCCGGGAATGATCGCCGCACTGGCGGGAACGAAGCCGTGGGTTTGGTTCATGTCGATCCTCATGTGGATCGGAGCGGGTTTCATGATCTTGTATTCGGTCTTCGCGGTGATTGCTGGCATTGCCATGGCGGCTAGCGGTCCCAAGGAAACTGCGGCGATGTCTGGCTTTATTTTGGGTGCTGGCGTCTTCTATGGTTTGCTGTCATTCTTCATGGTCTATCCAGCAGTGAAATTATGGAGCTATGGCTCACGAATTGCAGCGGCGATGAACAGTCGAGCTATTGCGGACGTCGAGGCGGCACTGCATGAGCAGCGGCGTTATTGGAAATTCCAAGGCATCTTGGTGATCACGATGTTTTGCCTGATGATTATCATGGTGATCGTGATGGTCGCCATGATGGCGACTTTCATGCCGATGCTGCAGGAGTTGCAGAAGAGTGGCGGGCTCCCCGGGTCCCGCTAGCGCTCTGCCAGCTTATGAGATAGACTGCGCGCCGCATGTCCCGCACGCTTTCACTTACCTCTGCCCTGATTTTTGTCACCCACGCTGCTTTTGCGGCGGGATTGGGTGACTCGCTGGAGTATCTCAGGGCTCAGCAGGCACTGTCAGATGGGATGCCGGAGGTTGCCGGCGTCAAGGCTGAGCGACTGCTGGCGCGCAAAGGCTGGACGCGTGCGGAAACCAAGCTGCTGGCCACTTTCGCGGCGGAAGCCTGGACACGGGCACAGGATGGCATGCGCGTGCTGGCGCTGTGTGAAGCGTATGACCTCAATGAGGAGTCTTTCTGGCGCGCGCAGGCCCTCACGCTCAATGGAGAGCTGGCTCAGGCGCGGGAGGAACTGACCTCCGACAGCGCCGTGCACACACCCCGTGTGCGCTTGCTACTGGGACAGATTTTAATGGCCCTGGGTGAGAATGACGCCGCGCACGATGAGGTGGAACCACTGCTGACTGACCCAATCGATGACACCAAGCATCACGCTCGGCTCTTGCTGGCCGAGATCGACATCAGCGCTGGCAGAATTCACGCAGCACTCAAAAACCTCGATCCCATCAACGATGCGGGCGATCCCAAGGCTGCTTATCTTCGCGCGCGCTGTCATTTGAGCTCTAATGAACTGCCACAGGCTCGCGCACAACTCCAACGGGTGCTGGATGCCACCAGTGGCGGCGAGCGCCCACGCCACGCTGCCACCATCCTCTTGGCTGAGGTTTTGATGTTGGAAAAGAAAATCGTGCCGGCATGGGAATACCTCATGAAGCTCCTCGATACCACTCAGGAGAGTGCCTTATGGACGGAGGCCTTCAATATGCTGGACAAAGCCTGGCAGGAACAACCGCAGCCGCACACGCTGCCCGAGGCCGTGCTTGTGTGGGTGACGCAGGGAAACCGTGCGCAGCAAAGCCCAGAGCCGAATCCAGCGCTCTTGCGAATGATCGCTGACTTCCGCGGGCATGCACTCTTCACCTGCGCGCGCTGGCTCCAATCAGGAAAGCGTGAGCTCGAAGCTGTAAGCCTACTGGAATGCCTGTTACAGACACATCCCGATCACCCACGCACCAGCGAGGCGATGCGCATGGCCATGGAAATCTATGTGCGCATGCATGCCGATGAACGCGCACTCACGCTGGCGGAAGCATGGCGTGCCAAATTCAGCGGCAAAGAAGGCGGCGCACTGGTGGACTTCCTTGCTGGTGACATCCTGCATCGTCGTGGAGAATTCATGCAGTCACAGGAGTCATTCCAAGCTGCCGCCAATGTGGCCACCACGCTGTCCGAAAGGCGTCGAGCGCTCTTCAATGCAGCCGTGGCGGCTGTGAAGTCGAGTGATCTGGTGCTTTACCTTGGCCTCTTAGCGCAGCTTGAAGTCACGGGAGGTTCCCAAGACGGCACGGGCGACTCGGCTGCTGATCTAGAGCTCGATAAAGCCCTGCGTGCAGCTGCTTTAGGCCAGGATGATGCCGAAGAAAGCCTGCGCACCTTCCTCACGGCTCGGCCATACCATTCACGCAGGGCCGAAGCACAAATCGCCATCGCTGAATGGCTGCTGCTGACCAAACCACAGCGCACGGCTGATGCGAAGGCCATGCTCGACTCCATCACCCTGCCCAACGACAAATCAGAGGCGACGGAGAAACTCCAGCAGCGTATCGACTACACCCGCATCTGGCTGCGCGAGAGCGCCGGTGATTTAAAAGCCCTCATCACTGAAGCGCCGGTCTTCTTAAAGCAGTGGCCAAAGAGTCCGCTGCTTGTCGATGTGCTCATGAAGGCCGCCAGCGCGCACTTGCAGCTCGAGGACTTCGCCAACGCACGCACGAACTTTGAAATCATCGCCAAAGAATATCCGGACACACCACAGGCTGACTCCGCGCTCTATTTCGCGGCACTCTCCGCCATGTCTGTCATGAGCACTGAAGGCCGCGAGCGTGCCATGCAGATCTGGGACGAGCTGGCAAAGAAAAACGGCAGCCTCGCCGTGCCCTCACGCCGTCAGCAGGCGCTCGCGCACCGACGCCAGGGAGATCTGCCTGCCGCTCTGAAAGCACAGGATCAAATCCTCGCCCTGCCCAAGCTCGACAAGGATCTGCGCCGCCTCACCCTCTGCGAAAAGGCCGAGGTTCTTCTGCTACATGGCAAAAAGGTGCCTGCCAGCCTCGATGAGGCTGCCAAGCTGCTGCGCGGCTTCTTGAACGATGAAAGTCCTCTGCCATTCCTATGGCAAGCACGCGCGGGTTTCACCCTGGCGACAGCCCTGCATGACGCCAAGCATCAAGCCGAGGCGCTGGAGGCCTGCTACGATGTCCTGCGCGCAGCGGATGCCACGCCGCCTGCCAATCCTGCCGACTACTTGTGGTTCTCCAAAGCAGGTTTCTTCGGCATCGAGTTGCTAGAGGCGGCGCATCAATGGGAAGCCGCCGCACGCTTGGCGGAGCAAATCGCCAACCTCCCAGGTGACCGCGCCTTGGATGCCAAGCAACTCGCCACCAAGATCCGCCTGGCTCACTTTCTCTGGGACGGTCCAAAGCCAACCCCGCCAGAAGGTCCCGTCGAAGAAAAGAAAGCGCAGCCCGTACCGCCAGAGCCAGCGAAGAAAAGCGGGAAGAAGAAGTGAAGCCGCATTGGGCCCTGATTGCGCATCCGTGTGCATGATTTGCGATGACCTATAAGAGGGCTGGGTGTGTGCGTTTGGTGAGTGTCGTGACATCAACACTCAACCCATACATCCTATGAAATCAGTACTCGTCCCTCTCTTCTTCAGCCTTGCCATGGCTTCCACATTGCTTGCCGCATGGCCCATCAATGACATCTGCCCTGTGGACGGCAAACCTGCCCGCCCGATCTACCGCACCAAGACAGCTGCGGGCTTCGTCGCCTTCTGCTGCACCGACTGCCTGAGCGACTTTGAGCGCAATCCGAGCAAGTACACGGTGAAAAAGAAGGACTGATCTCACGGCGAAGCAGCCTTGACGCTGCCTTAGCTGGCCTGTACGTCCAAGGATGGCCCTGAAGGCAATCATTTACCGCGCGAGCGTCTCGTTTTCCGATCTAGACCGCAATCTGTACAGCGATCACTCGCTGACCATTGCGCGGCATCCCTCGGAGACGGAGGAGCGGATGATGGTGCGGCTGTTGGCCTTTGTGCTGAATGCACCGGAGACCAATGACCTTGGTGCTTTGGAATTTGGCAAAGACCTATGGGAGGCGGATGAGCCAGCCTTGTTTCGGCAGGACCTGACTGGCCTCCCGATGCACTGGATCGACTTGGGACAGCCCGATGAGAAGCGATTGGTTCGTGCCTGTGGCCGAGTGCGCCAAGTGTCTGTTTATAGCTTCAGCAACGCCACACCGACTTGGTGGGCGGGCTTGGCTGCCAAGATGACACGCGTGAGTAACTTGACCGTTTGGCAACTCCCCGCTGAGCAAACTCAGGCACTGGCCGCGCTGGCTGGACGCTCGATGGATCTCCAAATCACACTCCAGGAAGGCGTGCTGTTTGTGGGTGAAGGGGAGCGGTCCGTAGAGATTACTCCGCTGCGGCTTTGTGGCGTGGAGGGGTGAGTGCCTGTGTTGAAAAAGGATGTGCAGGGGAATGAAAACTGTGACTGGCAGAGCGTGGGAAGCCGCTTAGTTTGACCTAATGACCACAGGCGAGTTTTATGACTGGCAAACAGGCGGCGGCGGGGGCGATCTCGGGCGTCTGGCGCGCGCGTGGCAGGAGGCCGGGGTGAAGTGGTGTGTGATCGGTGGCCTGGCGGTGAACCATTGGGCGCGGGAGCCGCTGATCACCAAGGACGCGGATATCGTGGTGGCGTTCAGTGATCTGACGCTGGCCCTGGAGGCGGCGCGGACGGCAGGTTTTGAGATTTCCGCCCACCGGTTTTCCGCAAACTTAAAGGGACAAGGCGAGCTGGCGATCCAAGTGACGACCGATCCACTTTACGCTGGCATGGCGGAGCGGGCGCAAGAGTCCGTGGTGGTGGGGATGCGGCTGCCGGTGGCGGCGCTGGCGGATGTGTTTCAAGGCAAGCTCTGGGCCTGGGGGGATCCACAACGGCGGCCCTTGAAACGGCGCAAGGACGAGCTGGACCTGCTGCGTCTGGCGGAGGCATGGCCGGATTTGCAATCAAAGCTGCCCGAGTCGCTGAAGTCGGCGCTCGAGTAGGCAGATGAGATGCTAGTGCCACTCTTCATTCCTTGGTGGGCTTTTAGCCCACGTGCTTCTTCAAGAAGCTGACAAGGCTCTGAGCCAATGCCGTGACCTGCTTGGCTGGGCGCTCCTCTTTGAGCTGACCTGCGTCGTCAAAGGCTTCATAGGCCTTGGGTACGACGACTTGATCTGGCAGGACGATGACGCCGATGTTCCCCAGGATGGCGCGCAGGTGGACGAGGCCGCGCATGCCACCGAGCGCGCCAGGTGAGGCGCTGAGCAGTGCGGCTGCTTTGCCGCGGTAGGCGGAGAGTGCTGGCTCATCATCGGACTCGCTGCGGGAGGCCCAATCGATGGCGTTTTTAAGCACGGCGGTGATGGAGCTGTTGTACTCAGGCGAGGCGATGAGGAAGGCGTCGTGGTCGCGAAAAAGGGCCTTCAATTTTTTAGCGTTATCCGGCAAGCCGTGCTCAGATTCGAGATCCTCATCAAAAAGTGGCAAAGGGAGGTCACGGAGGTCAAGGAAGGTGACTTCCGCACCAGCAGCGCGTGCCGCATCAGCGGCGAAGCGGACGAGTTGCTTATTGTAGGAGCCGACGCGAGTGCTGCCGGCAAAGGCGAGGATTTTTGGGGTGCTCATGATGAAGATTGATTCCATACATCCTCAGGAGGCCCAGAGCGAGCCGGTCTTCGGTATTTCATCCGCGCGGGCCCTGCCTGATAGAGGCTGGACAGAGTCAGGGGATGAGCCTAAGGCTGGGCTTTCGCGATGAATTTCAGCCGAACAGTATCTCGACTTCTCCTTTATGCTGCCAGTCCATGGCTCCTGCTGACTTGCTGTGATGCCATGGCCCGCAACCCCGTCATGGAGGACTGGGATGAGCAACTCGATGACCTTTCGAAGCATGGCATAGCCTTTCAGCTTTCCTACACGGGATCGTTCATGAATCACATGTATGGCGGATTCCGTCGCGGCACGAACTGGCAAGGGCTGCTGGATTTTTCTACCTTAGTGGACTTGGAGAAGGTCGTGGGCTGGCACGGGGCCTACTTTCACGCAGAAGGCATCTGGGTGCAGGGACAGTCTCCGTCATCTGTGGACTACGTCGGTAATATCAACGAGGTGAGCAACATCCAAGGCATGGCCGCCACGGGCCGAGTCTATCACGTGTGGTTGCAGCAAAAACTGTGGGGCGAAAAACTCAGGCTGACTTTTGGTTTGAAGACGCTGGACACGGACTTCATGATTTCGAATTCAGCAAATTTGTTCATCAACTCTGCCTTCGGCCCGATCCAGACATGGAATATGAACTTTGCCGCACCCGTCTATCCCGTGGCAGCACCAGGCTTCCTGGCTGAATTGGAGGTCAATAAGCAGTATGAACTGCAACTGGGAGTCTATGATGGCAACACGGGCGGAGAACCCGCAAACAGGCGCAGTTCCAACACACGAGTCGGAGGCGATGATGGCGCTGCGATTTTGATCGAAGGCTCACGCCATCATCAAGTCGCCGGTCTCAATGGCATCGTGAAACTGGGCGCGGGTTACAACACGGGGCTTTCGACGGTGAATGAGACCGGTCTTCTTCAGCATGGCAACGGTCACTTTTATGCCATGCTAGACCAGACACTGGTCCCATCGAGGACCAAGGATGGGGCAGACCGACTCATATTCTTCACACGCATTGGTCGTGCTCTCAATCCGGGGCGCAGCATGGTGGACTTGGCCTACGATGTGGGTCTGACAGGCTGTGGTCTCCGCCCGGCGGACCAATGGGGCCTTGTGATGACGCATTCAAAAATTAGCAACAGCTTCGTCTTCGCAGCCATCTCAGCCGGCGGTTACAGCACCAACAGCGAAACGGCACTGGAACTGACCTACAAAGCGCAGATCAACCCGTGGCTGGCCGTGCAACCCACCCTTCAGCGACTGATCAACCCACAAAGCGGGTCGCCTAATGCAACGGTGTTGGGCCTGGTGGTGATGTTGTCGTTTTAATCAGAGTCCCTTGTCGTAAATACGCTCGAAGAGATTCACCGCGTTATTGGGGTCGATGATGGTGATGCCATTCTGATCGAATCGGGCAGTGACGGGTGCGCCTTTACCCTCATTGATGTATTTGAAGTTCAAATCACGAACACGGGCGGCAGCATCGACAATGGCGCAGGTGATGCGTGCCTCTTCCGCCGTCGGATAGAGCTCAGCAACGGCATCACGCGACTCTTGGGCGAATTTCACGCGGCAGACTGCCACAAGGCCAACGGTGAGGCTGTCCACGCCGTAGCCGATGTAGCCTTTGCTGCCGTCGGGGCGCTGAACTTCACGCGTGAAGTGATTGTTACTCGTGCGGGAGCCGCCACCAGCATTCCACCAGCGGAAGCCGCGATACTGCTGGTCGCTTTCGACTTTTCCATCGGCTCCGAGGATCTCATGGCCTTGATTGACGGGGCCTTCGAAGTCGGCGGGCGTGATCCAGTTGTTGTGGTAGTTGATGGACATGCCGTTGTCGTAATCGACACGCACCTGCACGGCATCGAACGCGTTGATGCCATCGCGAATGAGCCGCTTCTTTTGCCCCACCGCGGTGAGGCTCACCGGCTTGGATTTGTAGTAGCTCCAGATCAAATCTGTCCAATGCGGGCCGACGTAGCTGAAAGGATCGCTGCTTTCGACCCACTTGAAGGTGCTGGTGCTGACTTCGAGCGGTTCTTCGAGGTAGGCGGTGCCGTAAAGCGGCGCGCCGATGCGGTTTTGGATGTCATCGCGAATGCGCAGGTGATCAGGGTCGTAGCGCTTATGCATATCGACGGCCACGATGAGGTTTTTGGCCTTCGCGGCCTCAATGATCTGGTCCGCCTCCTGAATCGACAGGCACATCGGTTTCTCCGTCAACACATGCACCCCACGGGCCAATGCGGCCAAAATAGGCTGCGTATGCAGATGGTCCGGCGTGGCCACCGCCATGACATCGAGGTCGGGAAAAGCAGCAAGGATGTCATCCCACGGCGCATCGCCATGAAACGCACGCGGCTCATGCCCTGTGATGTCCTTGAAGGCCGCCGCAGCCTTTTGCGCCGACTTTTCAGTGCGCGTGGCCACCGCCACAAGGTCAAACTTCACGCCCGCGAGATCACGCGAGTATTTATCCAGTCCCACACGCGCCAACTGCCCGGCGATGCCGAAGCGCTGCAAATCCGCGTAAGCACGCGCGTGAACATCTCCGCCGAACATGCCGGCGCCAACGAGGGCAATCTTGATGGTGGGTTCCATAGTGGGGTACATGGAACTCGGTGCACAGAAATGCGCAAGGCTGGATACTGATATGAGCGTGCCCGTTCGTGGTACCTTTTCGTTCTGAACGCCCCGTTTATTAGCTTGGTAATTGGGAGCAGAAATTGGTATCCATGGGGAGTAAGCTAGGTCAGGGCACCATCCTTGACCAGGTCGCACAGGCTTCCACCGCACAATGCAGGTACTGCCGAAAACACGCCTCTGGCACCGGAGTTCATTCATTTGAAAGTAACACAGTGACCCTTTTACCGAGCACCCATCCGGCTGCGGTGCTCGCTGGGGCGCCAGCCGATCCATTTTTTGAAGGTGTTGCTGAAGACGAAGGGGTTTTGATAGCCGACTTCGTGTGAGATGGTTTCGATCTTCAAATTCGTCGTCGAGAGCAACTCCGCTGCCTTGCGCATGCGCAGCCAGGTGACGTGATGCATCGGCGTGCGGCCCAAGGCTTTGCGGCAAAGGCGGCGCAGGTGTTCGGTGCTCACACAGGCTTGCCGTGCCAGCTCATCCAGCGTCCAATCTTGGCCGACGTTGGATGATACACGTTCCCAGATGCGGTGCAGGCGGTCATCCA
>JANOBP010000079.1:0-33948 GCA_031411715.1 Verrucomicrobiaceae bacterium | reverse complement strand
GTGCGTGAGCCTCTCCACCTGCTGGTGCATGCGCTTTTTGGCCTGCTCACGCAGCGAGGTGCTGGCGCGCTCTGAGGCTGCTGCATCTCCAGCAAGAAGGATGATGCTCAGCGGATTTTTCAAATCATGAACGATGGAGCGCGCGAAGCGGCCTAGCAGCGAGAGTCTCTCCGCTTCGAGCATTGTCTGCACAAAGTGGCTGTTCGTCTCGCGCATGCGATTGCTGAAGGCATGCAGAAGTGCGAAGACCAACGGCGGAGAGCGCTCCATGAGATCCATGACCTGCTCGCGCGAGACAAAGAGAAGCTGTGAGTCCCGCTGCGCAATGGCGCTGGCCGAGCGCGGCACTTGATTGATAATGGACATTTCCCCAAAGAAGTCCCCAGAGGCGAACTCGCACAGTGCATGACTGCTGGTCTGGCTGACAAAGGCGGAGATGCGCACCAGGCCGTCGAGGATGGCGTAGAGGCCATCGCCAGGCCCGCCCTCAGCAAAGATGACGTCACCGCTTTTGTATTCACGGATGAGAGGCGTGACCTGCTGCTGCTGAAGCTCGGATTTCAGCAAGCTCACAAAACTGGCTCTCGCAGTGGGGTCATTCATGGCCTCGAAAAAATTTCAGAACCGACGTTCACTGACTGTGATGACATCACCTGGGATGATGGTGGCTGGGGCTTGTCCTGGCTGAGATGCAAGCGCTTCCAAATTCACGAGATAGACCGCATTACCGCGCTTCACGAGCACCTGTGACTGCCGCGCAAGCCTCGTGCAGCCACCGGCGAGCGCGATGGCTTCTTCAATCGGCAGCCTCGGAGGCAAGCCGCGCGGGAAGGTGTAGCGGCCCGGCTGGGTGACTTGTCCGAGCACGGAATACGCCTGCCCCGCGAATTCGGTGATCAAGACCTGCGCGCGAGCATCCACGAGCATTTTATTCTCCTTGGCGATCGCGCTGATGCGACTGGCGAGTGCTGATGGTGAGGAGCCAGCCGCCCGGATCTCCGCGCTTCCATCAGCGGCGAGAGTGGGCACATGGATCATTCCATTCCAGTCCACTCGCGTTTGCTGCGTGAGGTCTGGCTCGCCCGCAAAACTGATGGTAAGCACATCACCGGGTCGGATAGCGCCACTGCCGGCCGTCGCAGTCGGTGGTGGCGGCAATGGGCCACTGGTAACCGGCTCCGAAGCGCAGTGCGCAAGAAGAATCACCAAACAGGGAAGAAAAGTACGGACCATGGACTTCATGGGTCTGTGATAAGCGGGACTGGCTGATGGTGCAAATCGAAAGGCTGCCACGAAAAGCTTGACCCAACGAGCGAGGACACGTTATGAAATGCATATGTCCACAACTTTCATGCACCGAACAGCCTGCTTTCTGGCGCTTAGCGTGCAAGGCATGGCGGCGGATGCACCGCTTTTATTGCCGCATCTGAGCGGCTATGCGGCGGGTGAGTCCCCGACGGTGCGTAATGTTCCAAATGGGGAAACGCTTTCTGCTCAAGCGGGACTTTCAGTGACGCGGCCTCTTAGCTTGCGGCGGCAAGGGGATGCGGATATCGGCTTGACCGCGCATCGCCGACGCTGGCAGAATCTAGCTGCGTCATCAGGAACGACCCCGATGACTTGGGGTCTGTCCGGGGATGATTCGGCACAGTTGAGTGTGGGTTTGCAGCCAGAGTTGTTTTACACCGACAACATCAAGTACGCAGCCAACTCGGTAGCAGTCGGCGCGACGGTCTTTGAACTCACGCCAATCATTCGGCTGGATATTGGCGACCCACAGGAGGGAGCGATGAGCACGGGCAAGCTCTCAAAATACTACGCTGGACTGCTTTATGTGCCGACCGTGCGGCAACTGCTCGAAGAAGGTGAGCAGAAGATTTTGCAGCACTTTTTTGGTGAAATAGGCCGCCTTACGGAGATCTCACGCATCTCTCTGCGGCTGGACTATGATGAGCGCATTTTGGCTTCGTCAGACAACACCTCACTCGAGGACACATACACCTTATTAGAGGCCTCGGGACTCTTTGACTATCATTTCACCCCGAAAACGATGCTGCACTCGAAAGTGACCTATCGCGGCATCACGCTGGAAGATAGCACTGCAGACCGCACACTTTGGATCGGCGAAGCGGGCTTGGAATGGGCCGCTACGGCGAAAACGACGCTCGGCATGGGCACGGAGTTAGGAATGATCGACTTCACACGTGGCGGAGGTCAGTCTTATCAGCAGGCACTGATGATGAGCCGCTGGAAGCCGATGGCGAAGCTCAATGTCTCCGCGCGTGCGGGCATGGAGTGGCGGGAGTTCACTGGCGCCGCGCCTCAGGACATGAAAATCAGCCCTGTGGGCGCGGTGGCGATGCAGTGGCTTGCCACGGAAAAAACGCGCTTCAGCACGCGGCTGCGTGTCGGGAATGAGGCCTCCGTCGTGCAGCAGGGCGCACTGTTTCGTGAATACCGCATCGGCGCAGAGGTGACGCATGATTTCAGCGATCAATGGTATGGCAGCGGCGATGTGCAGTTCGTCCGCCGCAACTACAACACCAACCGCCGCGAGTCGGAGCCAGTGACGCGTTTCGTTCTTGGCTACCGTGAGAGTCCAGACCGCACGACGAGCCAAATGAACATCGAGCTGTATTTTCAGTGGCGGCAGCGTCAACGACACGGCAACTTCGAAGTCGCTAACCGCTCACAGATCGGCATTCAAGTCACCAAGTTTTTCTAACCATGACGACAACCTCCTCCAGCGTGTTCAGTGGCAAATGGGTATTGATCAAGCACCATGTCCGCCACTGGCTACGCCGCGTGGTTAAACGGTTACTCGACCTCACATGCGGCACGCTGATGGTCTTGATGCTCTCGCCCATTCTGATCACTGCGGCACTGGCGATCTGGATCATGGATGGACGCCCCATTTTCTTCCGTGGCGCACGCGTGGGGCAGGATGGGCGGCTTTTTAAGATGCTGAAGTTCCGCAGCATGCGGCGTGATGCGGAGGCCATCGCAGCCAAGATCGAGGAACATAAAATCTTGGCCACGCAGGGCAGTTTTGACCGTCCAAAGGACACCTCCGTGCTCAAACTGCGCCACACGCTGCAAAAGCTCACGCCATCAGATCAATATCATCGTGACCCACGAATTCTGCCCTTTGGCGGCTTCATGCGGCGCTTCTCCATTGATGAGTTACCGCAGCTTTTTCATATCATCAGCGGTGAGATGAGTTTGGTTGGTCCGCGGCCTCTTGCGGCATGGGAAGTGGCCGATTTCACGCCGCGCGACATGCTGCGGCATAAAATCAAACCCGGCCTCACAGGCCTCTGGCAGATTAGTGACCGTAAAAGCCTCACGCATGATCAAGCCATCGGCCTTGATCTTCAATATGCTGCCAAACAGAGCTTATGGCTCGATTTGACGATTTTGATCAAAACAGTGCCCGTGGCACTGAAAAATCGCGGCGGTAACTAAGTAAACACTTCCTGCCATGGTCTGCGACGCAATCATCCCGAACCAACCCGCCCTCTGGGTGGATGACCGTCCATTTTTACTCTGGGAGATCGGGCCACGTCGCGTCATCGAGCATTGGATGGACACACTCTTTAGAAGCAATGCCACCCTGCGTATCTGGCTGGAGCAACCGGACGAGATGCTCTACTCCTTCGTCTGTGAAACGTTTCCGCTGAATCGCCGCGCGCAGGTTTTCAGCGGCACACCGAGCTCGCGGCCTGAAGCATGCACCTTTCTCGATAGCAAAGGTGGCATCGTCATCCGCCGAGGCCCGCAGATCACTCCCTATCTGCCACGCCAAGCCGTCACACGGACGTGGTTTGCGATGGTGCGTCAATGGCTGGCTGATCTAGCCGCGAACGGCAGCCAGTCGCCAGAGCTAGAGCAGCAGATCGCTCCAGGAGTCTTCATCGGACATCACTGCAGCATATCCAAAGACACCACCTTTCTCCCCCCTTGCTGGGTCGGCACAGGTTCAACGATCAGTGGTGCCACCATCGGGCCAAACACCGTGGTGGGAGAAAACTGTGCAATAGCCTGTGGCTCACGCCTGGAGGATTCGTATGTGCTCAGCAACACATTCATCCCGTCAAACGCACATTTATCTGGCGTCGTCGCCGGGACTGGTGGCATCCTCACACATGCCACAGGCGCTCCTTTCCCATCCCAAACTAAACTCTCATGAATCAATCCAAAGCCACCCGCCTGCTCCTGCTGGCACCCGATGACCAGCGTGGCGAGTACCTCCGCCATCTGATGCGCGCCGCTAGCCCAGATTCGGAGATTGTCGATGCGGCGCGGCCTGACGAAGCACTGCGCAAGCTCGCCGATGGCTCCTACTCTGCTGCCGTGGCCGAGGGCAGTGATGGACTTGCCCTCATCAAAGCCGTGAGCGATGGAGGACTCGACATACCAGTCATTTTCATCGCTCCGGATGATGAGGGAGACATGTTCGACCAAGCGCGTGCTGCTGGTGCCAGCGAGGCCATCTTTCGCAGTGAGTTGAGTCCAGACACACTGCAAAACGCCCTCCACTACGCACATCTTTATCGCTCGCAGGATGTGCAAAACGAAGGCAAGGAACAACACGCCGAGGTTGTCGCCATGGAGCGCACGGAGTCCCTCGCGCGGCTTGCTTCCAGCATCGCTCACGAGGTGCGGAATCCGCTCAGCCTCATCATGCTTGCCGCTGATTTCCTTGCCAGACCGAAGCCACTGACCGACGCCGTTCGCGCCAACGTCGTCAACTATCTCCGCCATGGTGCCAGCCGCATCGAGGAAGTCGTTACCTCCGTGCTCGCCGCCTGCGCACCCAAGGAACTCGCTCTCGCAGCACATGACACCAATGAAATCGTTGAAGAAGCACTTCACGGCCTGGAGTCGCGGGTGCCTACTGGCATCCAAGTGAACTTCATCAAAAACTGCGCGGCCAACCTTCCAGCCGTCTTTGTCGATCGGACGCGCATGGTGGATGCCGTGCGCCATTTGCTCACCAATGCAATCGATGCCATGCCTAGTGGAGGCGATATCGGCATCAAGACTTACGCGCACACCTTCACCAGCAGTGAGCGCGCTGACTGGCAGCGTGAGGGTTGGTTCCGCGCTGGCGATGTCGGCGTCCTCATCGAGATCAGCGACACCGGTCACGGTATCCCGGATGACAAGCTCAACCACATTTACGAGCTCTTTTTCACTACCAAAACCGCCGGCCACGGTGCTGGTCTTGGCCTTGCCACCGTTAAAAAAATCATCCAACTCCACAACGGCCGCATCTCCATCACCAACCGCCCCACAGGCGGCGTACTGGCCATGCTCACTCTTAAAACCGCTGCACATTCATGAACGCTCCGACCCGCAAAAAACGCATCCTCCTCGTCGATGACGAGCCCTTCCTCACCAGCCTGCTGCGCATGAATTTGGAAGACACCGACGAGTATGAAGTGCGTGAAGAAAACAACTCGCTCAATGCGCTCGATGTCATCAAAGAGTTCGTCCCCGACCTCATCATCCTCGACGTCATGATGCCTGATCTTGATGGCGCGGATATTTTGTTTCGCCTGAAAAACGACCAGCGCCTCAAACACATCGTCGTCGTCTTTCACACCGCCACCGTGAGCCGCGCAGAGTTGACCAGCCACGGCGGCATTATCAGCGGCTATCCTTTCCTGCCAAAGCCAGCCAGCGCAGATCAAATCATCGCATTCATCGAAGCAAACCTACCCAATCCACTGGCCAACTAGTCCAGACGCCATGGACAAGACCATCTGGATCAATGCACGCTTTCTCCCGCGCCCTGTGTCCGGCGTGGAACGTGTTGCGCGTGAGTTGATCACCGCCTTGTGCGAGATGCTCGACGAGAATGGCTCCTGCACCACACCAGAAGGCCAACGCATCTGCTTCCGTCTCATCGCACCTGCCAGCAGCACCGCCGAGTCTCCATGGCCAAAGCTGACTCTCCATCGCAAAGGTGCCAGTGGCGGTCATGTGTGGGAACAAACCAGCCTCCTCGCCGCCACGCGCGGAGAATGGCTCATCTCCCTCTGCAACACTGGCCCTATGTTTAAACGGAAGCATCTCCTGTTTCTGCATGACGCGCAAACCTTCGCCATCCCGCAAAACTTCACTTGGAAATTCCGCCTCTGGTATCGCCTGCTCTTCAGCGTCGCCGGACGCATGTCTGCGGCCATCCTGACCAACTCCAAATACTCACGCGACGAGCTTGTGAAGCTTGTCGGCCTTGATCCCAAACGCATCACGCCCATCTGGCTCGGAGTCGAGCACGCCACGCGCACGCCACCCGACTTCGGCATCTTCGCCAAGCATCACATCGCCGACACGCCCTACCTTTTCGCCGTCTCCAGCGTCAATCCCAACAAGAACTTTTCCAGCGTCATCCGCGCGCTCGAGCTCCTCGGCCCGGATGCCCCACCCTGCGTCATCGCTGGCCAAAAAAACGCCCGCGTCTTTGGCGGCAAAGCTCTCGACGAGTCCCGCATCACCCACGTCGGCCATGTCAGCGATGCCGAGCTCTACGCGCTCTATTCCCGCGCCTACTGCCTGCTGTTTCCATCATTCTATGAAGGCTTTGGACTCCCTCCCGTCGAGGCCATGTCCCTCGGTTGTCCCGCCATCGTCTCCAGCACCAGCGTCCTCCCCGAAATCTGCGCTGACGCCGTTTTATACTGCGATCCCAACGATCCTCAGACCCTCGCTGATGCCATCCAACGCCTGCGCCACGAACCCCGACTGCGTGACAGCCTAGTCACGCGTGGCAAAGAACGCACAGGTCTCTTCTCATGGTCCACTGGCGCTGAATCCATGTTGAAATCTCTAGCTCAAGCCATGGCCATCCAGCAGTAAACCCGACACCAACCTCTCATATGTCCGCAGAACGCATCATCCTCGCCCACGACTATTTGATTCAGATGGGAGGCGCTGAGAGGCTTTTTGCTTCCATGCATCGAGCCTGGCCGGATGCGCCGATTTATGTGAGCGCCACGGATCACGCGCATCTGCTGCCTGACTTCAACGATGCCGTCATTCACAACTCATGGATGCAACGTCTGCCTGGCATCAACAAACACCACAAAAAGCTTTTCCCCATCTACCCCTTCGCCTTCAAATCGTTTGGCCATCTCGATGCAGATGCCGCAGTGGTGAGCAGCAGCGGCTTTTCCAAGTGGTTGCGCTTCACGCCGCGCACACGCGTCTTTGGCTACTGCCACACGCCGCCGCGCTTCTTCTGGCAAACCGACCACTACCTCAAAAACGAGGTCAAAAGCGGCCTGCTGAAGGCAATCGCGCGACTCTTCGTGCTGTGGCTGAGGCCGAGTGACCTCGCGTGCTCGAAAAAAACTCACCACTTCATCGCCAACTCTAAAAATGTCCAAAATCGCATCCGCGAGTTCTATGGACGCGATTCAGTTGTCATCTATCCGCCGGTCGAAGTACATAAATTTCGCGTCACACCGCAGCATGATGGCTCCTACCTCATTTTGTCGCGTTTGGTGTCCTACAAAGGCATTGATCGCGCTGTCGCCGCGTTTTTGAAAAATGGCCGACGTCTGGTCATCGCTGGCGGTGGGCCGGATCGTAGCCGATTGGAGGAACTGGCTGGGGGTGCTCCAAATATCGTCTTCAAAGGCCGCGTTTCTGATGCGGATGCCATTTCACTCATCGAAACCTGTCGCGCATTTGTTTTGCCCGGCTCGGAAGATTTTGGCATCACGCCACTCGAGGCTCAAGCCGCTGGGAAACCCGTGCTGGCCTTTGGTGACGGTGGTGCGCTGGAAACCGTCATTGATGGCCAAACCGGCACGCTGTTCACTGATCCCTCGCCTGAAGGCATCACCGCATGCGTCGAGCGCCTCGAATCCATCACCTGGGACCCCAACTTGATCCGCCAGCATGCCGAGCGCTTTGCTGAACCCGTCTTTATTGCCGCCATGCAAAACTACGTCCGTGAAAAAATGGCCGAGCCAGCACCTAAACTGCCATGAACCCGCGCTTTAGCCTCATCGTCCCCACTCTCAACCGCCTCGACGACATGCGACGGCTCTTTGTGTCCATTCAGCAAAGCATGCTGCAAGACTTCGAAGTCATCGTCATCGACCAAAACGACGGCCCGCTGCTCGATGCACTGTGTGAGGAATTCAAAACCGCCTTTCCACTGCGGCATGAAAAGATCAAGCCCGCTGGAGTCGCTCACGCCCGCAATCACGGCTTCCAGTTCGCCACTGGGGAAATCCTAAACTTCCCCGACGACGACTGCGAACTCACTCCCGACCTCCTCCAGCAAGTCTCCGACCGTTTCGCCGCCAAGGCCGATCTAGACATGCTCTTTGGCCGTGCGGTTGATCGCGAAACACTCACGCGTTCCGTCACTCGCTTCTCCGAGCAAGCCCAACCCGTCACCGCTGGCAATGTCTTCAGCACCACCGTCGAGTTCACCATGTTTCTCAAACGTCAGGTCTGGCTCGATGTCGGCGGACTCGATGAAAAACTCGGCGTCGGCACTTACTTTGGAGCGGAAGAGGGTTCCGACTTCGTCCTGCGCGCGCTCTACATGAAAAAGCAGCTCCACTATGATCCTGCGCTGCTTTTTTATCATGCGCAGAAGGTCGGGCGCTACGACGCCAAAGAATTTGCCCGCGCCTTCAGCTACGGTCGCGGCTTTGGGCGCCTCACCGTCAAGCATCTGCTCAAACTCCGCCAAATCAGCGCGCTCATACGCTTTTTAAACTTCCAAGCACGCGCATGCGCCGCCGTGCTCATCTTCGCTGCACAGTTCAAATTCTCCAAGAGCCGCTACTACCTGCAAACCATCCTTGGCCGCATCGTCGGCGTGTTTCGCTCGCTGCCTGAATTTTTATGAAGATCACCCTCAACGGCTACTACGGCTTCTCCAACTACGGAGACGAATTGTTCAACCTCGCCAGCGTCCTCGGCGCACGACGCTGGTGGCCGGACCATCCACTCGACATCCTTGGTGCCCCCGTGCACGGCATCGACTCCAAATTCCGCGTGCCTTCTTGGTTCCCGCCCGCCCTCTACACCGCGCCGCATCTCGGCGGAAAAATGAGCCGCCTTGCCTACCTCGCCGCCGCATTGCTCACCCGCGACCTCATCGTCTATGCTGGCGGATCCACGCTTTCCTATGGTAGCATCCTGAAAAAAATCCAACGAATCGCCGCTGAGCGGAATTGGACGAAATTTGCCGCCATCGGCGTCTCCATCGGCCCCTTTGCCGATGCCGCCGACCAAGAAGAAGCCGCACGCTTCCTGCGCCGCTTCACCTTCATCTCCGTACGCGACAGGCAATCCATCGCACTGCTCGAAGAGATGAAAGTGCCGCTCAAGCCGTTGTTTGCCCGCGATCTCGTCGGCGCACTGCCTTTGCTGCTTCCAGCGAATGAACAGCCGAAAAAGACCTCCAAAACTCTCGGTGTCTCCGTCTGCAATTACGAATCCTACACTGGTGGCGATACCGCTCAGGAGAACCGCCGCAATGAAGCTCTCTTTGAAGGCATCGCCCGTCACGCCAAGCGAGAAGGCACACTCGTGCGCATTTTTTGCCTCAACACCAATCCGCGCTGGGGTGACATGGCACTCTCACGCCAACTTCAGTCATACCTCCGCGAGCGCGGCACTGAGTCCGAGATCATCTCCTGCGAGAACAACCTCATCGGCACCTGGCACGGCCTCGCTGCCTGCACAGCTGTCCTTTGTGTCCGCCTGCACGCGGGCATCACGGCTTACCTCACACACGTCCCCTTTGCCCTCGCGGAGTACCATCGCAAATGCACTGACTACCTTGACGACATCGGCCAACCCGCGTCACTGCGAATCCCCGCCGACCTTAACGACCCAGCACGCGTCGATGATGTCATCAGCGAGCTGTTTCGAGGTGCTGCCAAACCTACACTTGCCCCTGAAATTTACTCAGCCGAAGCTGCCAAGAACTTCACCGAGGTACCGTGGGCGAAAGCCTCTTCCTGAGCCTCGCCCCTTTGATCTCCCGTCTGATCACAAAGATCACCGCGAACAAAAAAATCCATGCGGCGAACGTTCGCCCACTGGTCAGATAGAATAGACGTATTTGGTCTGTGAGGGCCATGAAGGCGAAGGGATAGAGCATCAGACCAGCGATGGAGCCGCGCTGGAAGGCACGGTAGAGCAACATGAGCACGCAACCATAGAAAACCCAGAACACGAGGCCGCCAGCGACGCCGTAGTCGGTGAAGGTGGTGAAGATGCCAGTTGGGTTATTGAATTCGGGATTGCTGTCTTCAAGGACGACGATGCTGATCAGCGCTGCTGGCGCATCACTGCCGCCGAGGGCGTTGCGCAGGCTCTCGCCGATGACGGGGAACTTCCAAATCCAGTCGAGCGTGTTGTAAGGGAAGCCAAGATTGCCGAGTTCATGCCAGAGGAGTGCACCATTGTTTAATGAGGTAACGTAATAGCCGGATAAACGCACTAGAGTAAACCACAGCAGCGACGTTTCACCCTGTTCCGAGTAGTAACCCCAAGATCGAAAGTATTCGCTGAAGGTAAACAACGAGTACAGGCCAACCACACCGATGAGCGGCGCAAAATTCACGAGGTGACGCGCAAATCCTCCTCGCAAACCACGCAACTGAAACCACAGCACCACGCCGGGCAGAATGAGTTCGATCAGCGCAAGACGTTCGGCCAAAAAGACGGCGCGCATGAGCGTGAGGAAGAACAGCAACCCCAGAGGCCACCGCACCTTCTTCCAGCCGAGTTGGCAGGCAAGAAAGGCTCCTGCGAGTCCGACGCCGATGCCGACTTGCGTAAGGCTGGTGATGCCGGTGATCGCTGCGTCTTTGCGCAACCGGATCAACTCATAAATAGCGCCCGAATCGCCTCGCAACACCGCTGGAATGATACCGATCCCTGCTTGCTTCAAAATCGCACCAAACCACACGGTGTAGGCGAAAACGGTGACGACGAGTCCGCAGTAGAAGAGTCGCGTGAGCATGGTCCACTTCGGTGTGGCTGCTGTTTCGGCACTTGAAGGTCGCACCAGTCCACGATCCAAAAAAACAGCCAGTAGGCAGCCAATGGAAAACGCGAGCACTACCCACAGGCACAGCGCTAGATCATCATCTGTGAAAAATTTGGGCAAGCGCCAGTAGAGCTGATAATCGGCTTCAGGAATCAGCCATGTCACGAAGGCGACCAGCATGAGTGGGATGACGATAATCCAAAACGGATTCAGCCACCAAATCGCAGCGCGTGTCGCCTGTGCTTTCATTTAGGCACCTCCACAGCTCGTAGGGATGCTTGCTGAAAAGGGTTCAGCCTGGCACGCCACAGCAGCACAAAGACTGTTGCCGTGATGAAGACCTCCGTCGTCAGCACGGCCCACGCGGCACCGAGGGCACCGTGAATCGGAATGAAAAGGAGCACCAACACCACATCCATGGCCGCGCCCCACATGACGATGCGGTTATACGTGCGCTCCATGCCGAGCGGAAACATCCAGCGGATGCCCAGCACGCTGTTCACGGCCGAAAACGGGCATACAAGGCCAAGAATGCGCAGCACCGGCACCGCAGCCTCATAGCCTTTGCCAAACAGCAAATTCACAAACCACGGCGCGGCGAGTGTGAGGCTCAAACCGAGGCACATTCCGATTAGTGCGACCATCACGGTGCCACGGCGCACGGTTTTCCGCGCAGCAGGATAATCATGTTTCACCAAATGCGTGAGCCGTGGATAGAGCACCTGATTGACCGGCCCAGTGAGGCTCAGAATGCCGCGCATCAGCCGCTCAGGCCCACCATAGAAGCTGACTGCTGCGGGCGTCGTCATGAGGCCGAGAATGAAGCTGTTCGCCTTGGCATACACATTCACAACGGCGACAAAGAGGAAGAAATGCCACGCATCCTTCAGCGTAGCCCACGCGCGTGTCAGCGAGCACAAACCGGCACCGACTTGGCGATACATCAATCGTAGCGAAATGAGCAACGACAGCGTGATGCTCGCCGCCTGAAAAATAAGGACTGATGCGGCATCATCTGGAGATTTGATCCAAAGAAACACGCTGATGACGAAGAGCAGCCGAAACACCACGTCCAGCACCGCCGGCAAGCGCATACGCTCGACACCCTGAAAATACCACAGCGGGCTCAAACCCTGCGCCACCGCGATCCACAGCGCACCGATGAGCAGCAGCGGACTCGCGCGAAACACTGGGATCACCAGCCATATAATCAGAGAGATGACCGCAGCGATGACACAAAGCAATAATTTACCCCCCATGACCTCCGCCACGATCTGGCGCAGTTTTTCTGGCTGATCCATGTGCCGCGCAACCTCACGGGTGGCGGAATAGGCGAAGCCATACTCGACCAACAGCCCCAACCAGATCGCCGCAGTCTGCGCAAAGAGAACCATGCCCCAGGCATCCGGGCGCAACACACGCGCAAGATAGGGTATGAGCACCAGCGGCAGCAATGCGTTGGCAATGGTCACACCATAAAGTGCCAGCGCATTCTGCACGAGCTTCTGGCGCAGGAGTTGGATGATTTTACTCATGTGTAGGAGCCGTAGCTGCCGTACCCGATCGGCCCGCTCGACACCTGATTGAGCACAAAGCCCGCAGGCGGCTTCCCGGCAGCCTTGGTGAGTTGATGCAGCGCGCGCGCCACTGCAGAACCGGGCGTGTTGGCAGCACGCACCACCAGCACGGTGTGCTCGACGTGGCTGCTCATGCGCAGAGCATCACTCACTGCTAAAATCGGTGCACTATCGATCACCACACGATCATATTCCTTCAAGGCATCCTCCAGCATTGCGGTGAGCTTTGGCGAGGCCAATAACTCAGCCGGCCCGGCAATGGCCGTGCCAGCAGTGAGCACGTAAAGCTTGTCGATCTTCGCTGCCTGCACGGCATCCCCCAGCGAAAGCTTGCCCTTCACCACATCAGCCAATCCAGGCGTCTCTTTGCCAAACAACTGCCCGCCAATGCTCGGCACACGCAAATCTGCATCGATGAGCAGCGTGCGGTGGCCTTCCAAGGCGAGAGCGGCAGCAAAGTTGACCGCGCAGAAAGTTTTCCCTTCACTGGGAACCGCGCTACAAAACATGAACGAGCGCCCCGCATCACACAGAGCAGCGCGCAGAGAGCGCAGCGACTCCGCAGCAAGTGTACGCGGATTATCAACGAGATAGATGTGGTGATTTCCGCGCTGCATGCGCACTTTTTGGATCACGCCGACGGCTGGAATGCCAAGCTGATGCTCCGCATCCTCCACATTCATGAACGGAGCCTTGAACACCGCAGGGATCACACAGACGACCATTCCGCAGGCCAAACCGAGAAACAGCGAGATTGCCAAAGCCATGCTTTTTTTCGGACTCACCGGCCGGTCCGCCACCGTGGCTGGCTCGACGATGCGGATGGCCCCTTGCTCCACACCTTGGACGATTTGCGTCTCCTTGAGTTGCTTGAGCACCGCTTCATGCATCACACGATCAGACTCCACTTCGCGATTCAGCGTGTTGTATTGAATAGAGATCTTATTCAGATCCAGAGCCTTGTTTTCCTGCTCTTGGAGCGCTTTGACGAGCTTTTGCTCCGTTTCCTTCGCCGCCGCCAGCGAGGACTTCACGACCTCCGCCGCGTCCTGCGTAGCTTTGGTGAGCGAGAGCTTGAGTTTGTCAATCTCGCTCTGTGCTTGGAGGTATTTCGGGTTTTTGGAGTCATAGCGCTCCCCCAAGCTCGCCAGCGCCGCTTCTTGCTCGGCGATGCGTTGCTTGAGCGAGACCATGTCCGGCGTAACCGCGCTCCCTGTGAGCGCCGCCACATCTGACTCGATCTTTATGCGCACGCTGCGCGCTTCGCTCAGGTTCTTGTTCAAATCCTGAAGCGTGGCCACGACAATATTTTGCGTCTGTTCGAGCGACACAGCGCGCTTTTCCTCACGGTAAGCCTGAAGCTTCTGCTCAGATGCCTCGAGTTGCTTCTTCAAGCGACTCGCTTCACTCACAAGATGCCCGTAGATTGGCTTCGAAGCCGCGAGCTTTTGTTCGAGAATAAGCTGCGTATATTCTGTGACGATGGCTAGGCTGATGTCCCGCGCCAGCTCTGCATTTTGGCCGCTGACAGTGACATCAATGAGTCGCGTGCCTCGGCGCAGCGCCACTTTCACACGATCACTCATGGTGCGTATCAGCCCTGCCTCGGTGAGTGGCTCCTTGTCCGTTTTTTTGATCAAACCAGTCAGCGTGCTCATCAAACCGCCCTTTTCCCCCGTGAAGCGCGCGTCTTCCTCCAGCTTCAGCGCCTTGGCCACGCGCAGCAGCAAAGCCGTGCTCGCCAGATTTTGCTCGATGGTCTTGAGAACCTCCACCGTCTTCAAATCCTCCCGCACCGCATCCTGCACACTCACCACAGCCTGCGTCGTCTGCTCGACCTGCACGACCGTACGCGCCTCAAACACCGCCGGTGTCAGCCTCAGATAAACAAACCCAAGCGCCACTGCCGTCAGCCCAAAAAGCATCAGCCACCCAATTCGCCGCCGCATGACTCCCAAGATCGTTCCCAAGTTCCATCCGAACGAGGGGTCCAACGAAGACTCGACAACTGAGGGGGAGGCATTGGAATTCATAAAGATGTTCAAAGTGACCAATTCAATTCTATCTGTCTGTCATGAGAATAACCGCAGTTATCCACGGGATTTCAGGGTGTTTGGCCAATGTATCAAGGTTCTTTTTGTAAGGCGGGCAAAAGTCCATGCAACTTACTGGCTAGCCCCTCGTTTAACCCGCAACTGACCAGTCCACCGGATGAATACCATTATGAAAACGCGCCTCCTCCTCACCATCACCTGCGCAATGCTCGCCACCGGTCTCAGGGCCGAAAATGAAGTCTATCGCACTTGGACGGACTCGCAGGGCCGAAAACTGGAAGCGACCTTCCGTGGTATCGAGGATGGCAATATCTTCCTTCAAGTCCGTAACGGCTACGTTCACCGCATACCTCTCGACAAACTCTCCGCTGTGGATCAAGAGGCCGCCAAGACGTTGAAACCCGAAGGTCTGGGTATTCCAGCAGACCCAAATCTCGCCCAAGCGGCCGCTCGCATCGACGCGCTGGTCAACGCAGGTTTGCAGAAGGCGGAACAAAAACCCAATCCGCTCGCTTCAGATGAGCAGTTCGTCCGCCGCGTCTATCTCGACATCGCAGGCCGCATTCCCACTCGTGAAGAGGCGCTCGAATTCATCACGGATAGCAGTGTTTCCAAGCGCTCGAAGGTCATCGATAAGCTGCTGAACTCCGATGGCTATCGCAGCCACTTGTTCAACTACTTCGCCGACATGATGCGCATGGCTGACACCGCTAATAAAGTGCGTTACCACACCTATCAGGACTGGCTGAAGGTACAGATCGCGGAAAATGTGCCTTGGAACAAGGTCGTGCATGACATGATGACTGCCGAAGGCAAGTTGCTGGAAAACGGAGCCACTGGCTACCTCCTGCGCGACGCTGGCATGCGTCTCGACAATCTTAGCCTCACACTCAGCACCTTCCTCGGTGCCAACGTTTCGTGTGCTCAATGTCACGACCATCCCTTCGCCGACTGGACCCAGCGGCAGTTCTTTGAGATGGCCTCTTTTTTCGGTGCTACTGAAACCTACGGCACCAAAGGCTCCAAAGGCGGCAATCAGATGCAGATGAAGAAAGTTCTCGCATCCCTAGATGACAAGCGCCTCCAGCAGCAGGCTAAAAACGTCCTCCGTGTGAACGCAATGGCCGTGGAAGACACGGACACCAACGATCTCAAGCTGCCGGACGACTACAAATACTCCGACGCCAAACCCGGTGACCACGTTGCGCCCAAGCTCATCACCTGGAGCGACGACAAGACCAAAAAAGCCTATCAGGGCGTGAAGACCAAGAACGAGGAGGAATTGCGTGAGCAGTTCGCCAATTGGATGACGTCACCCAACAATCCACGCTTTGCCATGACCATCGCCAACCGCCTTTGGAAGCGTGCCTTTGGAGTCGGTGTGCGTGAGCCTGTGACCGACATCGATGATCCAAATGCCAGCGTGAATCCAGCGCTGCTCCACCATCTGGCGGCTGAAATGGTGCGTGTGAAATTTGATCTCAAGCAATTCATGCGCCTGCTCTACAACACGCAGACCTATCAACGTGAGGCCACCAGCTACGAACTCAGTGATGGCACGCCTTATCTCTTCCCCGGCCCGATTCTTCGCCGCATGAGCGCGGAACAAGCCTGGGACTCCTGCGCCACGCTCGTCGTCGGAGCAGATGTCGATAAATACAAAGCCCACCGCGGTGAGCAGTATGCCAAGACCATGAACATCAACTTTGGCAAGGACGCTTCTCCTGAAACCATCAAAACTCAGATCGAAAATGCCATCAGCGGCATGCGGCAGTATGCTGGCAAAGGCGGCAATCCGAAGAACAACGCTAAAAAGCGGCGTATGATGACCCAAACGACGGGTGAGGGGGAAGAGGATCTCACCATCGCCCCGCCTGTGCGTGACGGCCTCGTGCTCGCCCGTGCATCTGAGCTGGCACAACCCGAGAAAGATCAGCATTTCCTCCGCATGTTCGGCCAAAGCGACCGCCAGATCGCAGACAGCGGCACCGAGGAAGGTAGCATCCCTCAGGTGCTCATGCTCATGAACGGCGAAGCACAGAAGGTCATCGGTCAGGCAGACTCTCTCGTCGTCAAAACCGCCGCTGCGCAAAAAACACCCGAGCAGCAGGTCGAAAGCCTCTATTTGAGCTTCTTCAGCCGCAAACCAAAGGCCTCGGAGCTCACCGACTCAGTCACAGCCCTCAACAGCGGTCTCAACATGCGTGATCTGACTTGGGTCATGTTTAACACCCGTGAATTCGTCTTCGTGGAGTAACTTATGGCTTCAGAAGTCATCATAGCCGGCAAGCGTTTGGTCTGCCCACACTGCGGCGGGTGGTTCTTCAATGACCGCGAGTCACAATTGAACACGTCGGCTATGACATTCTTCAACCTCGACTGGATGAATGCATCAGCCACGGTCTATGTTTGTGACCACTGCCGGAGACTGGAGTGGTTTCTTGAGCCAGAAGCAAACAATCCCAATCTAGAATCTAGAGACTGCCCCCGTTGCGGCACCTGGATTGATTCTGGGTCGGCCAACTGTCCCAATTGCAAGTCAAAGTAATTCCCGCCTAACAAATCACCTAGAACAACCGCCATGAACTTCCAAAACCAACTCGACTCCGTCACCCGCCGCTCTTTCTGCGAACGCTGGGCTCAAACCGCACTTGGCGTGACTGTTTTACACGGCGCTTCCCGTGCAGGCTTCGCGGCTGATACGGCGAAACCCACACCTCCAAGCGGACCCGGCTTTGGCAAAGCCAAGAACATCATTTTCCTGCAAATGGTCGGTGGGATGACTCACATCGACACGCTCGACCCAAAAGAGGGCGTAACTCAAGGACCTGTCAAACCCATCAGCACCAAGGCAGGCCTCCAACTCGGTGGCACCATGGAAAACTTGGCCAAAAATGTCGACAAGATCAGCATCATCCGCAGCATGAGCTCCAAGACCGGAGTGCATGCCAGTGGGCAGTATTTGATCCGCTCTGGCTACGAACAGCGTGGCACCATCAAGCACCCAAACATCGGTGCCTGGGCGCAACACTTTAAGGGTCCAAGTCACAAGACTCTGCCCTCAAACGTCTGTGTGAACCGCCAACCTCAAAACGGCAACGGTTTCTTCCCCTCCAGTTTTGCCCCGCTGCCCATTCTCGATCCCGATTCCGGTCTGCAATACTCTCAGAGCGACGCCGGTGCTGACGTGATGGCAAAACGCCTCGCCATGCTTGATAAACTCGATGCTGGTTTCCGTCAGCGCTTCCAGACCGCTGAGGTGAAGAGTTACACGCAGTTCTACGAGAAGACCGTCAGCATCATGTCCAGCACGGATCTCGAAGCCTTCCGTCTCGGTGAGGAACCTGAGGCATTGAGAGAAAAATATGGCCGTAACAAATTCGGCCAAGGCTGCCTGCTCGCGCGTCGTCTCGTCGAAAAAGGCATCCGCTACATCGAAGTCGCCAAAGGTGGCTGGGACATGCATAACAACATCGAGGAAGGCCTTGAAGAGCACGGTGCCGAGCTCGACGTCGCGCTTTCCGCGCTGCTCGAAGATCTCCAGTCACGCGGTCTGCTTGAGAGCACACTCGTCGTGCTCTGCTCCGAATTCGGCCGTGGTCCGAAGATCAACGGCAACGCCGGACGTGACCATCACCCGAAGGTATTCTCAACGCTGCTCGCCGGTGGCGGCATCAAGGGTGGCTTCGTCTATGGTTCCAGTGACAAAGAGGGCCACTCCGTTGCCGATAAGCAGGTCAGCGTGCAGGACTTCCTCAGCACCGTCGGCTGGAGTCTCGGACTGCCGGTCGATGAAGTCGTCATGTCCCCCAGCAACCGCCCCTTCACCGTTGGCGACAAAGGGAAGCCCGTGATGGACGTGTTTGCGTGAGTTGCCCAGTTGCGCGGTCACTGCAGCACGCTCCTATGTGCCACAGTGAATCCCGCTCTCAACGAATCTGACCCGCCCTTCGATCTCGCCCTTCGCCCGGCGGATTTTTCGGAATTTCACGGCCAGACCAAGGTCAAAGAACAGCTCCTCGTAATGGTGGAGGCCGCCAAGATGCGTGGCGAGTCGCTGGACCACGTGCTGCTCTGTGGCCCACCCGGATTGGGCAAAACCACGCTCGCCAATCTCATTGCCAGCGCCGTCGGTTCCAAGTTACACACCACCAGCGGCCCACAGATCGAGCGCGCTGGTGACCTCGCTGGCATTCTCACGAATTTGCAGGAGAGGGACATCCTTTTCATCGACGAAATCCACCGTCTGCATCCCAGCGTCGAAGAATACCTCTATCCGGCCATTGAGGACTTCCGGCTCGACATCATCATCGACCAGGGCCCCAAAGCGCGCACCATTCGCCTCGATCTGCCACCATTCACGCTTGTCGGTGCAACCACTCGCGCAGGAAAACTCACCGCACCCATGCGCAGCCGCTTTGGCATCCCAAACCGACTCGACTACTACACCACCGAGGAGCTCGAGCACATCCTCATGCGCTCGGCTCGGCTCATGAACGTGCCCATCGAGACTGAAGGCGCGCACGAGATCGCCCGCCGCTCACGCGGCACACCGCGCATCACCAATCACCTGCTCCGCTGGGTGCGTGACTATGCATTGGTCAAAGCTCAAAACGTCATCACTGGCGATGTGGCCCAAGCCGCGCTTACCATGCGTGACATTGATGAGAGCGGCCTCGATGAAATGGACACCCGCATCCTCGAAACCATCATCGGTAAATTCGACGGCGGCCCCGTCGGCATGGGCAGCGTCGCCGTCGCCGTCGGTGAAGACGCCAGCACTTTGGAGGACGTGCATGAGCCCTACCTCGTCATGCAAGGCTACCTCAAGCGCACCCCACGTGGACGTGTGGCCATGCCAGCCGCCTATAAGAAGCTCGGACTGCCGCCACCCGTGAAAGCGCAGGCGGAGTTGTTCTGATTCGTCATTCACCTCATGTGGCAGGAACTCATCACTCTCTGGCAAAGCGTCCGCGACCCTGAGTATCTGCACCTCCTCATCGAGCCGCTACCGCTCTACGGCCTCGGCATTGGCTTGATGTGCTTTGTCATCGCTTTTGTCTTCGGTGAGAAGCGCTCACGTTTGCTCGCACTGGGCCTCATTGTTCTCTCCTGTGCCAGCGTGTGGCCCTACAATGATCTGCGCGAGAAAGCGACCGCACGCATCATCGCCACGCGTCCGCCTGATTACGAAAACGTCATCCGCCAGCAGACCCAGCGGCGCAAGGACTGGGCCTGGCCATACTATGCCATGACCGTGCTCACTTTTATCGCCATTTTCACGGGCCACAGACCCCAGGGCCGCTTCCTGCTCCTCGCGGTTGTCGTTGGAGGTGCCTTGCTCTTCTGGATCAGCATTTGGCTTCACAAAAAGGAGTGCGAGGTCTATCACCGCAATATTGTGCGCTACACACCACCCAGGTAAAATGGAGTGCGGATGCCATCATCCGCTCAATCTGTGAAATCCATCGTTTCATTTCCCGTTTTGCATCCTACCACCATGCTTCGCGTCCTCCTCGCTCTCATATCAGCCGCATCACTCCACGCTCAGGCTCCAGGCGACTGGATTCACTCCCGTGGCAATGAAGCCATGACTGGCACCTCGCCGACCCAGCTGAAGTTCCCTCTCGAACTCGCCTGGCAGTTCAAGATGATGGACAAACCGAAGGGCCAAAATGAAATGCTCATCGCCAGTGCCGTCGTGCGCGCTGGCAAGGTCTATGCAGGTTGCAAAGACGGAAAATTCTTCTGCATCGACCTCATCACTGGCAAAGAAAAGTGGAAGGCCGAGGCAAAAGGCGCATTCGACGGTGCAGCTGCTTTTGCGGGCGCTCTCGTCGTTGCGGGTTGCCAGGACGGCTTTGTCTATGCCTGGAACGCCGACACCGGTAAGGAAGTGTGGAAGTTTGAAACCCAGGCCGAGATCCACGCCGCAGCCAATGTTTGGACAAATCCTGAAACGAACGCGCTGAAAATCGTCATCGGCTCCTATGACTACAATGTTTACTGCCTGGATGCCCTGACGGGCAAAAAAGATTGGGCCGCCGAAACCGGCTACTACATCAACGGCGGATCCGCCATCGGCGAAGGCAAAGTCGTCTTCGGAGGCTGCGACTCGGTGCTGCATGTCCATGACATGAAAGCCGGCAAAGAGGAGAAGCAGATCGAAGTCGGCTCCTACATCGGCAACAACGTCGCCATCGCCGACGGGGTCATCTACGTCACGCACTATGGTAACCGCGTCGGTGCCTACAGCATCGCCGACGGCATGCAGGTCTGGGAATATGGCGAGCGTGAGTTCGAGTATTACGCCGCGCCCGCCATCTGGGAAAAGACCGTCTATGTCGGCGGCCGCGACAAGCGCTTCCACGCCATCGACCGCGTCACTGGCAAGATGAAATGGGAATTTCGCACTCGCGACCGCATCGACAGCAGCGCCGTCATCTGCGGCGGAAAATCCGCTATCTTCGGCTGCGACGACGGCTACATCTACGCCCTCGACCTCGAAAAAGGCATGGACCTCTGGCACTACGAAATCGGCGCCCCCGTCAAAACCAGCCCAGCCATCGCTGGCGACTACATCCTCTTTGGTGCTGACGACGGCGTGCTGTATGCGTTCAAGAATGGGAAGTGAGGGACTCTGTTGCCCCGCATGCAGACCTCGCCTCAATCCGAGTCCGAATTCTTTTTGCCTTCGTTGGCAGCTTTTGGCGGTGGATACAGTTCTTCTTCTTGAACGCGGAACTTGCGTTTAAAATCCTCATCGGGCTTCCGATTCATTATTGGAGTCGGCTTCATCATGCGCCCCGCCAGATAGACGACAATCACGATTAGAAGAATATTCAGAAAAATCATGCCCGAGTTCTTGCAGAACAAGAGTGGCCTGGCAAGACTTGAAACAACGCATCCATCTGCAGTGCTTGCATTGCGGGAAGGTTTAGTCTTTCGAAGTTGCCGATTGAAGACCTCACTCAAGCA
Source organism: Verrucomicrobiaceae bacterium (assembly GCA_031411715.1). GTDB lineage: Bacteria > Verrucomicrobiota > Verrucomicrobiia > Verrucomicrobiales > Verrucomicrobiaceae > Prosthecobacter. Next base: position 12,304 of record JANOBP010000079.1, on the reverse strand, counting down.
GCGTTATCATTCCTTTGTCCATGCCAGCGCTTTACGCACCACCTTTCACAATTACACCCAAGGCGCTCGACCTTGTCGTGCAGGTCAGTGAAGGGCTGGGGCGATTGAGTGCGCAGAAGTCATCCGTAGTGACGCCGAAACTGCGGCGGAGCCGTCGTCTGCGCACCATCCATTCCTCTCTCGCTATCGAGAACAACTCGCTGTCGCTTGAGCAGGTGACCGCTGTGATCGAAGGGAAGCGAGTGCTCGGACCTGCCAAAGACATTCAGGAAGTGCGCAATGCATTCGCAGCCTACGAAGCCATGGATTCCTGGAATCCGGCCTCAGCCAAAGATCTCCTCGCCGCTCATCAATTGCTGATGCAAAGCCTCGTGGACAAGCCTGGCCGCTTCCGAACTGGAGGCGTGGGCATCGTGAAGGGTTCCAAGCTCGTGCATGTGGCACCACCTGCGGAACGGGTTCCAAGCTTGATGAAAGACTTGCTCGGCTGGCTCAAGCGGAAGGTGGAGCATCCCTTGATCGCGAGTTGTGTGTTTCATTACGAGCTGGAGTTCATCCATCCCTTTGACGATGGCAACGGGCGCATCGGGCGACTTTGGCAGACACTCATCCTGAGCCACTGGAAGCCTGAACTGGCCTATCTGCCCGTTGAAAACGTGATTCGTGAGCGGCAGGCCGAATACTACGCCGCCCTGGCTGCCTCAGACAAGGCAGGACAGTCCACGATCTTCATCGAATTCCTGCTCTCCGTGCTGCTCCAGGCGGTTCTCGAAGTGACGGCTACCGACCAAGTGAGCGATCAAGTGAGCGACCAAGTCAAAGCCTTGCTCAAATGTCTGGCCAAGCAACCGCTCACAGCGTTGGCCTGCATGAAAAAACTCGACCTCGCCCACCGCCCGACTTTCCGCAAAAACTACCTGCAACCCGCGCTCGAAGCGGGTCTGATCGAACGCACGCTGCCTGACAAGCCCAACAGCAGCCTGCAGAAATACCGCCGCACTTCCAGATGAGTAACCTCCTCAAATCCCTCGACTACTCCGTCCTTCAGCAGTGCATGCACTGCGGGATGTGTCTGCCGACGTGCCCGACGTATGTGGAGACGAAGATGGAGAGGAACAGCCCGCGCGGGCGCATCTCGCTGATGCGTGCGGTGGCGGATGGGGAGTTGGATGTATCAAAAGCGCTCTCGGATGAGATGTATTACTGCCTGGGGTGCCTGGCGTGCCAAACGGCGTGCCCGGCTGGAGTGAATTATGCGGAGCTGTTTGAAACCGCGCGTGCCGAGGTGGAGCAGGCTGGGGTGAATCAAGGCATGCAGCGCGGTTTCTGGCGCTGGCTGACCTTGAACCTCATTTTCATGCGACCATGGTTGCTGCGGCTCATCGGAAGCGTGCTGCGGATTTATCAAAGCACGGGTCTCGACAAGATGATGCGCCGCGTGCGCTTCTTTGGCCTCATGCCGCGCTCCTTGGCCGCACTGGAGCCGCAGACACCGCGCATCGCAGACCACTTCTCCGACGCGCTCATCTCACCAGTGGAATCACCGGATGGAGCAAGAAAACATCGCGTTGGCGTGCTCACGGGCTGCATTCAGGACTTGGCGTTCTCGGACGTGAATCGCGATACGGTTGATGTGCTGCTCGCCAACGGCTGTGAAGTCATCACGCCGCGTTCACAAAGCTGCTGCGGCTCACTGCATGCACACAACGGCGAGTTGGAACTCGCGCGCGAGCTGGCACGCCGTCAAATCGACGCCTTCGATCTCGACTCGCTCGATGCCATCATCACCAACGCAGGCGGCTGTGGCTCACATTTGAAGACCTACGGCCACTTGCTGCATGACGATCCGCTCTACGCGGCCAAAGCCATCATCTGGGACAAAAAGGTGAAGGACATTCACGAATGGCTGGTGCAAAGCGGCTTCCGCAAACCAACCGCTGGCGCGGGTGTCACTGAAGTGACCTATCACGAGAGCTGCCATCTCTGCCACGGCCAGAAAGTCGTCTCGCAACCGCGTCAGGTGCTCATGAGCATTCCCGGACTCGTGTTGAAGGAACTGCCGGAGTCCAACTGGTGCTGCGGCAGCGCCGGCATCTACAACATCACGCAGCCGGAGCAGAGCCGGAAGCTGCTCGACCGCAAAGTCGGCCACATCGCCTCCACCCGCGCCCCCGTCGTCGCCACCAGCAATCCTGGCTGCCACTTGCAGCTCGTGAACGGCCTGCGCGCCTCCGGCCAGACCGTCACGCAGCCGGTCACGCTACTGGCTCAGGCTTACCGAGCGGAGCGATGATTTCCTCAAAGCGAGCCTGCCACAGCGCCGGGCTCGCCTCTTGCAGCAGCCACTTGCGGCCACTCACACCGCACTCTACGCGCACCGGATGCGGCGTGCTTTCCATCGTCAAAACATCACGCATCAGCGCCTCCGCATCACCCGGTGCATGCAGCAGGCCGGTCACCTCATGCTGCACCGTCTCCGCCAGGCCGCCGGAGCGCGCCGCCAGCACCGGCTTGGCATAATCATACGCCTCATACGCCACCAGCCCCAGCGGCTCCCACCACACCGATGGCGCAATGAGCGCGCGGCAGCGGCGCAGCGCCTCCGCCTTCGTCTCACCGCCGATCTGGCCCAGAAACAGCACATACGGATTCGTCCGCATGCGCTCACGCACCAGCGGCTCCAGCGGCCCTTCACCGGCGATGTGCAGCGGCGGTGTTTGGTTGCCCAGCTTCGCGCGCAGCCGGTCCCATGCATCCAGCAGCACCGCCACGCCCTTCTCCGGCACCAGCCGCCCCAGGAACAAATAATAACCCGCGTCCTCCGTCCGCAGCGTGCCGCTGCGCGCATCCCACGAGTGCCGCAGCGTGTGAATGCGCTCCGGCGCGATCCACCCCGCGTTCACAATCTGCTCGCGCATGAACTCCGAGATCGCGATCCACGCCTTCACGCTCTTGAGCCAGCCGCTGGCGTGCAGAAACTTCAGCATCAGCGCATACACCGCGCTCTTCACCACCGATCCCTGCCACGCGCCCGCCAGCACCTCCGCGCCATAGTGGCCGCGCAGACTGTCCGGGCACACCTGTCCATTCACAAACAACGTCCCACCCACCGAGAAGGGCCGGAAATTATGCAGATACTGCACCACCGGCACCTTCCGCTTCAGCGCCGCATGATACAGCGACGGCGAGCCCACCGGATAGATGTTGTGAAACAGCGCCACGTCCGCGCCACCCGCATCCAGCGCCGCTTCAAAGCGTGCGCGCGAGTCACCGTTGTAAAACAACCGCCGCACCTGTCCCATCTTCCCCGGCGCGCCCTCACGCTGCCACTCCGCGCTCTCAAAGAAGCAGCGTGACATCGCATGCCGCTCGCCCAGATGGTTGTAAATGCGGTCCACGCTCTTCTCCTCACCACCGGCGAAAAGATAGCGGTTAAACACCTGCAAGATGCGCGCGCTCATGCCCGCACCTCCGTGTTTCTGCGTGCCCACTCTTCCAGCACATACAGCATCCACACGCGCTGGCTCAGCGGCCATGCGGCTTTGGAATCCAGCGTGCTCTTGAAATAGCTCTCACAGGCCTGTGCCGTCGTTTGAGCATCCACAAGGCCACGCTCGCGGCAAGCTTGCGAGCCCAGCGTGTCGCGGATGCGCGCCTGCCACTTCGGCATCCGCATCCATTTCATCAGTGGCAGCGTGAACGTCTTTTTTTGGCGATCCTCGTTGATCCATGGCGGCAGCAGATCACGGAAGGCCGCCCTCAGCACTTGCTTGCCTCCGCGTGAGTTCAGCTTGCTCTCGGGTGGCATGTGACCGGCCAATTTGAAGATCTCCACATCCACCAACGGTGTGCGCAGCTCCAGCGAGTGCGCCATGCTCGTCGCATCATTGTCACGCAGCAGCGTGTTGGCCAGATACGTCTCCGTTTCGCGCAGCAGCAGTTCATGCAGCCAGGAATCCGGCGCGTTAGCCTTCAAAACGGGCACTGTGGCTTCATTAGCCGTGATCGTGCGTCCAAAGGCATGCCACTCACTCACCTCACGTCCTGCACCACCCAGCGCATAAAAAACAGCCTTCCATGCCTTATGCCCAAGCACGCCCGTTGGCATCACACCACCCAGCAAACGCATCAAACCACCCAGACCCAACAGCGGTGACTTGGCAGCCAGCGCGATGAGGCGGTGATAATTATACCCCGCCCACCACTCATCAGCACCCAGACCACTAAGCGCCACTTTGACATCACGCACCGCGATTTGTGACACCAGCCAGGTATTGAGCGCGTCGCCAGTGGGTTGATCCATTTGGTCAAAATAGGCATCCAGGCGCGATTCCAGCGTCTGCGCCGTCAGCCGCTCACGCACGAACCCGCATCCATAAAACTCCGCCGTGCGCTGCGCGGCCGCGCTTTCATCTGGCACGCCCGCATCCTCTTCATAGCCGATTGAAAACGCCTTGATCCGCTCCTGCCCTGCCTCACGCATGCAAGCCGTCATCAACGTGGAATCCAGTCCGCCACTGAGAAACACACCCACCGGCACATCCGACACCAGATGCGCGCGCACGCTCGCCAGCACACCTTCACGCACGCGCTGCCGCTGCTCGGCTGGATCTCGCACCCAGGCCTCTTTTCCAGGCCATGCAGGCTCAAACCAGCGCCGCAGCTCCAGTTTCCCATCCTTCCAGATGATGAGATGCCCCGGCGGCAGGCAGCGCACGTCTTCAAACATCGTCTCAGGTGCCTGCACAGCACCCCAGCGGAAAAACTGCGCCAGCGCTGTCTTCGAGAGCCCACTCGCGCCACTCAGCATCCGCACCGCACGCAACTCCGAGCCATAAACAAGCTCACCACCAGCCGTCACGGAATAATACAGCGGCTTGATGCCAAAATGATCCCGCGCCAGCACCAGCGTGCGCGTTTCAGCATCCCACCACGCTAGTGCAAACATCCCGCGCAGCTTCGCCAGCACACGCTCGACTGCTTCACGCTCCAGCATCGTCCCCAGCACCGCCGTATCACCAGATGAGTCCAGTTTCACATCACCCAGAGTCGCGCGCAGCTCACGGAAGTTATAAATCTCTCCATTGAACGTCAGCGTGAATCTCCCGCCGCCAAAGCGCATCGGCTGCCGCCCGTGATCCGAGAGATCCAGAATCGACAGACGCCGAAAGCCCATCCACCAGCCATCACCCTTTGCATCCGAGCCATCATCCGGCCCACGGTGAGCCATGCTGGCCAACGCGCGCGCTTGCAGGCCACACTCCTCCTCACGCCAAAGCGCGTCCGAAGAGCGAAACCAACCAAGAAAGCCACACATGCAGAGATTGAGGAGAAAAAGGGCCGTACTGGAACACAGCGCGTGGCCTCCGGCAACCGCTGCATCTTGCCGGGCGCCGTTAAAATGCCCCTCCAAATGCCCCCATCCTGGATCAAATCCTTTGGGTGCGGCTTGGCCCCATGGTGTCCTCCGCGCTGCTCAGCACATTGCCCAAGCTTTCGATCAACCGCGATGACTCGAGAACAGCATTCCACGCGCTAAGTAACGCTGCGCGCAGCAAACGCCAAGCCCTTGTAGCCTCAAGGATTCCAGTCGGAAGGATGCACTGAATGTATGGCATCTTTTTTCAGCGAAAGGCACGCATCTGTCATGCAGTTGCACCATGACCCCATTTACCTTTCCCATTTACCTTTCTTGACTCCTGCTCTTCCAAACGAGGAGTCGGTATCCCATATTGGAAACCAAAACAGTTCACCTGGCGAAGTTCAGTTCACGAAGCCCATGTCGCCTGCGCTCTCTTGTGATGAATGTTTTGTAAAACTGCGCATTATCCTGACTCCGTTCTAGGGATTCGAAAATCCCCTTCCAAACTACAATCCAGTCCCCGCCCTCTCCTGATGCCTCGCGCCGGACAAATGAAGAGTAGCTAGCTAACATGTCGGCTCTATTTCTAGGAGTGTCAGGAAACTTCTTTCTTTTTGCATCCCAATCGTAGCCGCGATCAACAAGCCATGCCGGATTCAGTGTACAGCCCGTTAGAAACACTGAGGCTACGCAATAGAACAATAGAAAAAACCTAGCTTTCATGGTGGAGTTAAAGCGTTGGCTGAATGAACTGCCGCTCCCGCTGGCGGATTTATGAGTGGAAACTGGGTCATGGAAACGTGGAAGCGGGCTAAGGGTGCAACTGCTTGACAGAATGCAACGACACACACGCGGCTAATGATTTGTCATTCCGTTGCATGTCCCCGTTAGTCCGCTCTGCCGGTCTGCCTCTCATGCGTAACGTGACGCTAAGTGTCGGCGTTTGCATGAAGCATGAGAGAGGGGTTCGCATGATTAAATGGCTGAATTCATTTCAGTTCAGCAGGAACCCGATTTTTTAGCAATGCATTTCTGTGCAGGCCACGTCTGCATGACCGCCGAGAGCAGATACAATGATCTGCAAAAAAGTTTAGCCTTCGCGCATTTGGCTCAGCTGTGGCGATACGCACGAGCATCGCACCCAGATCATTCGACAGCTTGGAAAACAATTAAAATGCATGTTGCCAATCATGTGGGGTCTCCTCTCAAATAGCACCGAATTATTCCCAGCTTCATTTTCAGCCATGAAACACTGCCTACAACGATTGAAAGCCGCGCCTGCCTCATTGCTTGTTTGCAGTCTCATGTGGACCGCCAGTTGCACCAGCACACTCGAAAAAGCCCCCAGCAGCGGTAAGTTCAGTGGCGAGCCGCGCATGGTGCCCATCGCCCCCAACACCTTTTTCTACTACCAGCCGAAGGGCAAGGACGAGCCCTTCACCTTCACCACAGCCGCCAAATCTGACAGCACCGCTACCCAACGCGGGCGCGGCTCCTACCGGCTCAACTCCTTCACCATCCAGCCTGAGCCGATGATCACCACGGGCGCCAGCGTGCCGCGTGGCTTCTGGATTCTCAAAGGCATGTCGTCCTTTGATTTCACCCGCGCTGCGCTCATCCATGACTGGCTCTATGTGGCGCATCATCGCTACAGCCGCGCCGTCAAGATGGGCGACAAGGAGGGCATGAAGCGCTACGAAAAATATGCCAGCGTGACGCAGGAGGACGCTGCGGACATCTTTGCCGAGTGCATCAAGGTCATCATGAATGAAAGTAGGACACTCAAAGGCGAACTAGCGAAGCTGCGGGCTACTCAGGCGGGTGGTGATGCCGCTGTGAGCAGCAATCTTTTGGAAATCGAGCAATCCTTGAAGCAAACCCAGCCCACTGGCTGGCGGCTGCATGCCTACCATTATTTCGTCAGCCCGGATTGCATCGTGCCGACCTCTGTCGAAATGTGGGACCAGGACAGCAACGATCTGGCTCTGTTCCGCCTCTTTGCCGAAGGCGAAACCGGCGACCATGCGCAAAAGCTCGGCTTCATCACGCCCTGGCTGCGTGGGCGCTTTCAAGAGATGTATCAGGTCGAAGTTGAGCGTGAGCGCAAATACCGGAACATTCTTCAAAGCGATCAAAAGGCCAAGGAACAGGGACGGCAGATTCCACCGCGGGTTTACCTCGAAGTCGCAGATGCAGACACCCAGCAGGCCATTCACAACCACCGTGGCGACTTGAAGGCGCAAAACTTCGAGACACTGGGCACTGGCTTCATCCGCGATCTCGATGCGCAGGAACTTCGTGTGCTCTACTACCGTGTGGAAGATCAAGCGGAGGCGGAAAAACTTCTGGCACTGGTGCTCTCCTGGCTACCCGCCGATATCCGGCCCAAGAACGCAGGCGTCTCAATCGTAACATCCAAGTCACCTGTGCGTCCGCGTCACTTTGACCTGCGCGTCGGCCCGGGATTGGCAACCGGCATGCGCTGAGTTTCATTTAGCCACTACCTTCATTCTTCCATGCATTTACCCTCCACTCTCAGCACGCTTGTTTGCATCACTTGTGCCGCAATGTATTCCGCATCCGCCCAAACTCCCGCCATGCGTGCGTGGAAGGACACGCAAGGCCGAGTCATTCAGGCCGCTTACGTTTCCAGCACGGCTGACAGTGTCACCATCCGCATGGCGGACGGAAAGGAGCACCAACTCCCGCTCACGCGCTTCAGCGCGGATGATCAGGCCTTCGTCAAAGGTCAGATGCCTCCTGCGGGCAAAACTGAGGTCAAGCCAGCCACAGTCGCGATCACGCCGGACCCAGCGCGCCTACCCATCGAGAAACGCATCTGGCCTGCGCAGGTCGAAGTGCCCGCACGCTCGGTGGAGATCACACCGACCTATGAAAATGCACCCGAGCGCAAGTTTGTGTATCAGTCGGAGGCCTTTGAGTTCACCTCACAGTCGAAATTGGCTGGCAGTGTGATGAAGGAAGTCGCGCGCACCTTTGAAGCCACGCGAAACCTCGTGGCGGCGTTGCCATGGGGCATCGTTTGCAAGCCGCCTGAGGGTTTTGAGCGCTACAAGGCCGCACTCTTTGAAACGCGGCAGGATTATGCCAACGCCGGCGGCCCAGCTAACTCTGGTGGCGTCTATATGGGGTCCACGAAGGTTTTCATGATCCCCTTCCCCAGCCTGGGTCTCGAGATGCGCGGCAAGACATGGTTCAAGGACGAGAACTACAGTGCTGACACCCTGGTGCATGAGATCACGCATCAGGTGATGGATGATTACCTCACCTTTCTACCCAAATGGATCATCGAAGGCACTGCCGAATACACCGAGTCCCTGCCTTATAAAAACGGCACCTTCCGTGTCGAGGCCCACAAGTCCGGCATGCGCGAGCACATCGATGAATGCGGTAAGCGCGGCATGCCTGCCGAGATTCCAAGCCTCGAAAAACACATGACTATGAATCGTGGCGCCTGGGACGCTATCGCGGATAGCTCCAACAGAGGCATGGGTGAGCTGTATTTCCGCTCCTACCTCATCGTGTACTTCTTCTGCCATCTCGATGGTGAACCGAAGAGCCGCGGGCAGCGCTTCATCAAGTTCATGGATGCCGTCTATGGCGATACTGCAGCGTTGCGCACCTTCTTTGCCGATCCACGCGTGAAGCGTTTCCCAGACGGTCGCTTCAGCTACCCCACCGACTTCCCACCACCTGACATGAAGCCCGACAGCGCCCCATTCAAGCATCTCTCCATCCTTCTCAATGACCGCACTTATCCCCAACTCGCCACTGAGATGCGTGAGGCCTATAAGCAGTCTGGGGCCAAGATCACTGTGAGCGAGTAGCCCGCGATGTAGGCCGGAGTGCTCGGTGCGGAGTGCTCAGTTGAAGCTCTATCTGGCAAATTTGACTGAGCACTGAGCACTGAGCACTGAGCACTGAGCACTGAGCACTGAGCACTGAGCACTGAGCACTGAGCACTGAGCACTGAGCACTGAGCACTGAGCACTGAGCACTGAGCACTTCGATCACGCGGTAGCGTGAGACATCCAGGCTAGGCGGTCAGCAAAGTCCGGCGCTCCACCAGGAATCGAGTGTGACGATCACGCCGCATGTGAAACTGCTCACGTTGCGGAGGCATGGTTTCCGTGCCCCCATGCTCGATGGTGAGAAGGACGGCCTGTGGTGCGGCGTCCAGCTTGATAAAGCGAAACACCGGCGTGCCGCGCGTGCGGAAGAAGCAGTCGAGCGGGATGTGAGCATGCGCGGCATTCCACAGCCAGCGTGAGGGCGGAAAACGGTCTTCCTCGGCAGCCAGCGTGCAGAGAATCTCACGAATCAATGCCTCACCATATTTGCGCGACCATTTGGCGGCCTCACGGCGATTGAGCAGTTGGTAGAAACGAGCCAGCAGTGGATTTGTATGCGCCTGCTCCATTTCCTGAATCAATTCACGCGCATGCACGGCCATGAGGCGGTGGAAGTCCTCACGCGTGATGCGCCCAGCGTCCCACAGTCGGAACAACTGCTGCGGCGGCGGCACGGGTTCGAGGGTGGGTGTCATGGCGGAGCGCCGACTGTGGCGCGCACAGCGGAGAAGGCAACCAAAGTGCTTCGTTGCATGCAGAGCCGTGATGCGTTTGCTCACGCGGATGAATTGGACCCTGGTGAAGACAGTGGGGCTGCTACTAGCCTCGAATGTGTTCATGACCTTCGCGTGGTATGCGCACCTGAAGGATCTGAAGTCCAAGCCGTGGTTCATTGCCGCGCTGGTCAGTTGACAACACCGTCGCGCTAAAGCCACATAGCATCATCCCTTTCCCCGCTCCCGAGTATGGCATCTGCCCGGCAAGATGGATGCCCAGTGGCGCAAGCGAAGACTCCCTAACCGGACTGATCCTCGCAGTCCCAAGCTACTACTAATTCCATGGACAATCTTTAACATCCCCCTAGCCTGCCACGATGAAAACGACACAGCGACTAATCCTTGGTGTTGCCATCGCCCTCGCGAGCCTTCCGGCTGCTGCTGCCCCAGGTGATCTCGATGTGTCTTTTGGCACAGGCGGCAAAGTCACGACGCCGATTGGTGGAGGCGATGACCGTGGGCACGCGATGGTGATGCTGAGCGGCGGGAAGCTGGTGGTGGCGGGTTACAGCTACAACGGCAGCAACAATGACTTCGCGGTGACTCGCTACAATGCCGACGGCACGCTGGACACGACCTTCAACGGCACCGGCAAGGTGACCACTGACTTTGGCGGGAGCAACGACATCGCCAACGGCGTGGCCGTGCAAAGTGATGACAAGATCATCGTGGTGGGGGGATCGCTGACCGGCAGCAGCCAGGTGTTCGCGCTGGCGCGTTACAACACCGACGGCACGCTGGACACGAGCTTTGGCACCGCCGCCACGGGCAAAATCAAGACGACGATCGGCGTGGCCAACAGCCTTTGCCAGGCCCGCAGCGTGAAGCTGCAGGCCGACAATAAGATCGTGGTCGCCGGACAGGCTGTCATGGCCAGCACCCATGACTTTGCGGTGGCGCGCTACAACAGTAACGGCACCCTAGACACCGGCTTTGGTGCGGGTGGGTTGGTGAGCGCGGACTTCGCCAGCGACAACGAATACGGATACGACGTGGTGGTGCAGGCCGACGGCAAAATCCTCGCGGGTGGTTACAGGAGCGGCGGCACCGGCACAGGCATTGCGATGGTCCGCTACACCACCACCGGCTCGTTGGACACCAGCTTTGGCGGGACAGGCAAGGTGACGGTATCAGGCTCTGGATTGAGTTTTTGCTACCGGGTCGCCTTGCAAACCGATGGCAAGATTTTGTTGGCGGGCCAGTCAGGTGCGCAGGACTTTGCTTTGATGCGCTACAACACCGGCGGCACCTTGGACACGAGTTTTGGCAGCTCCGGCCTAGTGATCACCGGCATTGGAACGGCCGCTGACGCGGCTTACGACTTGGCGGTGCAGAGCGACGGCAAGCTGGTGGTGGCGGGCTCTGCGCACAATAGTAATACCGGGTTCACCGACTTCGCGGTGGTGCGCTACCAGATCAACGGCAGCCTCGACACGAGCGTGCAGAGCACGGGCAAGTTGATGACGGCATTTAGCGGAGGCAGCGCGGTGGGCCGTGCGCTGGTGATCGGCTCCGACGGGCGTATCGTCGTCGCGGGTTATGCACACGACGGCACCTCCAACAACTTCGCCATCGCCCAGTATTTTGGCAGCGGGAGTCTTGCCATCTCGGCCCCGTCACATGGCTCGCACACCGGCAACAACCAGCCTGTCATCAGCGGGACGGCCACCGCCGGGTTCACCGTCAATGTGCGGGTGGACGGCAGTGTGATCGGCACCACGGTGGCAGGTGGCGCGGGTGCGTGGAGTTTCACGCCATCCGCAGCCATTGCGGATGGCGTCCATTCGGTGGCGGTGACGGAAACCGACGGCTTTGGCAACACGGGACCCCTTTCCAACGCGGTGAGCTTCACGGTAGATACGGCAGCACCAGCGGTGCCGGTGATCGGAGTGCCGACAGAGGCATCGTTGGTCAACAGTGCATGGCCTGTGATCAGCGGCACGGCGGAGGTGGGCGCGACGGTGACGGTGCAAATCGACGGTATTGCCATCGGAACGGCCGTCGCAAGCCTAGCGGGCAACTGGAGCTTCACCCCGGTTACCGCGCTGGCCAACGGCCTGCACGCGCTGCGTGCCATGGCCACGGACGCGGCAGGCAACAGCAGCGGCTTTTCAGCTCAGGTAAGCTTTTCGACGCTTGCGGCCCTTTTTGGCGGCCCGGGCAACCTTGACACGAGTTTGGGCGGAACAGGCAAAGTGACCACGCAGGTTGGAACAGGAGAAGACCGGGGACACGCGGTTGCCCGCCAAAGCGACGGCAAGTTCGTGGTGGGCGGTTACAGCCACAACGGCAGC
>JANOBP010000078.1:0-4195 GCA_031411715.1 Verrucomicrobiaceae bacterium | reverse complement strand
GGCGTGGAGCAGGTGCGTGAGCTGCGGGATAACGTGAAATTCGCCCCGGCGCACTGCCGCTACAAGATCTATTACATCGACGAGGTCCACATGCTGACGACAGGGGCCTTCAATGCGCTGCTGAAGACGCTGGAGGAGCCGCCGGCGCATGTGAAGTTCATCTTTGCCACCACGGAGCCGAACAAGATCCTGCCGACGATCATCAGCCGCTGCCAGCGCTTTGACCTGCGCCGCATCCCGAATGCGATCATCGCCAAGCATCTGCTGCACATCGCGGATCTGGAGAACGTGAAGCTGGATGAGAAGGCGGCGTATGCCATCGGCAAGGGTGCGGAAGGCGGCATGCGTGATGCGCAGTCGATGCTGGATCAATTGGTGGCGTTTTGTGGTGAGCACATCACGGAGCAGGATGTGCTGGAGGTTTTCGGATTCACAGCGGCGGAGGCTGTGGCGGGAATGTCGCGGAATATCCTGGAGAGCGACACGGTGGGTGCGCTGCGCGCCGTGCATGAGCAGAGCGAGGCAGGGAAGGACCTGGGGCGACTGCTGGGGGATCTGATCCAGCATTACCGCACGCTGCTGGTGCAACAGGCTGATCCAGAGGCTGCGACGGAGGACCTGAGTCCTGAGGTGCTGGATGAGGTGGTGGCGCAGGCGGGGATGGCCAGCACGGAGCAACTGCTGCGGATCGTGGACGGTCTGGCGGATGTGGACGCTCGGATGCGCTGGGCCAGTAATAAGCGCCTGCATTTTGAACTGGGCGTGATCGCCGCAGTACAGAGCTTGAATGAGGTGAGCATCAGTGATGTGATCGATGCGCTGGATGGCAACGGCACGGTGATACGGCCCGCGCCGCGTGCTGCGGCCCCGATGCTAAGAGTGGCCGCGCCAGTGCGGACGGTCGCGGCCCCTGTCGCGGCTCCAACGGTGAGAGCTGAGGTGAAGCCAGTGGCACCTCCCGTGGTGCGTGAGGAAGCGAAGCCGGTAGAAGTGGTGAAGCCCGCCGTGGTGCGGGAAGAGGTGCCTGTGCCAGTGGTGGCTGCGGCTCCTCCTGTGGTGGTGCCTGTGGCTCCTCCTGTGGTGGCACCAGCACCCGTGGAGATGAGTGAGGCGGATTTTTGGCCGCAATTCACGGCGCTGGTGCGTGAGCGGCGGCCGCTGGTGGCACCATGGCTGGAGGTGGCGAGCTTGCTGGGGATCACCCGCAACGTGATCAAGATCGGCTTTCCGAAGACGGAAGATTTTGCGCGGGATAGCCTGCTACGACCTGCGCAGGTGAGTTTCATGGAAGGCATCGCCGAGGAACTGATGGGGCGCGCGGTGAAGTTTGAGATGGTCTTGGATGCGAGTTTGAAAGCGCCGGAGTTTTCCGAAATGGGGCTGGGTTTGCTGGACCTGGCACCCGCACCGAAGCCTGAGCCGAAAGTGGAACTGAAGCCTGAACCCAAGGTCGAAGCAGCACCCGAAGAAGCCCCGAAGCCAGCCGTGGACGATGCGTTTCACCAAGATCCGCTGATCACGATGGCGGTGGAGAAGTTCAAGGCGCGTCTGGTGACTGCGGAGTGAGCCTGCCAATCAAGGAATGTGAAGGATGCCAGCGCCGACGGCGGTTTGAGCAGCACCGGTGGGCCTGGCATTGCGGATGAGCACGGTGGGGATGTTTTGACCCGGATACCCGCGGCCATAAGCGTAAGCAGCGACACCGCTAGCGATGGCGGCGGCTTGTGAGGTGCCGCTGCCGATGACGAGTTTCCCATCGACATACGCGGAGACGATGCCGACGCCTGGAGCGACGAAGCTGAGGCCCTGACCGGAATTGGAGAACCAAGCCTGAGTGCCATTGGCATCCACAGCGCCAACGCTGATGACGCCGGGAATGCCAGCGGGGTAGGAGAGCGCGTTGGCCTGCTCATTGCCCGCAGCAGCGACGATGACGACGCCACGACTTAGAGCGTAGGCGACGGCTTGATCGAGCACGGGTGAGTTTTGCTGCGAGCCAAGGCTGATGTTGATGACCCTGGCTCCAGCATCTACGGCCTGGACGATGCCACTGGAAAGGAGCGAGGTGTTGCTGTTGCCGGATGGATCGGCGATGCGGACGTCGAGGATGTTGGCATCGGGTGAGACGCCGCTGACGGTGCCATCCTGACCGGCGATGAGGGATGCCATGGCCGTGCCGTGGCCGTGAAAGGGCTGTCCGTCGTCAACGAGGTCAAGATGAGTGATGGAGGTGTTTTTGAGCGAGGGATGCGCGGTGACACCGCTATCGAGCACGGCGACGGTGACGCCTTTGCCCCAGCCGCTGCGATTGGCTGGAGCGCCGATGAGATCAAGGCCCTGGGATCGGAATGGCGCGATACCGCCGGCATTGGCCTTGTCCGTCTGCGGTTGCGAAGGGAGTCCAGGGATGCGCGCGAGGAGATTGGGGCCGGCGTGTGTGAAGTCGGTGCCGTGATCCGCGAGTTCTTTCTGCAAGCCTGCGAGATCACGGTAGCGGACACGTGCGGTGAGCAGCTTGGGATCGATGCTGATGATGTCGATGCCATTTAAAGCAGCACGCGCACGAAAGGCAGCGAGTGCCTCGGGTGACTTCAGCGTGAGCAGCGCCTCACCCTCAAGCGCCTCTGGATTCTCAAGCGCGTCAGCGATGGTAGATGCGAGCGTTGGCTCAGCTTTGGTTTCCAGGGCAGGGGCCTGAGGAGGTGGGAGATTAGCGGGTAGCAATGGCGAGGTTTTGCGCTTCTTGCTGGTCTGCTCAAGAGCGCTATCCGCAGCTGTCTGCTCACGCCATTGAACCCCCATCCAGCCCAAAGCCAGAACCATTCCCGCGATGGCGAAAATGAAGAGGGTGACGGGCAGGCGACGAGGCATGGCGGGAGTTTAGCCCGGGTGCTGAAAAAAGCAGCGGGAGATTTACGCGCTGGCTTTGGGAGCTTCGAGTGCCTTGATTTTTTCCTCTGCGACAAGCAGCGCAGCCTCGGCTGCGGCGAGTTTCTCTCGCAGGAGAATATTACGCCGCACGAGGGCCTGTGCGACGGGGGGAAGTTCCGCAAAGGGAACGTCTTCCGGGAGTTGCTCGAGAGGGAGGTTCCAGTCGATCATGACTTAGCGGCGGTCATCATAGATGGCTTGTTGCCGTCTGGGATGAGGTTGAGTTCTTTCGAGGGGCGAAGCTTGATGTAGAGAAGTTCGCGTGTCTTTCCGAAATCGGGCGTGCCCGCGCGATGGAGGCATAGAGCATTCATCGTGATCATCGTAGCACCGGCAGGTCCGGTGAGTTTTGTGGACGGCGGATTCTCATAAGTGCTGGGATCAAGACCGCAGCCGACGGATTCACAGCGTTTCCGCTTATCGTAACCGAGTCGAAGAAGTCGGCGGGAATTTTCAAGATTGTGCACATGGAAGGGACCCTGCGTCATGTCCACTGGCTTCAAGTAGGTGAAGATGTACACCGTGTCGCTATGCTGATCATCAAAGTGCCAGCGGTCAGAGAAGGGTTCGAACACTTTGATGAATTCCGGTGGGCAATGAGAATTCTGCGCAGCATGTACGCTGTTGATGGTGAAGTTGGAACCAAGGCAACTGCGAATGAGATTGACGAAGGTATCACTGAAAAGCTCCTTCCACATCGGCAGATCGCGTGCAGCATCCTTCAGATCGCGCCGACAATCCGGAACAGTTCCGGGCATAGGGCCATAGCTGTAAGCTTTGAGCAGCTTTGGAGAGTCAAAAAAGGGATTGCTGGCCTTTTGTGGGTCAGGCAATGTCTTGTCAAAAGCTGCAGTCATCCGCTGGATGAGTTCATTTGGGAAGAGATCTTCCCGAATGACGTGCCCCACCTTAGTGAACTCATCATGCACTGCAGGATCGACAGCGCCTTGAAAAGCCAGTTGCGAAGCCCTCCAATTTTCGACTCCATCCTTGTTGGCCCAAAGTGGAACGGTATTACCATACCAGGTGGCGGCCTTGTAGATGTCCGCCTCCTCTCTCAGAAAAGACAACTGCTTTTCGAGCTCGGCGTACGAGGGACCGCTGATGAGGCGTTTGATTTTTTTGCGGAGTGACATGATCTGGAGGAAGAGTAGCGGCTACTGAGTATCAGCGTCGGGAGAAATAGTGTCAACGCTGGGCATACTGATTCACAATTCAGGTGCAACCAGTGGTGCGGTGGCTTTTTCAAACAGAGTCTCCAACG